>CAZSTZ010000229.1:0-11133 GCA_964609515.1 uncultured bacterium | reverse complement strand
GGGAATTGGGAATTGGGAATTGGGAATTGGGAATTGGGAATTGGGAATTGGGAATGGGGAATTGGGAATTGCCAAAAAATAGGGTATCAATCGTAGGTTGGGTGCAGTGCAAAAGCGACACCGACGAGTAGGTATTTTCTGAAATTGCAAGTCCCTAATTGCCCAGTTTTCTCCCCTTCTGGTTCGGTTTTAGATCGGGAAGCCGATCGCTACTCGGGGCGATCGCGATCGTCGCTGTTTGTGAGTCAAGTCACTGTTACATTCCTTTACAAACCGTTATATTAGTTTACAGAAGGAAAAAACAAACAAAGGAGAAACAAACTATGGCTTTAGTAATAGGTTTATTAATCGTGGGTTGGGTAGCTGCTGCCGCTATCGGTACTCAAGCATACTTTAGAGGAGAGCAGAGGAAACCGATACACCTGCGCAACTGGAATAATAAAGAATTTGATAGCATAGCCAAGACGGTAACGGGTTACGATACAGATTATGGCGATCGCGTTCCCTCTCGCGGAGTGGATGCCTACGCCTGCGGCAACCTGTCTGGCTAAATAGCATTGTTTTAAATTTCCCGTTGGATACTGAAAAGCCCCTTGCCAGGGGCTTTTTTCTTTTTGGGGATCGCGTTCGGTTTTAGATCGGGAAGCCGATGGCTACAAAGGCGCGATCGCGATCGTTGCTTTTTGTGAGTCAAGTCACTGTTACATTGCTTTACAAACCGTTATATTAGTTTACAGAAGGAAAAAACAAACAAAGGAGAAACAAACTATGGCTTTAGTAATAGGTTTATTAATCGTGGGTTGGGTAGCTGCTGCCGCTATCGGTACTCAAGCATACTTTAGAGGAGAGCAGAGGAAACCGATACACCTGCGCAACTGGAATAATAAAGAATTTGATAGCATAGCCAAGACGGTAACGGGTTACGATACAGATTATGGCGATCGCGTTCCCTCTCGCGGAGTGGATGCCTACGCCTGCGGCAACCTGTCTGGCTAAATAGCATTACTTTTCCCAGTAGATAAGTCCCTTACCAAGGGGCTTTTTTTATTTTCGTAAATTATAGCGTTTCCCAGTTTAGTGAGGTACAGTGATGGGCATTTTTCCTTCATACTCGTCACGAGTACTCGTCGTGAAAATAAAAACTGTACCTCATAAGTTGGAGAATTGCTATAACAACTAATAACTCACAGAGAAAACTAATTCACACCGAAAACTAACTCACACCAAAAACGAGCTCACAATTAATACCAAGAACAAACTAACAATTAACAATTAACAATTAACAATGCGCCCCCAAACTGCTATAACATGGGAATTATTAACACGCCAGTCCCCCAATGCAAGCACAGGAACTTCTACAGCGCTACCAAAAAGGAGAGCGCAATTTTGCCCATGTGGACCTCAATGGGGCTCGCCTTAGCGGTGCCAATCTCCGGGAAATCGACCTCACGGGGGCCAATCTAACGGGTGCTAGTCTCAGTTGGGCCTTTTTAAACAAGGCCAACCTTACCGGTGTCTGCTTGCGTCGCGCCGATCTCCGTAACGTTTTACTCACGAGTGCCAATCTTAAAGAGGCCAATCTCAGCGGGGCCAATCTTACGAAAGTAGATTTGCGCATGGCCCAGCTCCAAGGTGCGGATCTAAATTGGGCCACTTTTCAAGAGGCAGATTTGAGCGGTGCAGACTTAACAGAGGCCAAATCAGACCAAATCAATTTAGAAAAAGCCAAACTGGATCATGCCAAGTTAATTGGTGCGGAATTAATGGAAGCAAATTTGCATCGCGCCAGTTTAATTGGGGCAAATTTAACTAATGCTAATTTGCGGGAAGCTAAACTAACAGAAGCCAATTTACGGGATGCCATTTTAATAGGTGCAAATTTAACGGAAGCAGACCTCAATGGCGTTACTTTGCGCTCTGCTAATTTGAAGGAAGCAGATTTGCATCGGATTATTTTAACTGGGGCAGATTTAACGGAAGCTATTCTCGATAGTGCGGATTTAAGTCGAGCTAATTTGATGGCAGCTTATCTGCTAAAAGCTAGTTTTAAAAACGCTCATTTATTAAGAGCTAATCTACAAGATGTTTATTTATTATGGGCAGATTTAAGCGATGCGAATTTGCGGGGGGCGAATTTGCGACGGGCGGATTTAAGTGGCGCTTATCTCAGCGATGCTAATTTGAGCGAAGCTGATTTAAGGGAAGCTTATTTACTGCAAAGTCATTTAATTAGAACTAATTTAGAAGGGGCAAAGTTAACTGGCTGTTGCATTCACGACTGGCGGCTTGAGGATGTAGAATTATCTAAAACAGACTGTCGTTTCGTTTATGCTAATTTTAATTATAATACTAAAAGCCCTACCAATCGCTATCCGAGCGATCGCGATTTTGAAGCGGGTGAATTTGGGACTCGTCACGAACAAAACAGTTCTATTATTGAAGTTTATTTTTCTGAAGAACCTAACTGGGAAGCTTTGGTTTTTACTTTAGCTTATGTGGAACGAGAAAGCCACGAATTGAGTTTAAAAATAGAGTTTTTTGAGGCTAGAGCGGAGAATAATTTGCTCAGGCTTAAGGCTAATTCTTTGGTCAATTCTAAAATGCTATCGGAGCAAATATTGAGGATTTATCCAGAGATGCTGCAGCGAGTATCGGGACAGCGGAAAAAGATTTTACGTTTGCTAGAATTTTCTGCTCGCGATGAAGCAGAAGAAGAAGATACGGAAATTACTAAACCTCAAACTATGCCTCCGTCGGATACTCCCAAAAGCAAACACGAAAAAACTCGGAATATCTATAAAGAAGTCTCCCGCCAAATTAAGTCGATCGTCATGTTTCAAGCACCGGAACAATTTGTTAATAGCGTGCAGCGGTTGTTAAATTATTTGCAAGAACAAGGGGCTTCTACTGAGGAAATTCAACAGAAGGTTATTACTCAAGTTATTGTCAAGCGAGCCCGAAAAGATAAGACTTTTTGGGAACAGTTATTGAGATGGGAAAAAACAGCATCGGAGTCTGCCAGGGTTTCAATGGTGGGGGAGGCGGTACGTTACGCGATCGCTCTGTTGTGGCAGGAACAGTAGAACAGGCGAGACGTCTGTTCTACTTTTTTGGTGGTGTTTCTCCGATGCGAGATTGAATTTCTGCTTCTGCTTCGAGTTCTTTGTTTAAGAAATAGTTGAGAAAAGTTCTAATAACGGCGATCGCTCCCAATTTTCCCAATGCTTCAAAGGAGGGGGCAACGGTGGTTGATAAAACATCTGCCGCTAACTGAAATTCTAGGGCTAAGGCCAGCCAAGTGCCAAAACGCAACCGAATGTCTATAAAAGAGAGGCTGCGACGGCGAGTAGTTTGAGCGATCGCCAGTTGGGAGGTCGTTACCAAACCTAATAAAATGCAAAATACGGATACGGCTTCCAAGGTTAGTTTTAGGAGACCGACGACTAAAGCTAACCCACCTTCTAAATGTTCGATTAACTCCATTGACTTTTTCCTCTAGAGACAGTTTACTAACTCTTCAAGTGCGTTTTTATATTTTTCCAGGGGGCCGGGATTCAACTGCACGCGCTCGCCTACAATATTTTTCGGACCTGGTTTAACTTTGTGCAAGGGAGTGCCACCATGAGAAGCGACTACGCAAACGCTATGATAATCAGGTATATTGATAAAACTGTTGCCAGGAGATTCTTTAGGGTTAGCAAAAACGTGTCGATTATTTTTGTATATTTTATTCATTGTCTCCTCAATTGTCTTGCTGACGGCTTTACACGCTTTGCTTGGTTTCCCTTCGTACCAAATAACCCGGTTGCTAACAAACGTATTTAATTTGGGTACGTTTAAGCCTTCTTCTTTTGCACGTTTGGCAAAACTGATTTTCGCGTAAAATTTAGCATTTTTATCGGCGATACCATAAAGAAGCGCCACCACGTTCTCGATGCCGCGACGGGAACTATCGTCGGCAGTAAATGGCACTACTACATTCTCGGCAGCAACCAGCCCGAGTTGGGTATAGATAGCAAAACTGGGATTGCAGTCTATTAAAAATAAAGTGTTGCGATCGCCGCTATGCACCCGTAAAGCTACTTTTAAATCCTCAATCCAAGATAACACTTTTTTCCAAGCATCCATTGGTAGAGATAGTTGAGATGTTTGTCGGATAGCCTCCGAGATTATTTCTAACAAATTGTCACCGCACGCGAGGCAGAGATTTTCTGGTATATCTGGATTATAATCTGCCGGTCGGCATAGATAAGGCGATATCTGTGGAATCATCTGAAAAGGAGAGTTAAGACGGGCTTCTAAATAACCGGCTACAGTAGCTCGCGGAGTTTTAGCATACAGGGATTTGAGCGCTTTTGAACCGCCCTCGTATCCGCCTAACAGGATTTCCGATACGTTAGCTTGCGGGCACAAGTCTATTACATAAACGTCCGTATCTGGATATCGGTAAGCATATTCGCAAGCTGCGGCAAAGCAGAGGAAGCTTTTGCCGACACCGCCTTTATTGTTCCAGAAAGCATAAGAACTCATAGAGCAGGTTTTTTTTGAACGACAATCGAGATTGCCTTTAGCAAAAAGCAATTCTTTTATATCAGTATATCTGAAAAAGCCGCCATCTGCCGACTGTAGCAAAAAAAATGCCCCAGAACAACGTTTTGCCGTCCTGGGTATTCTCAGAAACCCGGTTTTTCTATCTCAGAAACCCGGTAACTCCTGCTTGCGCAGGGTTTCACAGGCGAGTTCTAAGCTGGTTTTTCCTGGGTTTTTTGTTCCAAAATGCGGCGTATGGAATCTTTCTCTATCAGTCCCACTAACGCGCCGCTGTCGCTAACGACGGTTAATTCTCTAACCTGCTTTTGTTCTAACAACATCGCTACTTCTAATAAGGATGTTTTCTCGGGGACGGTGGCTAAACTTTCTACAGGTTTAACTAAATCTCTAACGCTCACCGAAGGCCATTCGGAAGTAGGAATGGCGTTGAAATCTGAGACGGCGATCGCTCCTAATAATTGCCCTTCCTCGTCGACGAGTAAAAATCTATTCCACTCGTTGTTTTTGCCGATAACGTACTCGTTGACAAATTCGCGCACCGAAAGTTCTTCCGTTGCCCGGACGATAGGGCTATCGGGAGTGACGGCATCGGCGGCGGTCAAACCTGCGAGGGCATCTTGAATGCTACCGTATTGGGCGGAACGACCGGCGTTTTGCAGCAAGAACCAACCGATGATAATGTTCCAGAAATTCGGGGGGGCGCTGAAGAGGATGGGTAAAAATCCCGAGGCGATCGCCAACCAACCAAATGCCTGACCGACTCTACTGGCAAAGATAATACCTTTGTAGGGGTTGTCGGTGATTTTCCAGACGATTGATTTGAGGATGTTACCGCCGTCGAGGGGCAAGCCGGGAATTAAATTAAATAATGCTAACACTAAGTTAATATAGGCTAACAATCCCACCATCGCTGCCAGGGGTCCGGTGATGCCAAAGGCTAGATTAATTCCAGTCAGCAAAGCGAATAAACCGATACTGACACCAGGACCTGCGATCGCCACCCAAAAAGCCTCGGCGGGAGTTTTTGATTCTCTCTCCAGACTAGCTAAACCGCCAAAGAGAAATAAAGTAATGGACTTGACATCTATTCCCTGACTGAGGGCGACGAAACTATGTCCGAGTTCGTGGGCTAAGACCGAGGCAAACAAAAGTAAGGCCGTTACCAATCCTAAAATCCAGGGCAACCCGCCCTGCAAACCGGGAAATTGAGTTGCCAGGTAGCCGCCGTAGTCTAAGGTGACTAAGCCCAAGACTAAAAACCAGGACACGTTAATAAAAAAGGGGATGCCGAACAGGTTGCCGACGCGAAAAGAGCCGTTCATAAAAAACCTCCAAGTTAAGTTTGTCTGTGGGACGCTTGGTAGCGCCTTTTGGTATTACTGAGTCTATCGTAACAAAATGTAAAGAACCCTTGCAAGATTGCTCTTTTCGTGCTATCCGTCTTGCAAGGGTTCGGTTGTATCTATTTTTTCAAACAGAAATAGTCCTAAAACATCCCTGGCGGAAGGTGTATTAACCCCCGCCAGGGATGTTTTGATTATCGAGTTATTTTTGGCCTGCAATTAGTTGCTGGTTTTCTCGAAACAGAGGTTGTTTTTGCTCGATAATTAGAGAAATAGAGAAATAGAGAAATTTGGTATCCCGATTGGGTTCTCGTGCAACTTGAAAACTATAGCTTTTTGGAGCGTTTTTTGGGGCAAAAATAACAGCCAAGATTATCGTACCTAAATTTGTTTTAGGCAAATAGAGTGCTGTTATCGCTTACTTTTTGCCACCCTTAGCTGCTTTACCTGCGGGCTTGCCAACTTCTTTTACTTCATCCATGCCAAAGTTGTTAGTATTAACTCCAGAATAGTTAACTTTATCAAAGCGCACGATTACTGGATATTTAATGCCGCTTTTATCGACAGAAGCGACAGTTCCAGTTTCTTGATACCAGTAGGATTCTTTACGAAGAATTCGTACTGTAGAACCACGATCCACCATGTTTTTTTCCTGCTTTTAATAACTAGAGGACGATTCCCTTCGTTTGAGGGCGAAAGAAAACTATATTGCTTAAGCCTACCTAAAGGCGAGCTCTCCAAATATCTATCTGAGGAGACATTTAAAATTCCTTTCTAAAATGAGAATTTAATAATTTTTTTTTATTGAGAAGGACTTGACAAGATGAGGTTTTTGTGTTAATGCGGGTTAAATAGTCATCGGGCCTGGGGATTGGGCCACGGGGTGGGGAAAGGAGCGATCGCTCTTCTAGCTTGCCCCCTCGTCCCACCAACTCGACAAGAAAAAATCGGTCGTCTTGCCTTGGGTGGTAAAATAGAATCGGGCGATTTATAGATGTGGAATCCGCGCCCACAAGGCGATCGCTTGATGGCTATTTTCGCACGATCGTTAATGCTATTGAAAATGCCAAGGTTCATTCAGTAGTTGAAAAGCGGGAGTATTTTGGCAAAGTAGAGACAGAATTGAAGCAAATTGTGGCAGGTGCTATCGGCATTAAGGCTTCGGAGGTAAAATTACCGAAAGCGTCTAAAAAGTGATGAAGGTTTTAAGCAAGTTGTTAGGAGCGATCGCCCCCCATTCTACTGCCAATCGCTCTTCGCGATTACTACAAACGAGATGATTACTTTGACAAACAAGATGGATTCCTTTTACCTCCCACTGGAAAATTTACTCGCCGCCCGACGGTGGCAGGAAGCGGATGTGGAAACTCGGAGAATAATGCTGGCGATCGCTGCTGCCGATACCCGCGACAACCTCCTCCTCACCCAACAAGATATCGAGAACTTCCCCTGTTCTCATTTAATAACGATAAATCGCCTCTGGACTAACCATAGCGAAAACCGTTTCGGTTTTAACACCATCCACCGCATCTATCGAGAAGTGGGTAGCGACTATACCAAACTTGCCGAAAGGGTGGGGTGGCGCGCGGGCGATCGCTGGTTAAACTATAACGAACTAACCTTCGATAAAACCGCTCCACCGGGACACCTTCCCGTAACCTGGTTAGTGCCTACTACGTTCTGGATGTATTGGCAAGGACGTTTTGCTCGCGTCGGTTGGGAGTTACTCCTCTCTCGCTGGCAAACTTGCCAAAATTCCGAGCCCCAAACCAAGCCAGAATTTACTCAATTAGAAGCATTGTTAGCGGCGCTCAATTGGCGAGAAGCAGATAAAGAAACCTCAAAAGTTTTATTAACCATAATTCGCCATCGCTGCGAAATTCCCGAACTCTCAAAAACCAACATCCAGCAAATATCAAGTGCAGATTTTCAAACCATCGATGGCCTCTGGCAACAATACAGCAACGGGAAATTTGGTTTCAGCGTCCAAAAGCGCATTTACCGAGAAGTTGGTAATAGCGTCAATAAATTAGCATTGCAAATTGGATGGCGTTCTCAAAATAAATGGTTGAAATACGACGAAGAATTTAACTTCAATTTAACCGCCCCATTCGGGCATTTACCCGCAGCTATTTTTCATCAGTTAGGATTTTCCGTCAATCCAATTTTATCTCGTTCCGATTTTTAAACTTAATTCCCCATTTCCCATTCCCAATTTCCTATTCCCATTTTGCTATAATCGAAGGTTGAACTTTTATTTTCCAGCCAATCTGGAAAAATGCTCTTAAGCTAAGACGCATTTAAAATGCACGGCCCCAGATGAGCTGTTGCCTCTTGCCTCTTGCCTAGAGCTACGGTCTCGATATCTAGTTTAAATACTTAACAGCTTATGCCTTTACCTATTGTTGCTATTATTGGTAGGCCAAACGTGGGCAAATCGACCCTGGTCAATCGCCTGGGGGATACCAACGATGCCATCGTCCACGACCTGCCCGGTATAACTCGCGATCGCACCTATCGCAACGCCTTCTGGCAAGACCGGGAATTTCAAATCGTCGATACAGGTGGCCTCATCTTCGACGACGAAACCGAATTTTTGCCCCTCATTCGGGAACAAGCAATGGCCGCCCTCGCCGAAGCTAGCGCGGCCATCTTTGTTGTTGACGGACAAATGGGCCTGACCGGTGGGGACGAAGCGATCGCTCAATGGTTGCGGCAACAACAAGTCCCCGTCCTCCTGGCCGTCAATAAATGCGAATCTGTCAGCGAAGGACTGGCCCAAGCCGCCCAATTTTGGGAATTAGGATTAGGAGAACCCTACCCCGTCTCCGGCATCCACGGCAGCGGCACCGGCGACTTATTAGATGAATTAATCGAGCATTTACCGCCCATAGAAGAAATCCCAGAAAGCAACGAAATAAAAGTAGCAATTGTCGGCAGACCTAACGTTGGTAAATCCAGTTTATTAAACGCTTTTTTAGGAGAAAATCGTGCCATCGTCAGCCCCATTTCCGGTACTACCCGCGATGCGATCGATACGGTAGTAGAACGCAACGGTAAAACTTATCGCTTAATCGATACTGCCGGAATTAGAAAGAAGAAAAACGTCGAATACGGTGCCGAATTTTTTGGCATAAATCGCGCCTTTAAAGCCATCCGTAGGGCCGATGTAGCCCTCTTAATAATTGACGCTTTAGACGGCGTAACCGACCAAGACCAAAAACTCGCAGATAGAATTATTGAAGAAGGTCGAGCTTGCGTTATTGTCGTCAATAAATGGGATGCGGTAGAAAAAGATTCTCATACTATTTACGGTTACGAAACAACGGTAAAATCTAAGTTGTATTTTGCCGATTGGGCGGAAACAATTTTTGTTAGCGCTATGACCGGACAAAGGGTAGAAAAAATTATCGATTTAGCAGACAATGCGGCGGCAGAACACAAACGTCGGGTGACTACTGCAGTAATTAATGAAGTATTAGAAGAAGCGATTACCTGGCATTCTCCTCCTACTACTCGCCAAGGAAAACAGGGCAAGATTTATTATGGCACTCAAGTCAGCAGCGAACCGCCGACAATTGCTTTATTTGTTAACGATCCCAAACGAATTCCCGAAAATTATCGTCGTTATATCGAAAGTCAATTTCGCCAACATTTAGGTTTTAAAGGAACTCCCATTCGCCTGTTTTGGCGCGGCAAAAAAGCACGAGAAGTTGAAAATAATAACTTAAATCGAGCTACCAAAGTTTAAATTGGTATAACAGGCAAGATGCCTGTTATACCAATTCCCAATTCCCCATTCCCAATTCCCCATTCCCAATTCCCCAAATATGGATTTATTAAAAACTTTACCACTGGGACTTTACTTAGAGAAACCGATAACTTGGCTGCACAAACTAGACCCGAGAGTAAAATTAGCGTGGTTAATTAGCTTTTTAGTAAGTCCGGTTCTCGCTAGTTCTTTATTTAGGCTGGTTTTGGTAGTAGCGTTAATTTTATTGACCGTTAGTGCTTTAATTCCTCTGCGGGTTTGGCGCAAACAAATGGGTTGGTTGTTGATGTTTTGTTTGTTAATATTTTTTATGAGCGCGGCTCTAGCTCCCGATGGGTTGGCGATCGACTATCAACCCCGCCTGCCAAAAGACGAATTAGCCTTCGCCAAACTCCCCGCAGAACTGCCGCCAGAACCCCCATCTAAAACTTGGAAAAATCTCTACGGTTTGTTGGGAAGTTCTCAATTTGAACCATCATCCCAAGCGCCACCAATTGTCGCCGATTTACCTCAACCCACCCCTTACAATTATGTCATTTTACAGCAGGGGCCGCTAACAATAACTCGTCGTTCTTTAGACTTAGCAATTCGCTTAAGTACCCTTTTATTTATCGTAATTTACAGCACAAATCTCTACCTTTTAACTACGGCTAGCGAAGAAATTACTGCTGGAATAGAAGACCTGATGTTACCCTTGCGAAAGTTAAATTTACCAGTTACGGAAATAGCTTTAACTTTAACATTATCGTTAAGATTTATTCCCTTAGTTTTAGAAGAAGTACAGAACTTAATGCGGTCTGTAAGAACTAGGGCGATAAACTGGAAAAAATTAGGATTTCGACAAGCTTCTCAAGTGTGGTTAATAGTAGCCGAAAGACTGCTGGATAATTTATTATTGCGGGCAGAACAAATAGCCACGGCGATGCAAGTCAGAGGTTTTACCAGTCCTAACGAACATCGGGTAGAATGGCACGATTTACGCTTAAAATTACTGGATTGGTTAGTATTGGCTGCTTTAACGATTTTCTGGAGTCTGAGGTTAATTTGGGGAGGACAAGGTTAAAAATAGGCAAGAGGCAAGAGGCAAGAGGCAAGAGGCAAGAGGCAAGAGGCAAGAGGCAAAAGTTAGGAGTTTTTGAGTTTTTATTTACTTTAACCTCCGAACGGGTTGCTATCAAAGAATTTAAGTACAATTACGGCTCTTCGGTGTTTAGCTTGCGCTCATCATTGATGCTCGGGAACGGGGAACGGGGAACGGGGAACGGATTTGGGATTTTTTTCTTACTAACTAGCACATCTAGTTATTAAAAAAAAGTAGTTTAATGGTGTTTGCGTCAATTTTAAATTTGTTCTTCCCCGTTCCCTGTTCCCTGTTAAGAGTTCCCGCTCATCGTAAAATTACCATTTTAGCAAACCTTGGTACCGAAGACCCACAATTACTTAAGGAAATTAGAGCTATAAAAATAA
>CAZSTZ010000228.1:8697-11313 GCA_964609515.1 uncultured bacterium | reverse complement strand
AACAAAACCCTTGACAAAAACACCCTTAACCAGTAATAATGGTAGATTGTGTGTCCAAACCAGGCTCGGATCGGGTTCAGACATATCAAATGCTGGAAGCCATGCCTCTCCAGCTACCTTTACGGCTGTTTTAAGGACAAAAAACCAAAATGAGTTACGCAATTATTGAAACTGGCGGCAAACAACTGCGAGTAGAACCAGGTCGCTTCTACGATGTCGAACTACTCCCAGTAGCAGAAGGAGAAAAAGTCTCTATCGAAAAAGTCTTTCTGGTTCAACATGAGGACGAGACCCACATCGGTCAGCCCTTAGTACAAGGGGCCACCGTAGAAGGGACAATTTTACGCCACCTGCGAGGTAAAAAAGTCATCGTTTATAAGATGAAACCCAAAAAGAAAACTCGCAAGAAAAGAGGCCACCGTCAAGAACTAACTCGCTTAACGATCGATTCTATTAATCTTAATGGCACTGTCTTAGCTGCTGCCGAGACAGAACAACCAGAGGCAAGCACTCCCGAAGCAACGGAAACTGAAGCAACCCCCGTTGAAGTAGTGGCAGAATAATAGCCATTCGAGCAAAACTAGATTAACTTAGAAACTGTAGCAACCATCGGAGAAAATAATGGCCCATAAAAAAGGTACGGGCAGTACGCGCAACGGTCGCGACTCTAACGCCCAAAGATTAGGAGTTAAACGTTATGGCGGTCAAGAAGTTCGGGCGGGTAATATCCTCGTTCGCCAGCGCGGTAACTCCTTCCACGCCGGTAATAACGTTGGTGTCGGTAAAGACTATACCTTATTTGCTTTAATCGATGGCGTGGTAGCTTTCGAGAGAAAAGGTAAAAGTCAGCAAAAAATTAGCGTTTATGAAGTAGCAGCAGCACAAAGCTAATTTCATGTTAGTTTAAAATCGCGCTCCGCGATTTTAAACTAACTTAAATCGCGCTCCGCGATTACTACGAACAGTCAGCAAAAACCCGGTTTCGCCGAAGTTACCGGGTTTTTTGAATATAAAGAATTGTAACTATTCGGTTAATTGCACTTCAAAGAGTCTTAAACTTTTTTGCGAAACGCAATCTACCCAAATAAAACTATGTTTCCCATCAATCGACCTCGCCGCCTGCGCAGCCATTCCCAACTCCGCCGGATGGTTAGAGAAAATCTCCTCACCACCAACGATTTGATTTATCCCCTCTTTGCCGTTCCTGGAGACAGCTTCGCCAAAGAAGTAAAATCGATGCCGGGGGTTTATCAGCTTTCCGTTGACAAAATCGTAGAAGAAGCGAAAGAAGTTTACGACTTGGGCATCCCGGCGATTATCCTCTTCGGCATTCCCGAAGATAAAGATAACGATGCTACTGGCGCTTGGCATGACTGCGGTATCGTCCAAAAAGCCACTACCGCCGTCAAAGAAGCAGTTCCAGATTTATTAGTCATTGTCGATACTTGTTTGTGCGAATACACCACCAGCGGTCATTGCGGCTATTTGGAAGTCGGAGATTTGACCGGGCGGGTTTTAAACGACCCCACTCTGGAACTGTTGAAGAAAACTGCTATTTCTCAAGCTAATGCCGGGGCCGATGTTATCGCTCCCTCGGGGATGATGGATGGTTTCGTTCAGGCCATCCGTTCCGGTTTGGATAACGCAGGGTTTGAGGATATCCCCATTTTGTCCTACGCCGCTAAGTATGCATCTGCTTATTACGGGCCTTTCAGAGATGCCGCCGAGTCTGCCCCTCAATTTGGCGATCGCAGAACTTATCAAATGGACCCGGCCAACGGGCTTGAAGCCCTTAAAGAAATTGAATTAGACATCGCCGAAGGGGCCGATATGTTAATGGTTAAGCCAGCTTTGGCCTATATGGATATTATCTGGCGAGTTAAAGAAGCCACTAATTTACCGGTAGCTGCTTATAACGTCTCTGGGGAATATTCCATAGTTAAAGCAGGAGCCCTTAACGGTTGGATCGACGAAGAAAAGGTGGTCCTGGAGACTTTAACTGCCTTTAAGCGATCGGGTGCCGATTTGATTTTGACCTATCACGCCAAAGATGCCGCCCGGTGGTTGCAGAAGAGTTAATTGCTAGTAGGGTGCGCAGTGCGCACCTTACGAGGACCGCTAAAGAAACCCGGTAATTTCGGCAAAACCGGGTTTCTGAGCTTAACTATTACTCAAAGGAATAGAACATTGAGTGCGAGTAAAATCATCTTCCCCCTGATAATTTTCGACAGGTACCGCCAAAACTTCCAAACGTCCCTTCATCAGTTCTAATAAAGTTTGATTCATTAATAACCGCATTCCTGGAGAGAGATCGAATTCTTCTTTAATTAATGAAGGGTCGCTAACCTTAGCATTACCCTCCAAATCTTGTTTCAACAAATCCCAAGACTCGCTCCAAGCGCTCACCGGGCGCTGGTCTTCTATTAAAATATGAACGTATCCAGATTCTCTAGAAGCGCGAGCAGAGACGTTAACGCTACCTTCCTCCATTTGAGCGATCGCCGTATCTACCAGACTCACCAACACCTGTCGGAAACGAGGTAGATCTGCCAGCACATAAATATTTGGCTCCGGTGGGGATATATTCAGTCGGATACTCCTATTAGCTGCCTGCAA
>CAZSTZ010000228.1:0-8597 GCA_964609515.1 uncultured bacterium | reverse complement strand
ATTTCCCAACCTAATTCTTGATTCCACTTAGCCACAGTAGAAGCTAGGCCCGATGAGGGTGTTATTGTTTCTAACTCCCCGGGGACTAGGGTTAGGACTTCTGGAAATTGAGCCTCAATTTCTGCCGTAGTTTTTAAAGCCGGTTGACCGGAAATATTAGCGCTGGTAGTTGCTAGAGGCCCCGTCCGTTCTAAGATTTTTCTAGCTAAATCGCAATTTGGCACTCGCACGCCAACGGTGGGAGCTGCATCTTGTCTCCGATATTCCAGAGGGTTTATCCCTGGCGGCACTTTTTCCGAAGCCGGCAAAACTAAGGTTAAAGCTCCCGGCCAGTATTTTTCGGCGGTTTGCTGCCATAACTCTAACTCTTCGGCACTGCCGGCGATGTAGGGCCACAAAGATTGCAGTTTATCTGCCATCAGAATTAGAGGTTTAGTTTGACTGCGGCGTTTGGCCTGAAAGATCGACTCGGATTTTTCCGGCTGCACTGCCAGGGCCGGAATGGTGTCTGTGGGAAAGCTGACTAATTTACCGGATTTTGCTCCCTCGATTAGGGCATTAAGCGAAACTTGGGTCATTTTCTACTAAATTCTGCGGGCAAGAGCAAATCTATTAATTCCTGCTAAATCTGAGAATAGCTGAATTTGAGCGTAATTGCCGTTCGATCGCAATAATTCAGCTACCGACTCTCCTTGTCCGGCCATCATTTCGATTAACCAGAGCCCGCCGGAACGTAAATAAATCGGTGCTGTTTCGATTAAATATCTGATGCAGTCGAGACCGTCGCTGCCTCCGTCGAGAGCTAAATGGGGTTCGTGTTGGGTTACTTCTGGTTGGAGGGCGGCGATCGCCCTACTAGGAATATAGGGTGGGTTGGCTATCATACCGCTTATTTGGCCTTTTAACTTCTCTAAAGGTTCCCACCAATAACCTCGATAAAACTCGATTCTCTCTGCAAAACCGCAATTTACGGCATTTTCACTCGCGACGGCCAGAGCTTCGGAACTACTATCCACAGCATAAATCGTCGCCGTAGTCAAAGCTGCCGCCAATCCGAGAGCGATCGCCCCACTACCGGTGCCCAAGTCCGCCCAAACTTCTTTGTTTGTGGGAGTCTGAGAAGAACGGGCGGCGATCGCTAAGTCGATTATTTCTTCTGTTTCCGGTCTAGGAATGAGTACGGCGGGGGTAACTTTTAAAGCAAAATTCCGCCAATAAGCAACCCCCGTTAAATATTGTAGGGGAACTCTTTCTTCCACTCGCCGATGCCAAAGTTTATCTAATTCTTGTCGGGAAATTTTCAAAGAAATTTGCGGCTTATCTTTGAAAGATTCCAAACGCAAAGCCAACGAATCTAAATCGGCTATTTCCTGTAGCAACCGGTCAACTTCTTCCGGTGGAATATCATTTTTGATGGCTAGTTTTTTAGCAGATTCTCGCCATCGATAAAGTTCTAATCCTGCTATGTATTGCTGAGATTGAGATTTCATATAAGAAATAAGGGACGAGCAATTGGGAATGGGGAACAGGCAGGATGCCCATTCCCCATTCCCAATTTCCCATTCCCCAAATCAATTAATTACCCGAACCTTCTTGAAGTTGGCGGATAAATTCCACAGAATCTCTAGGAGGAATCAAGACAATTTTAGTTAAGAAAGGATCGTCATCGGTTCGCAAAGCTTCTATTACTCCTTCGAGGTTGACAACCTCTATTTCTACCGAACCTGCGATGTCTGGTTGTTGACTGTTGAAACGCTCTAACATTCCCTGTAAATCTTCTTTATTGAAAAACATAGGAATTACTTGTTGCTCGCCTCTTTGAATAGTTAAATAACCATCTTCATTTCCTCCTTTAGCCAAGAAAAGAGGGGTGCCGTTGAATTGCTCTGCTTCTTTACCGTTTTCTTCTAACACGGTCATAGCAGATTCTACTTGCTGTTTTCCCGGTACAAAAGTAAACTGTAAATTTTCTCCGTTATCTCGGATAGATTCGCTCATTTGGTAAACTTCACCAAGAGAAACGGGCACTACTTTTACAGAGGAAGCTAAGTCTGGATTTTGAGTTCTCAGGCGATCGACAAAAGCATCGGCATCGCTCTTATTAATAAATACTCCTGCCAAAGAAGCGTTGATGTCTTCGCCTTCCTTGCTGAGGGAAGCTACAAGAGGAGCCCCTTGAGAATCGGTAATAGTAAATACTGGTACTGGGCTTAACTTTTGTAATACCTGTTCTTGTGGCAGTGCTAAAGCAGACATATTAGCTGCCGAGGGAGCCAAAAGAGTGCTGCCGCAGATTCCTAATATGGCACCCAAACGAATTAATAGTTTCATAATTTCTCCAGAGTATAAAATGACTTAGGCAAGGTTTAGCCTGCAGTTAATTCTACCAAAAAATGGATGTTTCTCAAGGCAACAAAAGACATCCTTTTTACTGAATTTTTCAATTGAGATGCAGTCAAAGAAACTAGAGGCTATCTAATTTTTTTTACTGCTGCTAAAATTTACTTCCGGTTATTTTTTTTACTCAAAGTCAGCCTTATTCTCAATGAAATTCTCCTACTCAATAGAAAGTTTACCGACATCAGACGAACTTTCAGCAGGATAGTTCCAATGCTTTTCAAGCTTAATTCTTGACTTAATTGGCCTATTTTTCCTACCCAGGCAAAAATCTACTAACCGGACATTTTTTTATTTTCCGATTCAAGGCTGAGTAGGCTACTTGTGATTAAATATAGCAAAAAATTCCTGTTTTTCCCAGTCAAATACCAATATAGCTTTTTGGGAATGGGGAACGGGCAAGAGTTGGAAGGCGAAATGCTGTACCTCATTAAGAGGGATGAGCGAGGGAAAATTGAGAGAAAAAGTAAGCTGAAGAAATTTGAAAATCTCGAAACTGCTAAGGCTTCGAGATTCTAAAAAATCGGGATGACAGGATTCGAACCTGCGACCCCCTCGTCCCGAACGAGGTGCGCTACCAAGCTGCGCTACATCCCGGTTTAGTAGCTACTTATTTTATTCTATCACACTGCTGGGGGGATTTGACAAGTAGTATGGCAAATTTTTTTCTCGGCCATCTCAATCTGCCATTTCGTCCCACCAAATCTCCTCAGTCCTCCACAGGAACATCTCAGCCCAGAAACCAGAAGAGTATCCCAGATCGGAAACCAGGTAATTTCGGCAAAACCTGGTTTCTTAAGAATGAGAAAAAACCGGGTTTCTTAATAGCGGATTTTTTCAATTTTGAGGAGCCAAAGAACTAGAATCTATAGCATCTAAATCGTTGTCTTCTTGAGACTCGTTCCAGCTATCTAATATCTCTAAAACTTCTCGTTCAAAAGTCACCTTAGCGCGATTAGTTTTACCGCCAAGATAAACTTTATCTCCGATTTTCAAAGCCCAAATTTGCGAGTGGGAAACATAACTCATCAAAACGCTAACCATCAACAAACCAAATCCTAAATAAACAATAGGAATGCCTGGATCGGACTTAATTTGCAAACCCGTACTGCCGATTATTTCATCCACAAATAAAGTCACGCCATTAATTTCTGTTGACATTCCCGCCCTGACGGTAGAAGTTAATTGACCTTTGGGATCGTAAACTAATAAAGTTCCCTGTAAATCTGTGGCTAATAAAGAAACTCCTTCGCTTAGATCTGGTTTTGTTGGAACCCAAGTTCCCCAGATTCTACCATTTCCGCCGGTATCTAATTGAGCCATTGGTAATTGAAAAACAGGACTATTATTGATGCGAACTTTGACTGCAGCGATCGCCCAATCTGCCTGATACATAGTCACGCCGCCATATTTTAAAGGTTTATTGACATAAATAGTTTGGCGATCTACTTCTTCTCCTGTTTTATCTAAAACCGACAAATCGGAATAAAATTGGTCTATATTTCCATCTTGTAAATAATCTATCCAGAAACGATTAACTTTTACGGAGAAATCAATCGGAAAATGCCATTGGGCCAAAGGTCCGGCATTGACAATATTAGTTATCTGAAAACTATTGCCGCTGGCTACGATTTCCTGAGCCATAAATCCCGTTAAAGAACCTATTATAGAACCGGCCAAAATAATTAACATACTGGCATGAACGACAATAGGACCAATTTTACCAATAATGCCTTTACGAGCGTAAAGTTTGTCTCCTTCTTTAAAGATTTTATAGCGGCGTTGCTGCAATATTTGTTCTAAGGAATTTAACGAATTTGTTTCTAATTCCGCGCTTAAAGCTAATTTTTCAAACTGTTTGGGTTTGTCGTAAAAATTCCAGCGACGAGCTGCTTTTAATGCCGGCAGTTGTCGGGTAAAAGTGCAGGCAGTTAAGCTCGTTCCAAATAAAATTAGAATCGATAAAAACCACCAAGTACGATAAACGCTATCTAGCCCTAAAATGATAATCAATTTCCAGGTTAAAAAACCAAATAAAGCCGGACTTTCTGGATAGTTTTGTTGGTAGAATGCTATGGATTGACCCTGTTCTATAACCGTGCCGGAGATACTGGCTATTGCTATTATTAATAACAGAGCGATCGCCAACCGCAAATCCGCTAAAATCGGCAGTATTTCCCGTCGGAATGTTTTCTGTAATCCACCCAAAGATCGAGCTATTTTTGATAAAAATAAAATTTGGTAAATCATCTAATAAATTGTTAGTTGTTAATTGGCTAATTTTTTTTCTTGTTAGCCCACAGGCATCAATCTAAATACCAAAGAAAAAACACCAAATCCTACTAATAAAGCGCCGCTTGTCGGTGTAATCCAAGCAGACCACTGCCGCATTTCCAATAACTTTTTAATACTAGCAGTAAAAGTGCCAGCTAAGATTAAAGGAGCCACATAACCTGCCGCATAAGCGAGGAGCAAAAAACCCCCTAAAATTGTATCGCCAGTGGCAGAAACCCAAGCTAATAAAGTTGCCAATACCGGAGTGCTGCAAGGAGATGCCACCAAACCAAATGTTAAACCTAATAAATAGGAGCGTACTCCTTTTGGTAAATCTTTAGAAATCCAACCCACGCTGTCAAAGGAAGGCATGGGCAGGGGAAGAGCTTCTAAGAGGTTAAGGCCCATGAGAATGGCAACGATACTGACAGCGACGGGCAAACCTATTCCTATTTGACCGTAAACCCGTCCGACGTAAGATGCTAGGATGCCCAATCCTGCAAGGGTTGTAGCTAATCCCAGAGAAAACCAGGCAGATTGGGCCGCAGCTTGGAGGCGAGTTTTGGCCTCGTAGCCGCCAATGTAGCCGATGGTTATGGGCAGCATGGAGAGCATACAGGGAGTAAGACTGGTTAGCAAGCCTGCGGCAAAGATAATGCCAAAACTCAGCCAGTTTATGTGGGTTAGTTGGCTGGCCACTAGGTTATTGGCAAATTGGGCTATTTGATAGAGCCAAGTTTGGATAGTTTCCATCTGTCGATTTGGGGAAGTTTTCTGGATATTAGGTATTTTAGCCCAAGGCCGTTTCTTTATTTAGGGCTTGCTGCTGCTTTGGCAGAGTTGCTCCATGTGGGGAGTTGGCCCGTGCGATCCGGGTTGGGAGTTTCGGAGTTCCGCAAGTTTCCTCCCTCTCCCTTGTCTCCCTTTTCCCTCTTTTTAACGAGCTTTTTTTGGCCAAAAAGTGGCCTTTGGCTCGATTTTTTCCAGTTTGACATTGATATGAGAAATGGTTATACTGAAATTCAGACGTGAAAGTATAAGAATATGGCCACTGTCAAAACTGCTATTTCATTGCAAGAGTCGCTCTTCGAACAAGCGGAGGTTCTTGCGTCCCAAATGAACGTATCGCGAAGTCGCTTAATAGCGATCGCTCTTGAAGAATTTATCCGTCGCCATCAAAATCGGCAATTACTCGAAAAAATCAACGCTGCTTATGGAGAAGTCCCAGAAGCAAAAGAAGAACCAAACCCTCTCGATGGTATGAATCAACACCATAAAAGTATTGTAGAAGGAGAATGGTAATTAATCAAGGCGATATATTCTGGATTAAGCTAGATCGACCATTAGGTTTTGAACCTGCTAACAGACATCCCCATGTTGTCGTCCAGAACAACGTTTTTAATTCGAGCAAGATTAACACTGTTGTGGTCTGTGCTTTGAGTTATAATACCAAGCTCGCTGCCATCCCGGGGAATGTTTTCTTAGGAGTAGGAGAAACTAATTTAGCGTCGGAAAGTGTTGTTAATATTTCCCAAATTTTTACAGTCTCCAAAGAACAATTAGGGGAAAAAATAGGTACTCTCTCGCCAGAGATAGTCGAACAAATTATTGAGGGAGTCAAGCTAGTTGTGACTCCCAATGAAGTCGAATAAATAAATAGTTAAAGGAGTGTAAATTATTGCAATAATTTTAGAATTATTCATTGATTTATAATTACCTTTTTAAAAGTCGAAAACTTTTGACTTTTAACCCGGGTTAAAAAAGAGCGATCGCTCTTTTTTTTATTCTTTTTTTTATTCCTTCTTAAGAATAAACTGGTTGTTGCGAACTTCCTCCACAGTAACTAATCCCGTCCCGATAAATTCATTCACAGCTCTTCTTACCGGAAAATCATCGCGAGCCTCTTTAGGATTCCAATTATAATCATCCCCCGCGATAAATCCACCAACTTTTACCTTCTGGAAACACAATTCCAAATCCTGTTTGACAAATTCGTAATGGTGATTGCCATCGATATAAACCCAGTCTAAATAATTATTTTCCAATTGGGGAATAACGTTGCTGGAAAAATCACGATGAATAATTACGTTTTTACCCCTGGTTTTAGCCAAAACTGATTCAGAGATTTTATCCATATCTTCTTGACTTTTCGCAACTTGGCCGCCATAAAGTCTATTAGGAAATTCTTTTTGAAATTTCCAAGGATCTATTAAGTGCAGTTCTTGGGGTTCGACTAGGTTTAAAATTCTTTGGGTAAAAACACCTTTCCAAACGCCTATTTCCGCACCGATTGAATTTTTAGGCATTTTTTTTAACAAGAAATCTCTGGGATTTGGTCTTATTTTTTTCATTTTTGTTAACTCGCTCCTAATTACTTAAGAAAAATCAATTATTCTTGAATGGAACCATCGGGCATAACTGCTCCTTCTAACATAACTCCTGTTAAGTCAGCACCGTTAATATTTGCTCCTTGGAGATTTGCTTTTCTCAGATTAGTCATCTTTTTGTAATTACGAAAAAAGAAGCCGTGAAAATCTGTGCCACTTAAATTAGAATCGGCTAAATTGGCATACTCTAGGTTAGTACCGTGGAGACTGGCATTACTTAAATTTGCTTCTACCAGATTAGCTCCCCAGAGCCTCGCTTCTAATAAATTAGCATCTTTTAAATTGGCGCGTTTCAGATTTGCTAGAGTAAGATCTGCTTGCCACAAACGAGCGCCGCTTAAGTTTGCTTCTGTTAAATTGGCTTTATCGATCTTAGTTCTAAATAAACTAGCATTGGTTAAATTTGCTCCCGTTAAATCTGCTCCAGAAAGGTCGGCATTATTTAACTGGGCATTTTGCAAGTTTGCTTCTCTTAAATCTGCTCCCGAGAGGTTAGCTCCTTCCAGGTTTCGATCGTGGAGATCTGCTTGTCTCAAATCGCATCTATCCCACAAAAAGGAAACGCATAATTTCTCTGTTAACAGGCGATTTAGATCCTCGGAATTAGCAGCTTGGACTGGGGGTGCCAATCCACTAGCGATCGCTCCTATTAATAATAGGCACACTAATAATCTTTTGAGTTTTAAAAGTCGATTCATTTTTTCGATGCCCTCAGATGTTTTATTCAGAGGATAACAGATCGCGCCTCTCGTTCTAGTTTTGTGAGGCCCAGATTGCCCGGGACAATTTTCCAAGGCCGACGAAACTAGAATTCGCCAGACAAGTTTCAACGCATATCATAAAGCGATGAAATTGTCTAGCAAATTTCCAATAATTTAACTGGACTTAGTTGTTAGCCAATACCCAAGGCCACGTCGTTGGGGGCAACGACGAAAATATTTTCTTCTACGCTGGCGATCGCTGTATTTTGAACTACTCCCAAAATATCGTCGCTAGCTCCTAGCTTAATTACAGTATCTTCACCGACTAACTCGAAACTGAAGTCTTCTGCTGGATCGAATTCGCCGACAATTGCAATACCTTCGCCTTCTTGCCAATCGAGAATCAAATCGGCATCAGCGATATCTTGCACTCCCGAGGCGGTATCGGCCCGCAAAATAAAGGTATCGTTGCCCTCCCCGCCAGTCAGAGTATCGGAACCGAGCTCCCCGACTAGATAATCGTCGCCTTTGCCGCCAATTAAAGAGTCATTACCTTTTCCACCGCGCAACCAGTCGTCGCCTTCGAGACCGAAAATGGTATCGTTGCCTTGGTTGCCGTTGATGATATCATCTTCGTCGGTGCCGAAAATTTCGTCTTCGCCTTCTAATCCCATCATCGCCCCGGAACTAGACTCCATCAATCTCATATCGATGGTATTGTCTGTATCGTCGGCAATGTTTTCGCTGTCTTCTGGTTCTTCTTCTTCGGTGGCCGAAGCAGTGTCGCTGTCTTCTGGTTCTTCTTCTTCGGTGGCCGAAGCAGTGTCGCTGTCTTCTG
>CAZSTZ010000227.1:4608-11385 GCA_964609515.1 uncultured bacterium | reverse complement strand
TTTTATTAGTATTTGAGCGTTTTAGATATAAAATTAACAATTTGTTACAAGTCTCATCAAGTTGTCTGCTATTGCCGGAAATTGCCGGGGATATCAAGACTAGCAGTCGGCTCCCCCGACTCCACCGCAGGCACGCCCGATCGACCCGATCTAGCTTCCCGAATTGATTCTATTTCTTTTAAAAGCTGTTGGCGCAGTTTGACAATGGCCTTAACCGCATTTTTCTCCAACTTCTCCATCGACTGCCAAACTTCCGTCACTTCCGAACCTCGGCCAAGCTTTAGCGATCGCTCAGCTCTGCCTCTACTAGCCCCATTGCCGCATTTTGAGCCCCATTGCCGCATTTTGAGCCCCATTGCCGCATTTTGAGCCCCATTGCCGAATTTAAGGACAGGGCCAAAGTCATCGGAACTACCGCATAAAATGCCTGGCCCGATATGGCCACTGCGAGAGCAGCCTTTTGTCCAGAAGAGTTTTGATGCCCCATAGCTTTTACCATAGTTCAAATAATGGTCTATTTGCCGATTTTCGGCTGGTTGCTGGTATTATACCCCATCCAAGAGAAAGGCTAGCTAAAGGCCATAACTTAATTTCCATCGCCCGACTTTGGAGTTTGAAAAAGCTCTGTTGCCCAGCTCTAGTGCCCAACTCTAAAGTCTGTTTTGTCGGTAATAGGTAATTGGGGAGCATCTCATATTTGTAAAAATATAGCAACCCGTTTAGGGGTTATCAAACATTAAAAAAGTAGAAAAAAATCGAAAATTCTGTTCCTTATCTACTCTTGCCTATTGCCTATTGCCTCTTGCCTACTCTTGCCTATTGCCTCTTGCCTCTTCCATAAATGCGACAAATTCTACGTTTTCTTCTTGCATTGAGATGCTCCCGGTAATTGCGGAACTACCCGCTACCTATTAAGTAGGGGTTGCTGAATAAATATGAAAAGTCCTTCCCCACCCTCCCCACACTCCCCAACTCTGCCAAAGCAGCAGCTTGCCCTAAGTAATTAATCATTAAGTACCCCCGGGCAATTAACGAGGGATTTGTGGGGCAGCGATCGCTCGAACTTGTCTTTCACTTTTAAGACCGCGCTTAGTATAAAAAGAGGGAAAAAGTTACTTAAAAAGTAGGCGAGCTTTGTTGGCTTTAAGTAGTCATGCAAAAATTTTTGCATGACTACTTACTCTCCGAACCCTCAACCCTAGCCCACTGTTCCTTGAAATTTTTTTCATCATCCCTTCCCATCTTTCTGAGTTTTTTACTTTTTTTTCCTACAATGGAAAAAGAGTACAACGAATACCACCAGTAGCAATGAAAATCTTACTTGTAGAAGATGACATTCGCATCGCCCATGCTTTAGCAGAAGCATTCAGCGATCGCCATTACGTCGTCGATGCCGCCGAAGATGGAGAGCTGGGTTGGGATTTTGTCGAAAGCGCCCCCTACGATTTAATAGTCTTAGACGTGATGCTGCCCAAACTCGACGGCATCCAACTCTGCTGCCGCATCCGACAAAAGGGCTACGCCACCCCCGTACTTATGCTTACTGCCAGAGACACTAGCAGCGATAAAGTCATGGGATTGGACGCCGGGGCCGACGATTATGTGGTCAAACCCTTCGACTTGCCGGAGTTGATGGCGCGAGTTCGGGCCCTCCTGCGACGGGGCAGTTCGATTTTGCCGTCGGTGTTGGAGTGGGGGGAGTTGCGCTTGGACCCCCATACTTGTAAAGTAGAGTACGGGGAAAAACCGCTTTCGCTGACTCCAAAAGAGTACAGTTTGTTAGAATTGTTTCTGCGGAGCAACGGTCGCTTGCTCGGTCGCGGTGTCATATTAGACCAGTTGTGGTCTTTTGAAGAACCACCGGGGGAGGAAACGGTAAAAGTTCACTTGCGCGGTTTGCGACAAAAGCTCAAAGCAGTCGGGGCTCCGCCTAATTTTATCGAGACTGTTTACGGTTTGGGATATCGGCTCAATGAAAACCTCTAATCCTTTATTTGCAGTGGGGGTTGGTTTTGCTATGTTATCTTGGAAAGAGTTGTTATTAATGGTACGATATATGATGCCCACAACTACTAAAGAACAGAGATGATACGGGAGCAAGTCAGTTTTGAAGTTTTCCCAAAGACTTAACGCTTTTTGGGAATGGGGAATGGGGAATGGGGAATTGGCGCATAAAGTCTTTTTGCTGCATATTCGATGCTCCCGACGTGCATCCCTCATTCTTGGTTAATTACAAAACTGACGTGCTCCCGATGATACTTATTTTACTATTCTTTAGTTAAAGGGAGCGATCGCTCCTGTTTTTTAGCAAAATCATGGTAAAGTAAAAGATGGGGAACTGAAGCAGGCTCCCCTGCTAACTTTATCGGGACAGTATATGGGTTGGTATTTTAGCTCGATTAAAAAAACCTCTAATTCTCAATTTCGCGGCTTGCGCTTGCGACTGTTACTGTCATATTTGGCCGTGACAGTAGCAATTTTAGGCAGTTCCACTATTACTGCTTACGAGTTCTTTGCCGTCAGTCTATATCAACAGTTAGACAATCAATTGCTGACTGTGGCCGATGCTGGGGTTCACGGTTTGGAGGCAATTAAAGAAGACCACGAAGACGAAGACGATGATGATGATGATGATGACGAATACCAGATAGAACCTCGCTTAGATGGGGATGGAGATCTAGATATACCCTGGCAGAATTTCCGCCAACCAAGGCAAGGGATCGAATGGTTCGACGAAAACGGACAACTCTTAGCAAGAGAAGGAAATATATTTCCCCCCATCCCCATAACTACAGATGTTCCCACGGGAGGTAGCGGCCATACCGTCGAAGGAGGAATTCGCACCCTAACTCTCGCAGCAGGAGAAGAAGAATTAGAAGGTTATGTGCGAGTTAGTCAGTCCGCCGCCGAGGTGAAGGAGGTTTTAGCTCAGTTGCGTTGGGGGATGTTCTTAGGTGGGGCGATCGCTGCCAGTTTGAGCGTGGTGGGTGGGATGTGGTTGAGCGATCGCTCTCTCAAACCTATCGAAGCAAGTTTCGACCGACTAAAACAATTTACGGCAGACGCATCTCACGAGTTACGCAGTCCCCTGACAGTCATTAAAACCTCAGTGGATGTAATGCTAACTCATCCAGAGCGGCTCCACCCTGCCGATACAAAAAAATTTGAAGGCATCGCCAGCGCCCTCAAACAGATGACTCGCTTGGTGGAAGACTTATTAATTTTGGCTCGCACCGATAAAAGTTATAAAACTTCTAAAGTCGAATCTGTATCTATTCCTTTGGAGGAGTTTTTGGAAGATTTAGTCGATTTATTTTCCCCCCAAGCAGAAACTAAAGAAATTACTCTAAAATGCAATTTGACTAATGGGGTTTTTGTCAAAGGCGACACCTTTTTATTAAAACGTTTGTTTTCCAACTTATTAGAAAATGCCCTGAATTATACTCCCACTGGCGGCACCGTTACCATTTCTTTGCAACGACAAGAAAAGTTTGCGGTAGTTTGCGTCCGAGATACCGGCATCGGCATCGCCCCAGAACATCTTCCTTTGGTGTTCGATCGCCTCTGGAGGGCGGATAAAGCGCGGAGTCGGCATCAAGGAGGCTCCGGGTTGGGTTTGGCCATTGCTAAAGCTATTACCGAACAGCATCGCGGGCAGCTCTCTGTTACCAGCGAGTTAGGAGTTGGTACTTGTTTCCAAGTCCTTTTGCCCCTGTCTCCCTTGTCTTCCCCCTCTCTCTTTTAACCTCTCCCTTGTCCCCCTTGTCCCCGCAAGTCTGCCCTTGTCCCCCTTGTCCCCGCAAGTCTGCCCTTGTCCCCTTGTCCTCCATTTTTCTCATCTTTCCGAGTTCTTTACCTTTTGTCGCTAAAGTTGAAAATAAAGCAAACTCGAAGGATGAGGTCAACCTATGGACAAACGAACATTTCGCAAAATTCATCGCAAAATAGCCCCTATTTTGTTTTTACCGTTAATGGTTTCAGCTTTAACGGGGATAAGCTACAGATTGGGAAAAAGTTGGTTTGGGATGTCTGGGGACAGCGCCCATATTTTTATGGTAATTCACCAAGGAGAATATCTCGGAGACCAACTCAAACCTATTTATATCTTATTATTAGGATTGGGGTTATTAGGAGCGATCGCCACCGGTTTAACCATGACCGTAATTTTTAACAAAACAGCTAAAAATCAAGCTAATTCTCGATTGGACTTTCGTCAGGTTCACCGTTTATTAGCACCAATTATTTTCTTACCTTTAATTGTTAGCGCCTTAACAGGCATAACCTACAGAATCGGAAAAAGTTGGTTTGGTATGTCGGCGGATAGTGCCGACATTTTCAGGCAAATTCACCAAGGAGAATACTTTGGAGATATTGGCAAACCTATTTATGTCTTTTTAGTTGGTTTGGGACTAATAGCCATGTTAATAACTGGCATCAATATGACCGGCATCTTTCGCCGACGTCGCCCCCAAATTTAGTTTTTTTTGCAAACTCAATCTTAAAAAAATTCAAAATGGATCGTCGAACTTTTTTAACATTAGTTGGAGTGGGTGGCATAGCAACTAATTTACCTACAGCTTTTGCCAAAGAGTCAAGTTTTCAGTCAACAATTGCCCAAAATGGACTTACTGATTTTTTTTCCATTGGCAGCCTGGATGACCTGAATAAAAAAGGACAAATATTAGACAAAAAATCGCCCATTGGTTCTATTTTAATCGTAGCCAATGCCGAGGCACCCAATGGCTTATCGGCAGTTAACCCTACTTGTACCCACGAAGGCTGTACCGTCAAATGGAAACAGGATAAAAATTACTTTGATTGTCCCTGTCACGATGCCAGATTTGCCATAGATGGTTCCGTCACTCAAGGCCCTGCTAAAGAACCTTTAGAAACCTACGAATTAAAAGTAGAAAATAATACTATTTTTGCTCGTAAAAATGCCGCTACCAGTGCCGCAAATCAGTATGACATTGATGAGGATTACGAGGAGGAGGAAGAAGATGATGAGGATGAAAGAGACGATGATTAATTAGGGTAAGCTCAAAAATCCCAAAACCTACCGTTTTTTGGTAATAGGCAATAGGTAATAGGCAATAGGTAATAGGTAATTGGTAATAGTTAACCAGCATTTTTAATCCAAAACAAACTCTATGCCCCTGTTACTGTTACCCCATTACCCATTACCCATTACCCATGACCGACCTTTCGTTGTACTTCCACCAGACTTGAGCTAATATAAGATTATCTGCTTTTAAGCTCCTGTTTAAAGCAGATCGTACTTGTCAGAAAAGGTCAGCCTAATGGATAGAAGTAGGGAAAGTTCTAATCAAGACAAACTAAAAAAATCGATTAACTATCAATCAAGCAATGTTTTAAAAACCAGATTAAATGGCAGCCCTTTAAATCGGTTTGCCAGCGAAATGTTTGGCAATAGCGGACACTTTTTAATTCTGAAAGTCTTATCGGATTTAATCCTAGATGGTTGGTGGGATTTTATCATAGACCCAACAGAATATATCTTAATAGCAGCAATGCTAATACAAACCTGGTATTTATCCCGACCGAGAGCCCATCGTTTTTGGGGAAATATTACGGGAGTAGCTATCTACACCATCATCGATTTACCCGCAGATGGATTAGAATTTTTCCAAGATTACGTTCATCTGGTTTTTTGGTGTTTTTCTTTAACAATTGCTGCTTTACAAGGGCTCAGATTTTATCTAGTTAAAAATTGGGAAAATTGGATTATTCCCCTAGAAAGTCTAGCTCGCAGCATGATGGTAGTTGCTTTTTATGTAGCCATCGCTCTTAAAGTTGATAATTTACCCGTTCAATTCACATCTATCGTCCAATTATTAGTAACAGAAACCCATTTATTTTTAACAGCAAGTATGATGCTAGTCGGTCTTCTTTTAGGCTTGCAATCTTTACAAATAACCAAGCAAAGAGAACAACTGCAAAATACCGCCGAATTATTAGGAAATATGGCAGAGTGGGGCATGGGAAGTCATGTAGTCGCAACGGCACTCAGCAACCCAGAAGCATTAGCCTTTCAAAAATGCGATCGCACCATTATCTTTATGGACATTCGCGGTTTTACAAGTTGGTGCGAAGAAACTAAACCAGATAAAGTTGCAGAAGTTCTCAATTTATATTACCGCCAAGTCGAACCCGCAGCCTCTAAATATCAACCCTTAAAAATAAGTTTCACCGCCGACGAAGTAATGGCAATTTATGTCACCCCCGAACAGGGAATTGCGGCCGCCAAAGCGATGCAACAAGCAGCATTAAAAGTCTTAAATTCCTATAATCTTGGTGCTGGATGCGGCGTACATTGCGGCACAGTAATAGAAGGATTGTTCGGCAGCGAAGATGTCAGAACCTATACGGTTATTGGCGATGTTGTCAACACCGCCAAACGTTTAGAAAGCGCCACCCCCGCCGGCGAAATTACTATTTCCGATACAGTTTATCGGTCTCTTTCTGGGGAATTTAAAGTTAAACCTTGCGAACCAATAACAGCTAAAGGAAAAGCAGAAAAATTAATCGCCTGGCGCTTAATTTGAGTAGAGCATAGCGTCTCCCTCCTTTTAAAAATCGGCTCGCTAACATCAACGAGGGGCTCGTTCCTCTTAAACATCGGCTCGCTAACATCAACGAGGGGCTCGTTCCTCTTAAACATCGGCTCGCTAACATCAACGAGCGGCTCGTTCCCCTTCAACCACAACTCGTTCCCCTTCAACCACAACTCGTTCCCCTTTCATCACAACTCGTTCC
>CAZSTZ010000227.1:0-4508 GCA_964609515.1 uncultured bacterium | reverse complement strand
ACTCGTTCCCCTTTCATCACAACTCGTTCCCCTTCAACCACAACTCGTTCCCCTTTCATCACAACTCGTTCCCCTTCAACCACAACTCGTTCCCCTTCAACCACAACTCGTTCCCCTTCAACCACAACTCGCTCCCCTTCCACCACAACTGTTGTTTCTTAATTCCAGTAACCAATACCTTCTATATTTGGCGAAAAATTAAGAAGGTATTGTTCGAGAAACCCGGTTTTTGAAAAAACCGGGTTTCTGAGGTTCCGATCGCTTAAAAAACCAAACTCAAAGCACTGCCATCATCGGTAAAACCCTGTTCTCCCGCGCTGCAAACCTCAACAATTATCGAACGTTCCCCCGGCTGCCAATTGCCTTGACGTTCCCCAACTTCTACCACAATATTCTCGGCATCCTGACGCACCCGATAAGTAGTCTTCGCCCATAAATCCTGAGTTTGATAATCCCGACTAATGCCATCATCCTCATAAATAGTAAACTCCCCACTTCCCGGCCAAACCTTGACTCGCAACTCTTCCCCCGGGCGTTCTCCCACATATTGCACTACTGGCATCGTCGGAATAATAGCACCCCCGCGAACGTAAATCGGCATCCGTTCCAAAGGTGCGCGGGCTAAAATATGAGCCGGTCCCTCGTAGCGATCGCCCGTCCACCAATCGTACCAAACCCCCTGGGGCAAATAAACCGCCCGATATTCCACCCCCGGGCGGTACACCGGCGCCGCCATCAACCATTCTCCCAACATTACCTGGTCGTGAAGTTGATAAGTTTTGACATCGTTGGGATAGTGGTACAGCAAAGGCGCCATCACCGGTGCCCCAGAAGTCGCAGCCCGATGAAAAAGACTATAAATGTACGGCAGCAGTCGGTAACGCAACTCGATATATTCCCGACAAATAGACTCCACGCGATCGCCAAACTGCCACGGTTCTTGATTTGCCGTTCCCTGCATCGTATGATTGCGCATAAACGGATAAAACGCCCCTATCTGCGTCCAACGGGCCACCAACTCCCCGCTGGCATCTTCAAAAAAACCGCCGATATCGCTACCGACAAACGCAACCCCCGACAGCGCCAAATTGCACAACATCGGCAAAGACATCTCCAAATGCTCCCAACTCGACTGGTTATCCCCCGTCCAACCGGCAGACCAACGCTGCATTCCCGCAAAACCCGATCGCGTCAGTACGAAAAATCGCTCGTTTGGCAGCAATTTCTCTAACCCTTCGTAAGACGCCCGCGCCATCATCGAACCGTAGAGGTTATGCACTTCTGCATGAGTCGCCCTTTCTTCTGGCGGTCCTTGGGGGGCGTTTAGCGGAAAGGGAATTTTTACCCCTCCTTCTCCAAAAGGGCGATCGTCTAAAGCCGGTTCGTTCATATCGTTCCAAATACCCCGAACCCCAAAATCGATTAAATCCCGATGTTTGCTGCCCCACCAGCGGCGCACCTCCGGATCTATAAAATCGGGAAAAACCGCCTTATCCGGCCAGACGTAACCCGCAACCAAGTTACCATCGGCATCCCGAACGAAACAATCTTTGGCGACGCCTTCGGTAAAAATTGGATTTGGGAGGGAGTTTTCGTATTTGTAGCGACCGTCGGGTTCAAACTCTGGCTCGTATTTCACCCCCGGGTCGATAATAGTGACAACTTTAAATCCTTGTTGTTGCAGTTCTCCCAAAAGCTTCTGGGGGTTGGGGAAACGTTCGGGGCTCCAGGTGAAAACTCGATAGCCGCGCATATAGTCGATATCCAGATGAATGACATCGCAGGGAATGTGGCGATCGCGCATTTCTTTAGCTATCCGTCTCACCCAATCTTCGTTTTCATAACTCCACCGACTCTGGTGGTAGCCGAGAGCCCACTTCGGCGGCAGCGGCATCCGACCGGTTAGTTCCGTATAAGTTTCCAGAACGTTCGCCGGTTCCGGTCCGTAAATAATATAATAGTCTAACTCCCTGTCTCGGCTTTCCAGCCGCAGAATATTAGCCTCGTCGGCACCCACATCGAACTTGCTCTCGAAAGTGGTATTGAGGAAAATGCCGTAAGCCAAACCGGGACGGAGAGAGAGATAAAAAGGAATCGCTTTATAGAGGTTATCGGTCAAGGATTGATATTGGAAAGCATCCACAGTCCAGTTAGTAGAACGCTTTCCCCGCCGTTCTAACAAACTGGTACGCTCTCCGAAACCGTAAAAATGCTCCTCTGGTTCGATGCGCTTCCAGCAAGTAGGGCCGTTATAGGTAGTTTTGCGGCTGATGGGTTCCCCGTCCGCAGCAAAGGGGTTGCCCTCTAAGTCGAAGCATTGAAGGGTGGAAGTTTTGCGCTCCAGCACGGCCCGCATCCGTTCCGTTGAAATTTCTATACTTTCGGGAGTTTCTTCTATTTGGAAGGGTACCGCCGGCCATTGGCTATCGTCTCGCGTCACCGCCCAAGAGCGTCGGGGTTTCAAGTTGCCCGTGGGGGAGTGTCGAACTCGGAGGAGGTTGGGGGCGAGGATGCTGAGGGCGATCGCTCCTTTGGAGAGTTGGAGGTGGAGAGAGCGATCGCTTTGAGTACAAGATTCTATTGCGCCCCGGGTTAAATAATCGTTCATTAGCTATTCCTATTTTTGCATTACCAAAAATAGCATAACCTCGAACGAGGGTTTTTGCAATGTTCCTTCTTTTATTACTTGTTTTTTATCATTTATTTTTTATCATTTATTTTTTATCATTTAGTTATACTGCTATTTTTTAGCATTTATTTATACTTTTATTTTTTGAGTAGCTTAAACTTAGCTAACGCCGACCTTATAACTAATTACTTTTTCAAGTGTCAGCTTAATCGAGTACGCTTATTAAATACTAGAATTAAGCTACTTTATATACGAAAAAAAAAATGGGCGGCGTCAGCTTCTCCAAATCCTCTTAACCGTGAAATTGGACTTTATGCACCGACTTTTCTAAGTCCATCCTTTGTTTGGCCTTGTTCAAAAAATAACCGCTCATCATCGCCGATCCCAACATTTGGCCCAAAGCTTCCCGACTGGTAGTAATTTTGACATCGAAATGCTCTGGAGGCAGATTTCCCAGCATCGCTGCCAGGTTGTGTTCCATTAACTGAGCCACTTCCGGCGTTGGTTGGGACAGTTTCTCAATTATTTCTGGATTCATAGATTGGACATATTCCCACAGCAAGTTGTCCCCGGAGGACTCGCCCTCAAACTCAAATTTATTGGGATTTTGTCTCTTATTCATTAGAAATCTCCTGCGCTTGCTACAATGCTTTAGCATCTATATTAGTATTTTAGCAAAAGAATTCTTCATTGTCAGGAAAGAGTGAATATACCGATTTTTTTTTCAATTTGGTTTTGTTGCGATTGTTACCAATTCTTAAGAAACCCGGTTTTTTTTAATTTCTGCCCTATTCCCTATTCCCCATTCCCCATTCCCCATTCCCGACTTCTCCAAGAAGTCTAATATACTTTCCGCAATACCCTTAGCCGCCAAATAAGGAACCCCATTGCCGATAGTTTTAAACATATCGCTTAAAGTCATCTTTTCTGGTAGAACAAATTCTCGCGGCAAAGACTGAATAGCTAACGCCTCCGCAGCAGATAAACGCCGCACTTTATAAGGATGCAAGTGAACCTCGTTATTACCATAACAAGCAGTGGGAGAATATCGCCACCGATGCAGTCGCTTGTAAGATTTTTTAGAATCATCTCCCTCCGCCACCGTCTCCATTTTGATTTTCCCCGCCCTCGGTTGGAAATAGTGGCGGGCATTGGGATGATTTTCTACTTGATTTTTTCTAAACCAATATTCCACCGTTAATTCTTTGGGAATATTATTAGGAAAGTCTATTTCCGAGTTTTCTCGAAAAGGGTTTGTTGTCGGCCACGGGTAAGAGAAAACTTCATTTGTAGGATAAGCTATATGTTTTTTCCAAGGAAAAATTCCGTCTGGTATGTTGCTGTCAAGAAACCAGGTTTTTTGAAAAAACCTGGTTTCTGAGGTATCTAAAAACCGGGTTTCTGAGATACCGATATCTGCCAACAAATCTGATTTAAAACCGATTAAAATAATCCTCTCTCTATCCTGGGGAACTTTATAGGCGATCGCGTTGATTAACTTCTCCGCAATCAAATAACCGCCCTCATAAAGTTTAGCCTTCATTTCCTCATAAAACTCTCGATGTTTTTTAGTCGACCGCAAACCCTTAACATTTTCAAAGACAAAAAAATCCGGTTGTTGCTGACAAATTAACTCGATATAAGCACCGGATAATTTACCTTTATCTCCCGCCTTTCCCCGGTTTTTTCCCCCCACCGAAAAATCGGGACAAGGCGGCCCCCCAATAAAGCCAATTAAATCGGAAGTTTGGCGAGCATTGGCGATTAAATCTTGTAAATAGGTTTTTTTCTCTGCGGTGAAATCGACTATATTTTCTTGACTGTTACCGTATTCTGGCTGGGGTAGTTTTAAAACCTCTCTGGAGTAACGATAAGCTGT
>CAZSTZ010000226.1:0-11528 GCA_964609515.1 uncultured bacterium | reverse complement strand
TAGTTGGGTTGCGCTGCGCGGAGCCCGACCTACAAATCTACAAATCTTCATCCCACAGCCATAACCCATCCGTTAAATCCGCTTGCATTATCCGCTGCTAACCATCCTGCAATGCTACATTTGTAATACAAACAGAAACACAAGTCCCAAGAACCAGGGAATATGCAAAAATAATCCCAACGAAAAAAGCCAAAAAACTAATGGACAATAAATACAACCCCCAGGTCATCGAGTCAAAATGGCAAGACACCTGGGCCAAACAAAACCTCTATGAAATGCCAGAAGGCGATCGCCCCAAATTCTACGCCCTCTCCATGTTTCCCTACCCCTCGGGCAACCTCCACATGGGCCACGTCCGCGTCTATACCATCGTGGATGTCATCGCCCGCCTCAAACGAATGCAAGGCCACCGCGTCCTCAACCCCATGGGATGGGACGCCTTCGGGCTCCCCGCCGAAAATGCGGCCATCGACCGAGGCATCCCTCCGGCCAAATGGACCTACCAAAACATCGCCCAAATGAAGGCGCAACTCCAACGCCTCGGCATCTCCTTCGACTGGAGTAAAGAAGTTACCACCTGTTCCCCCGACTACTATAAATGGACTCAGTGGCTCTTCCTCCAATTCTTCCAGGCCGGTCTCGCCTACCAAAAAGAATCCGCCGTTAACTGGGATCCTATCGACCAAACCGTACTCGCTAACGAACAAGTCGATAGCGAAGGATACTCCTGGCGATCGGGTGCCAAAGTCGAACGCAAACTCTTGCGCCAGTGGTTCCTCAAAATTACCGACTACGCCGAACAATTACTCAACGACCTCGACAAACTCAGCGGTTGGCCGGAGAGAGTCAAACTCATGCAGGCAAACTGGATCGGTAAATCCGTCGGCGCCTATTTGGAATTTCCCATCGTCGGCATGGAGCAAAAAATCGGCGTCTTTACCACTCGCCCCGATACCGTTTACGGCGTTAGTTACGTCGTACTCGCCCCGGAACATCCTTTAACTGCTAAAGTTACTACCCCAGAACAACGGGAAACTGTCGATAACTTTATTAAAGAAGTCAACGACCAAAGCGAACAAGAACGAACCGCCGAAAACAAACCAAAACGAGGAGTTCCTACTGGCGGCAAAGCGATTAATCCTTTTAATAACCAAGAAATTCCTATCTGGATCGCCGATTATGTTTTATACGAATACGGTACCGGCGCGGTTATGGGAGTTCCCGCCCACGACGTTCGCGACTTCCAGTTTGCCAAACAGTACGATTTGCCGATTACGCGGGTCATTATCCAGGACGATTGCGATAACGACGATACGGAGTTAAACGAAGCTTACATCGAACCGGGTATTATGGTTAATTCCGGTCCGTTCAACGGCGAAAAATCTACTGCGGGCAAACAAGCAGTTATCGAATATGCCGAAGATGAAGGTTACGGCGAAGGTCGCGTTCAATATCGCTTGCGGGATTGGTTAATCTCCAGACAGCGTTACTGGGGGGCACCGATACCGATTATTCGCTGTCCGAATTGCGGATCGGTGCCTGTGCCCGACGAGGATTTGCCGGTCTTGTTGCCCGATAACGTGGAGTTTTCCGGTCGCGGTCCGTCGCCGTTGGCAAAGATGGAGGATTGGGTAAACGTTCCTTGCCCGACTTGCGGTACTCCGGCGAAGCGGGAAACTGACACGATGGATACTTTTATCGATTCTTCGTGGTATTTCTTGCGCTATCCCGATGCGAACAATTCCGAGAGGGTTTTCGAGACGGATAAGATTAATGACTGGATGCCCGTCGACCAGTATGTGGGGGGTATCGAACACGCGATTTTGCATTTGTTGTATTCGCGGTTTTTTACTAAGGTATTGCGCGATCGCGGTTTGGTAAACTGCGACGAACCGTTCCAGCGCTTGTTAACTCAAGGCATGGTTCAAGCGATGGCTTATAAAAACCCAACTACGGGTAAATATATTCCTCCCTGCGAAGTCAATGCGGACAATCCTTTAGATCCGAAAACGGGAGAAAAGTTAGAAGTCTTCTACGAGAAGATGTCTAAGTCGAAATATAACGGCGTGGATCCGTTGGACGTGATGGCGAAATACGGGGCGGACACGGCGCGGATGTTTATTTTGTTCAAGGCACCTCCAGAGAAGGATTTGGAGTGGGACGATGCGGACGTACAAGGTCAGTTTCGTTTCCTCAACCGCGTCTGGTCGTTGGTGACGGAGTTTGCAGGGAAACACAGTTTGAGCAAAGTAAAGGGCCGAAGTGCCGCTAATAAAGAAGAGAAGGATTTGCGACGGGCGATCCATACTGCGATTAAGGAAGTCAGCGAGGATCTCGATGGAGAGTACCAGTTTAACACGGCGGTTTCCGAGTTGATGAAGTTGAGCAATGCTTTGAACGATAGCGGCATTAAAGATTCGCCGATTTATGCCGAGGGCGTGAAAGTGTTATTGTTGTTGTTGGCTCCTTTTGCTCCTCACATCGCCGACGAGTTGTGGCAAACTGCGGGCGGCAAAGGTTCCATCCACCAGCAGTCCTGGCCGGAGTTGGATGCCGATGCTTTGGTGGTAGATGAGATTACTTTGGTGATTCAGATTAACGGCAAGACTCGGGGAACTGTTCGGGTACCCGCCCTGAGCGATCGCGCAGCTTTAGAAGAGTTAGCCCGTTCTTCCGATGCGGCAGCGCGCCATCTCGAAGGCAAGAACGTTAAGAAAGTAATTGTCGTTCCCGGCAAGTTAGTAAATTTTGTAGCCGTGTAGGTTTTTGGGAGTTGGGATATTTTCCGGGAGCACGTCATATTTGTAAGTCGTCAAAAACGACAAGGAACGATTACCGCGTTCCCCATTACCGCGTTCCCCATTACCAAAAAGCGTTAAATCTTTGGTTTCTTTCAAAACTGACGTGCTCCCTATTTTCCTCTGCCCCTTTTTGTTATTATACTTCACGCGGGTAGGAATTGCGCTTCTCAATGACGAGTACTCGCCATGACCGAAAGCAATAACAATCTGGGGGATTTTTGGCGCGGTATGGCATCTCAAAGGAAAGGAAAACGGAAGATGATGGCCAGCAACGCCCCCAAAAAAGTGGCCAAACGAGAAAAAACTAGACTACGGGCGTGGGACACTGTACAATCGGCAATGTAAAGGATTATGAATGAGTCCCAATCTACCCATCTATGGATTTCTCAACTCTTGCCGCCCAGCTAAACGCGGGCACTATCCTGCCGGAAGGCATTGTCATTATTACCCTCCTGACAGTTCTCATGGGAGACCTCATCGGAGGGCGCAGTTCCCGCCAATGGACGCCCTACGCGGCCATTGGCGGCCTGCTGGCCGCTATCGTGGCCCTCTATTTCCAGTGGGACGCGGCCAATACCGTCGGTTTTTTGGGCGCGTTTAACGCCGACGCCCTCAGCATCGTCTTTAGAGGCATCATCGCCCTCTCTGCCATCGTGACCGTCCTCATGTCGATCGCCTACATCGAACAAACCGGCACGGCATTAGGAGAATTTATCAGTCTTATACTCACCGCGACCGTTGGAGGAATGTTCCTCTCCGGTGCGGACGAACTGATAACCATCTTCGTCGCCCTAGAAACTCTCAGTATCTCCTCCTACTTATTAACAGGTTATACCAAGCGCGACCCCCGTTCTAACGAAGCGGCCTTAAAATATCTTTTAATCGGCGCCGCAAGTTCCGCAGTCTTTTTATACGGCATTTCTCTGTTGTACGGACTGTCTGGAGGAGAAACCAAACTAGAAGCGATCGCCACCAACCTCGCGGCCCAAGGTCAATCTCTCGCCCTCATCGTCGCCCTAGTGTTCGCGATCGCCGGTATCGCCTTCAAAATCTCCGCCGTACCCTTCCACCAATGGACCCCCGACGTTTACGAAGGTTCCCCGACTCCAGTGGTCGCCTTCCTCTCCGTCGGTTCCAAAGCAGCCGGTTTCGCCCTCGCCATCCGCCTGTTAGTCACGGCATTCCCCCTCGTCTCGGAACAGTGGCACTTTATCTTTACCGCCCTCGCCATCCTCAGTATGGTCTTAGGTAACGTAGTCGCCCTCGCCCAAACCAGCATGAAACGCCTCCTGGCCTATTCCTCCATCGGTCAAGCAGGTTTCGTTCTCATCGGTTTGCTCGCCGGCACCCAAGCAGGTTACTCCAGCACGATGTTTTATCTGTTGGTTTATCTATTTATGAACCTGGGCGGTTTTACCTGCGTTATCCTGTTCTCCCTGCGCACCGGCACCGACCAAATTAGCGAATATGCCGGTTTGTATCAAAAAGACCCCCTGCTCACTTTAGGACTGAGCATCTCTTTGCTCTCCCTGGGAGGCATCCCGCCCCTGGCAGGATTTTTTGGTAAAATTTATCTGTTCTGGGCCGGTTGGCAAGCGGGATTGTACGGTTTAGTTTTGTTAGGTTTAATTACCAGCGTCGTTTCTATCTATTACTACATTCGCGTAGTTAAAATGATGGTAGTAAAAGAACCCCATGAAATGTCAAAAGCTATTAAGAATTACCCCCCCATTCGTTGGAATCTTCCCGGAATGCGACCTTTGCAAGTAGGGTTAGTTCTGTCGGTTATAGCGACATCTTTAGCCGGTATTTTGGCAAATCCTTTGTTAACCGTAGCTAACAATTCTGTTGTTAAAACCCCCGTTTTACAAGGGGCGATCGCTCCTTTAGTTGAAGTAGAATCGGTAGCTAAAAATCCTAATTTCGACGCTCCCGAGATTAATTAGCTTTTAGCTAAGGTAATAAATGCGCCTAAATTGTCAAAGTTTAGGCGTATTGACTTTTTAAATCCTTAATAAAGAAGATGTCTAAATTCGTACCATATAAACCTTTAGTCTTGCGCTTATTTCATGGAGTCAATGCTTTTTTAGCCGTTGCCTCTTTGATTACCGGATTTTTAGTTTACGACAGTTGGGATGGCAGATTCGGTCAACTCTCTTTAACGGTAAAAAACCGCGCTTTAATCGACATTCACGGCGTTTTTGCTTTTTGGCTTTTTTGGTGGCTTTTAGGATTTTTAATTGTCAACCTCAAACTGGGGAAAAAGTATTTAATTAAATCGGAAGATTTAGGCAAGCTGAATGTTAAAGTAGGTGAAAATGTTTGGTGGTATCGCCTGCAAAGAGTGGTTAATACAACCATTCTTTTAGCCCTAATCTTATCCGTAGCCACCGGGAAAATGCAGGACGAAAACTGGTTGCCCCAAGGAGAAGTTAACCATACTTGGTACTACCTCCATTTAATCGCTTGGTTGATAATGTCAATCGCCTTATTAGCTCATTTATTAATGAGCGCCAAAGTAGGAGGAAAAACTCTATTTATCTCGATGTTTAACGGCAAGTATCGCCCTCAAGATAATCCGAAATTATGGGGGCAGAAGATTCGCGCTTGGCTGAAGAATCCAAGGTGGTAAAATCGGGGATTTTATAATTTTGATAAAGGGTGCGTTGGGCGCACCCTAAAAATTATTTTACGGTAATTTTACGGTTGCGGTACTTCGATTATTTCTGTATCGGAAATCATCTGACCGTTATGCACTAAATCGTCGTGATTGTTGGCATTAAGAGTCACAGTAATTTCATTAGTACCCGGTTCTAAATTGTCGAGATAATACCAATTGCCATAGAGTCGCGTCACTTTTTTCCCATTAATAAAAAGATGGGCGTGACCTTCGGAAAAACTTTCACCTTGATTGACATTTTCCGGAGCTAATTTAAAGTTAGAGGTTTTTATTTCCAAGTTCCACCCCTTCATCGAATCTTGAGTAACGATTAAATCGACTTCTGGAACCGGCTGACCTGTAGGAATTTCTAATTGTTTGTGATTGTGACCGTAACCGTTGCCGCCTCCGTGATGGGCGTGTTGGTCCTTGTTCGCCATATTTTGAGTAATTCCCACTCCCAGACAAAGACCGGTAAAGATGGCTATGGCGTTAGATGCAATTAGGAACTTTTTGTCCATATTAGTCTCGTTTTAAAATACAAATTTAAGCTACCATAGCATATAATTGAGTAGGACGCAACGGACACCTTGCAATTAGAGGAAAAAATCCATGAAAGTAGAATCTATTTCAATTCAAAACTTTAAACTATTTGAAAACTTGGAAGTTTCATTTACAAATTCAATTTTGGAAGAAGTCAGCAATCGTTTTTTAATCTTAGGAGATAACGGCACTGGAAAAACTACTTTATTGCAGGCGATCGCTCTCCCATTAGCATTAGCAACCAGACAAATTTCGTCGGTAGCAGATTTTGATTGGATAGGATTTATTCCCGGTCGTTATTGGCGGTGGGGGCCTCCCCATATTGAGTTGGAAATTTCGTTTGAGGAGGAAGAAATCGAAGCAACCCACGCCATATTTAAAAGGTGGCATGATGCGAGAAATGGCGAATCTTTATTAACCGAACCTGGTGAAAGTAAATTAGTTCGATTAACCTTAGATGGCGAAAAGTGCTTTGCTGGAACAAGTTCGGAAAGATTTCAATTTTTAGGACGCTATTATGCCAAAGAATTATTAAAAACCGACCCATCTATCCGTTCTGAATTTTCTAAACTTCCCGGGATTTTTTGGTTTGACCAATGGAGAAATCTAGGTTCTAATCCCCAGAAAAGTAAAACCGATAAAGAAATAATTGAAAATAGCAGTCGAGTTTTATTTGAATTAGGTGTAGCTGGTTTGCGAAAATATCTGAATGGCTGGAAATTTGCACAATTAACGAAGAACTATAGCGTCGATTATTTGAGCGAATTAGAAAAACTTTATCAACAAACATTTCCCACGAGAAAATTTGCTGGAGTAGAACCCATGCCTGGAACTGATTCCCCCAGTCCCGAAGATTACTATTTTTTACTTACTGCTGGAAACCGCACTTACGACATTGAAGAAATGTCCGCTGGAGAACAGTCAATTTTTCCAATTCTCTATGCTTTCGTTCGACAACAAATTGCTTATTCGGTGGTATTGATTGACGAAATAGACCTCAATTTGCATCCGCCAGCAGCACAATCTTTGGTCAGTAAATTGCCGAAAATTAGTCAAAGCTGTCAGTTTATTTTTACTACCCACTCTAGAGCTGTCAGCGATATTATGGGCGAAACCGAAACTTACCGTTTATCTGGAGGTTCGATATGTCTGTAAATCCTGTTTGTCGTCCGGGTGGGGTAAGATTTAATAATCAAAATTATTTAACTTTTTTTGCGGGGAAAGATTTGTTGTGTGGAATGCAAGAGGCATTAAGGGATTTTGGTTTGGGAAAGCCTTCCGATTTTCGCGAACGAATTATTGTTGGCATCAGCAACTCTCCAGAAAATGTCTGGGAATGGTTGCCGGAATGGGCAGAACTGCAACAACTGATTTGTAACTCAACTTTATAGGTCTTTTAACGAGGAAAAAATCCATGAAAGTAGAATCTATTTCAATTCAAAACTTTAAACTATTTGAAAACTTGGAAGTTTCATTTACAAATTCAATTTTGGAAGAAGTCAGCAATCGTTTTTTAATCTTAGGAGATAACGGCACTGGAAAAACTACTTTATTGCAGGCGATCGCTCTCCCATTAGCATTAGCAACCAGACAAATTTCGTCGGTAGCAGATTTTGATTGGGCAGGATTTCTTCCCAGTCGCTACTGGAAGTGGGGAACCCCAAAAATTGAATTAATCGTGTCATTTGAAGACTTAGAAATTGAAGCAACACAAGAAATTGCCGAACAATGGTACGAGGCACAACCAGAAACATTTAAGTCAGAAAATAGTTTCGTCAAACCAGGAAATAGCAAGTCTGTTCGATTAATTTTAGAAGGTGACTACTGGAAGGCAGGAACTACTATAGAAGAACGCTTGCAATTTCAAGGTCGTTACTACGCTCAATGGCTAGTTAATAAAGGAGAAAAATCTTATCGATCGCATTTTTCTAAACTTCCCGGTATTTTCTGGTTCGACCAATTTCGCAATCTAGCTTCTAATACATATAAAGAAAAAAATGGAGATGGATGGAGAGAAGCGGGGCGCGGAGGTTCTTTTGAAGTTGGCATCGGTAGTTTGCGTCAGTACCTTATTGAGTGGAAATACAAGCAAGATTCTACTCAGAAAGGTTCTCCTGATGATTATTGGTTAATGGAATTAGAGAAACTTTACAAGAAAATTTTTTCCGATCGCTCTTTTTGGGGAGTCGAACAAATGCCGAAATTTAATTCGCCTACCGAACAAGAATCTTATTTTCTTCTTAACGATGGAAACCGCACCTACGATCTTGTGGAAATGTCAGCAGGGGAACAGGGAGTTTTTCCTATCCTTTACGAATTTATCCGGCAAAAAATTGACTATTCTGTAGTCTTAATTGACGAAATTGACCTCAATCTTCATCCTCCATTAGCGCAGTTTTTAGTCGGCGTACTTCGTAAAATTAAGCCCACTTGTCAGTTTATTGTTACTACCCACTCTGAAGCTGTCAGAGACTTGATTAGTGTTGAGAATACTTATCGTTTGAAAGGAGGTTCTCTATGCCTGTAAATTTTCTTTACTGCGAAGGATTATCTGGCAGTTTCGATGTAGCAATTCTCAAACAAATATGTCCGAAAACTTGCCTGTTACAACCAGTCGGTACTAAGCGCATTCTTCCCCAAATAACTCTCGGTGCAAGAGATATGAAACCAGATTCGTCTGCAGCTGCTATTAAAGATAGAGACTTCGATGATGATGACTTAACTATTACTAACTGTCCTCGGAATTGGGAGGTAACAGAAAATTTTAAAAAGGTGCAAATAGGTTGGTATTGGGAGAGAAAAGAAATTGAAAATTATCTCATCGACCCCATAGTAGTAAACCGCGCTTTAGGAAATCAAGCACCCCCCAATAGCGAATATCAAAAAGCTCTAAAAGCTGCTGCTAAAAAAATCGCTGACTATACTGCAGCTAGAATTGCGCTATCTCGGTTTCGCGTGCGAGTTTTGCCTTTGGATAACTCTTGGGGACAGGAAAGAGAAAAAGGCTATTATTTTCCCAAAGATAAAGGGTTAAAAGTTGAAAATTGTCGGAGTAAAATTAATAGTATGGTTGGCGATTATCAAAAAAATTTGAGAGAACCAGAAAAAGGCGTATTGGAAATATTTGATAATCTTCTTGAGGACTGTAGGGAAGGAGAGAGATTTAAGCACTTTTTGATTTTCTTCTCCGGCAAAGATTTGCTCTGGGGAATGCAGAAAGAATTGCGGTCTTTTGACTTTAAATCTCCCATTGTCTTTAGGGAGAAAATTAAACAAAATATTGAGGAATCAAATGAAAATGTCTGGGAATGGCTGCCAGAGTGGCAGCGACTTCGAGAATTAGTTAGCAGTTCGACTTTCTAAATTTCTTATTACCTACTGTCTATTACCTATTACCTAATTATGACTTTATCTTGGCAAGAATTTCAACCAATAGTAGCGATCGCCCCTACTCCCACGGCCTACAAACTCCTAAAACCCTTTGCTACTTCTTCTGGGGCGACTATCTGGCTCTCCCAAAGCTGCGCGGAAAACATCGATAACCTCACAGCTACTACCCAAATTTATGAAGGTTCCCTCAAACAAAACTTACCGATTTTGTGGAAAAGCACTAGAGCTTTGGTTTTCTGTCTCGCCAGCGGGGCGGTAGTGAGATTAATCGCGCCCTTGCTGGAAGATAAATCTCGCGACCCCGCCGTGGTAGTAGTCGATGAAGCGGGGAAATTTGTCGTGAGTTTGTGTAGCGGACATCGCGGCGGGGCCGATCGCTTGACAAGGGCGATCGCTCTCCAACTCGACGCTACTCCTATTATTACCGGCGCCTCCTCCAGTTTGGGATTGCCCGCAGTAGATCTGTTGGGCGTTCCCTTCGGGTGGAGTCGCGGTTCGGGAGATTGGACCGGTGTTAGCGCCGCCGTCGCCAAAAGTTTGCCGGTAGAAGTTTTTCAAGAAGCCGGTTTGACTCTCTGGCAGCAACATCTACCTCCGGGGCATCCGTTTCGCTTGGGTTTTCCCGAAGGCAAGGAGAAATTTTCTCCCAAAGGCAGGATTTGGATTAGTTTTACTCGACGGCAGTTTTCCCCGAAATCGGGTTTTCCCAAGGTGCAATGGCATCCGCGAGTGTTGTGGGTGGGAGTGGGTTGCGAACGGGGAACGTCGAAAAAAGCGATCGCCTCTGCTATCGAATCGGTATTTCAAACCCGCCATCTGGCAGAAGCGGCCGTAGCGGGCATTGCCACTATCGACCTCAAAGCAGACGAAGCGGGTTTGCTGGAATTTTGCCGAGAAAAGGATTTACCTTTGCGAACTTTTACCGCCGAAGAGTTGGCATCGGTGGAAGTGCCGACGCCTTCCGATGTCGTCGCCGCCGCCGTCGGAACCCCAAGCGTTGCCGAAGCGGCAGCAATGTTAGCGGCCCGGGAATCAGACAACAACTCCCCCACCGACAACCCATCCGCTACATCCGCGTTCAATACCGCTGCCAACCTACTCGTTACCAAACAAATCCGCCGATCGCCCACGGAACCCGGTGCCGTCACCGTGGCCGTTGCTCTGGCGGAGACGGAATATACGGGACGGACGGGCAAACTGTTATTAGTCGGCACCGGTCCTGGAACTTTGGAACAGATGACACCCGCTGCCCAAACTGCGGTTAACCGGGCCGATGCGGTTGTCGGTTATTCTCTTTATATCGATTTAATCGCGCCACTGCTTCGCCCGGGGCAAATTGTAGAAGCGATGCCGATAACTCAAGAACGACAGAGGGCGCAAAGGGCGATCGCTCTGGCGAATTGGGGGTTAAGCGTGGCGGTGGTTTCTTCTGGCGACTGCGGCATTTACGGCATGGCGGGGTTGGTGTTGGAGCTGCTGCGGGAAACCGGCTGGGATGGCAAGGTGCCGATGGTGGAGGTTTTTCCCGGAGTTAGCGCGGTGCAGGCGACGGCGGCAAGGGTTGGCGCTCCGTTGATGCACGATTTTTGTACCGTGAGTTTGAGCGATTTGCTGACTCCCTGGGAGGTCATCCAGAAGCGTCTGGAGGCGGCGGCGATGGCTGATTTTGTGGTGGCGCTTTACAACCCTCGCTCCCAAAAACGCACCGAACATTTGGTTAAGGCGCGGGAGATTTTTCTGCAACACCGCCCCAAAGAGACTCCGGTGGCGATCGCTCGTTCTGTTTATCGCGAGGACGAGCAGATTACTCTTACTACTTTGGAGAAAATGTTGGAAGTGCCAGTGGATATGTTGAGCGCGGTTTTAATTGGCAATAAGTCAACTGCGTTTTACGAGGGTTGGATGATTACGCCCAGGGGATATTTGGGTTGATGCATCATCGGCAAAGTTCTGGAGTGTGGGGAGTGTGGGAGGTGACCGGAGGTGTGGGGAGAAAGATTCGTACAGTAAAACCGACTGGTTGAATCAACTTTTTGGCAACCCGAAACTCCCCACACGGACCAACTCCCCACCCTCCCCACACTCTATAAATTACGGTCCGCAAACCAGTTCCATTAACTCCGTTTCCGGTACAT
>CAZSTZ010000225.1:6264-11591 GCA_964609515.1 uncultured bacterium | reverse complement strand
AATCCAGTTTTGGATTACTTAAGAATCTGCGTGGTTTTAACCCGCAGAGTATCAAACCCATTTTTAAAACTGTCGTTAATAGTTCACAGCATCATCCTCAATAACCCCTGTTGACCCAAGAGAATTTCTCGCAGCAAAGTAAAAATACCTACCCAAATAATCGGAGTAATATCTACTCCTCCCAAAGGGGGAACGATTTTTCTCAAAGGTGCTAAAAAAGGTTCCGTTGGCCAAACAATCAGATTAAAAGGGAATTTTTCTCGGTCAACCTGGGGATACCAGGTTAAGACAATCCTAAAAATAAACAAGAAAGTCATTATGGCCAGAAAAATGCCCAAAGTCCAATTGGTGAAAGTAAAATAATTCATCATTTTGAGAAAAGATTTTAAGTTTTGTAAACAAATCCTTTGATATTATTATCTTACAAGGGAGAGCCAGCCTGCGGCCCGAATCCAGCTTAATTGGCGATCGCTCCCTAAGTCAAAATAAAAAAATCAATTTCAGCAACCAAAAGAGGACAAGAATCCATGACACCTTCATTAGCGAATTTTCTTTTAAGCCTGTTATGGGGTAGTTTAATTGTGGTTATTCCAGCAGCAGCCTTTCTAATTTTCGTCAGCCAACAGGATAAAGTTACGCGGTCTTAGATAACAGGTCAAGAAACCCGGTTTTTTCATGCATACCGGGTTTCACCAGAGATAGAATCAGAAATTACCTATTTTAAAAACCTCAGACAAAGCAAGAGAGATTAAACTCCCCCCCATCATCGGGGGGAAAGGCGGATTTTGCTGATGCTGAGGTTTTTATTGTTAAAGTGAAAAGATATAGGGCTGTTAGGCCAAAACAGTTTTGCTAACTAGAAAGCAGGCCGAGTATTGTCAGAAACCCGGTTTTTACAGAAATTCCGGGTTTCTTGGCCTGCTACCTAACAGAAAATCAAGATTTATGATGTAACAGGATTAAGATAGGAAAGATTTAATAATGGTCAACTTAGGATTAAACTGGAGCAGTCTGCTGGGAATAGTCCTGGCGATCGCCGGTGCGGGCCTATATTTTTTGCGCACCTGGCGTCCAAAACTCGCAAGAGATCACGATATTTTCTTTGCAGCAGTAGGTTTGCTCTGTGGCGGCATTCTCTTGTTCCAAGGATGGCGACTGGACCCGATTTTGGCCTTCGGTCAATTTCTCTTAACCGGTTCGGCTATTTTCTTTGCAGCGGAAAGTATTAGCCTGCGGGGAGTCGCTACCCAACAAGCAAAAAGCAGGGCCCCAGTGGTGGACGAAGATCGACCGGTCAGCCAAGCATATAGTTACGTTGAAGCAGAATTAGACGAACTCGAACCCGTAGAAGAATACCCAGCTAACCGCAGAATTAGAGGCTCTCAAGATTCTCGTCCGTCTAGTAGTACATCTTACGATGATGAGTATGGCCGCCGTCCGCCTACTCGCGGTAGCAGTTACGACAGGCCAGAACCGTCAGAAAAAACCCGCCGCCGTCCGCGTCCAGAAAGTTATCCGCCAAGGACCGAGAATGATTGGGATGTTTCAACAGATACCGAACCCAGGCGACGCCCATCTCGCAGTCGAGAAGATTGGGATGTTTCCGGGGATACTCGGGTAAAAAGAACCTCTCGTACTCGTCCTCCTGGAGAGCCTAGGGAAAGAGCTAGGAATGAAGAAGAGAAATACGAACGATATAGCCGCAGCAGTGGGGAGAGCTCGGGAACTAGCTACCCAGAAGCTCGACTTTCTAGAAAAACTAGGCCTAGAACGGAGACTTCTGTGACTAGAAGCGATCGGGATGTAGAAGCAACATCTACTGATTATGTGGAATATAGACCGATTGAGTCTCCAGAAGAAGAGTTCGATAATTCCAGCAACTTCGATAAATAGGATGGATTTTTTTGCTAATGGCTAATTGCTAATTGTTAATTGCCATTAGCCATTTAGACTTTATACAAGTGAGATGGAGAGCATCTCGCCACGAAGGCAAAACAACAATAGGGAAGCAATTAACAATTGACAATTGACAATTGACAAATTTATAAAGATAGCCAGTGTCTTGCTGGTGGCGAGTTTGGTAGGGGGATGTAACCCCGCCTCTCGCTCTCCTTTGGGGCAGAGGAATCTTAACAGCATTTACTCGGACGAACAGCCAGCTTTAAGCGGTAACGGACGTTATTTGGCCTTTGTTTCCAACCGCAACGGCAAACGCAGTATCATGCTCTACGACTTAAAGCAGCAGCAGTTTTTAGATTTGCCCCACTTAAATAGGCGAGATGCGATCGCCGAAAGCCCCAGTTTGAGCTACAACGCTCGCTATATTGTCTATTTAGCTAGCGATTCTGGAAGGCCAGAAATAGAACTCTACGATCGCATTACTCATCGCTGGCAAGCACTGACTCTGGGCTATCGCGGTTGGTACAGAAATCCTAGTATCAGTCCCGATGGCCGCTACATCGTTTTTGAGAGCGGCAGGCGGGGACAATGGGACTTAGAATTAATAGATAGAGGTCCATTGGTGGAACTAGATCTGATTAACCCTCAAACAGGGCCCTCAGTAGAAAACTTTCTCAACGAATAGGAATTAGGGAAATTTGGTGTATTTTTCCTCAAAATTTCTTAACTTTTGCCTTTTGCCTTTTGCCTCTTACCTATTATTAACAGGCTGTGTGGGTTATCCCCGCGTGGTAAATTACCCCTTCGATGCAGGAGGACGCAGTTTAAATAGTCCCGGGGGCGAACTAACTCCCGAAGTAACCAACCAATATATAGTTTTTACTTCCGATCGAAGGGGAAGGCAAGACATCTATCTCTACGACAGACTCAACAAACAATTAATTAATTTGCCTGGATTAAACGCTTTGGACGCGATCGCCTCCGATCCTTCTATTTCTGGGGACGGTCGTTATATCGTTTTCGCTTCCGATCGCGGTGGCAAGTCCAATATTTTTATTTACGATCGAGAAACCACCCAACTGCGCAATTTAACGGCCAATCTCCAAGCTCAAGTCCGGAATCCTACTATCAGCGCTGATGGTAGCACTATAGCTTTTGAGTCCAGCGCTAATGGCCAGTGGGATTTGTTGGTTTACAATCGCTTCGGCCAACGCCTCAACATACCCTTCGATCCCCGTTAAGGAAATTGGCTATTAAACTAGAAATGGGGGGGGGTACACTGCAATGCAATTTGAAAGCCAAGAATTTACCGCTTTTTGCTAATTGCTAATTGTTAATCGGCTCTTTCATTTAAGATGAGATGCACCCGGCAAAAGGGAATTGCTAATTTCCCCATTAAATGTCTGGCTTATCTCTCCCCATTACCCATTCCCTACTAAAAAAAATATTAGTAAAAAAAAATGAATTCTCAACCTCTGCCAAGAACCAGAACGGGAATATTAGCAGTGGCAACAGCCTTAACTGCAACTATTACTAGCTCGTTACTAGCGGAAATTCCAGCCAGAGCATTCTCCACCAAAGAGACAGAAAAATTATTGGCCAGGCAATATAGGCGAGATGCGATCGCCCTCAGTGTTGAAGAAAAAAACAACATCCGCATTTATGAAAGATACAGTCCGGCGGTTGTCTCCATAGACACGGAAAAAAGCAATGGCAGCGGTACGATCGTCACTTCAGACGGTTTAGTGCTGACAAATGCCCACGTCGTCTCCGAAGGTGGCACGGTAACAGTTACCCTGGCAGATGGCAGAGAAGTAAGCGCTGAGGTCGTAGGATTTGGAGAAGACGGTCTGGATCTAGCAGTCCTCAAAATTGAGGGAGAAAGAAATTTGCCAACTATTCCCATCGCCCCTCCCAATAGCATCCGAGTGGGGCAGCGAGCTTATGCTATTGGCAACCCTTTCGGTCAATTTCAAGGGACTTTTACTGTAGGAATAGTCAGCCGTATCGACGATGATGAGGGGTTAATCCAAACCGATGCGGCCATTAATCCGGGAAATTCCGGCGGCCCGCTGCTGAATAGCAATGGAGAATTAATTGGAGTCAACACTTCTATTTTTACTCGCGGTCGCGGTGGCGGTAATATTGGTATTGGTTTTGCCATCTCGGCCGACAGAGTACCGGATTTCCTCCAAGCAGTTCGAGAAGGAAGGGCTCCGCAGGTAGCTTCTACTTCTAGCTCTCTCTTCGACGATGAAGATGCAAAAAAACTAAACATCGAACCTTCTGTAGAAGTAGATGGAACTCTCAATAGCGACTCTAAAACTCTACCCGTGGATGATAGTTATTACGACCTCTATTCTTTTGAGGGTAAAGAAGGTCAGCAAATAACTATTGAGATGACGAGCAGCGAAATCGATCCCTATTTAATTTTGCTGAGTTCCAGTAACCGCGAACTGGCTCAAGATGATGATAGTGGGGGCGATCGAAATGCGAAAATTACGATTACATTGCCGGAAGATGACACTTATAAATTACTGGCTAATTCCTACGAAGCGGGTCAGTCGGGAGATTATAAATTGAGGATTGTGGCTGGTTCTTCTTCTTCTCCTTCTCCTTCTTTATTAAGGTCTTTATTAGAACGACAAACATCGATTTTAAACGAAGTTGGAACTCTAGAATCATCGGACTCGGTATTGGAATCTGATGGCAGTCTTTACGATGAATATACTTTTGAAGGTCGTCAAGGTCAGCAGATAACTATTAGATTGGAAAGTTCTGATTTCGATCCTTATGTAGTTATTTTTGGTCCCAATGGTAATGTGGTGGGAGAAAACGACGATTTGAGCGAGTCTAATAATAATTCTTTTCTGAGAGTGGTTTTACCAGAAGATGGCTCCTATCGGATACTGGTTAATGCTTACGATTCCAAAGGTCGCGGTGAATATCTATTAAGGGTTGATTAAATAGAGACCGTTTGAGGTATCAACGCAAGTTGTGGCACAATCGAGTCTTAGGTCTGGAGCGAGGATGGAAATAATGCCAAGGATTGCTTTCCGTAACAGGCATTAGAGAAGCTGCACAATTTAAGCTATTGGTCTTTGTCTTCGATGCCATGCCATGTCATCGTTTATGGAAAGCAAACTGAGGTAACAAATGCGTAATGTTCGATTTTGGGCGATCGCTCTTTTTGCCCTACTAGGTATTTTCGGGATTTCAATTGTCTCTCCAAAGGTCTCCTTTTCTTTGACAAGGCGGGGCCAAGACAGTCACGCTCGTATTTCCACTGAGTTTATTATTGTCCAAGAATCTTCTCCAGAAGCGAGCCCCTCTCCAGAAGCGAGCCCCTCCCCAGAAGGGAGCCCTTCCCCAGAAGCGAGTCCCTCCCCAGAAGCGAGCCCTTCTCCAGAAGCGAGTCCCTCCCCAGA
>CAZSTZ010000225.1:0-6164 GCA_964609515.1 uncultured bacterium | reverse complement strand
AGCGAGCCCTTCTCCAGAAGCGAGCCCTTCTCCAGAAGCGAGCCCTTCTCCAGAAGCGAGCCCTTCTCCAGAAACGAGCCCCTCCCCAGAAACGAGCCCCTCCCCAGAAACCTCAGAAGCCATTTTGGAAGTGGAAGGATATCTCGAAGAAGGTGATGCCATACTTCCCACCGATGGCAGTTTTTACGACGAATATAGCTTTGAAGGTAGGGAGAATCAGGAAGTAACTATTACTCTAGAAAGTTTAGATTTTGATACTTATTTGGCTATTTTCACGCCAGAGAATAAATTGCTTCAAGAACACGACGATATCAGCCAGGAAAATTCCAATTCAGAGATGAAAATAACTTTACAAAAGGCGGGTACTTATCGCATCATCGTTAATTCTTACCATAACAACGGTCAAGGTAAATACACTTTAAAAGTACGTTAGGAATTCAGAAACCCGGTTTGGCCGAAATTACCGGGTTTCTGGGCTAGAGAAAATTAATTTAACGCAAGCCGATCCAAGTAAAAAAATCCTGATGAGTAAAAAATTCTATTAATAACAACAAAACAAATCCTATCATCGCAAACCTGCCGTTAATTTGTTCTGCATAAGCGTTCCAGCCAAAAGCGGGTTCTGGTTTTTTAGGGGTATTTTTTAGTGGAGAGGATTCTGTTTTATTTGTGGGTTGAGAAGAAGGTTTTTCGGATGTCATCTTAAGAAGTAATGTTGAAGTAGTTAAGCAGAATAAAGATATTTAAAAAATATCTTTATTTTATCAAATTAAAAACCTTTTTTTGGCTAAGTTTTTGGCAATTGTTGTTCGTGAGTTTGAACGGATTCAATAAGCGATCGCACCGTTTCAGTACCTTCAGAAGGTTCAAAAGTTAGAGGAAACTTACCCGATAATAACACTCGCACGCCGACAGGCCCCAAACTAAGCAGCCCTTTAAGATCGCGAAAATAATTGCCAAGGACCAAGACGGCAAACTTTCTTTCATCGATCCAACCCCCTTGTTTAACCAAATCGATTAATACTTTTCGATGGCGAATAGAACGACTATCTTGCTTATCTTTGCGATCGAGAATTTCCTCTTTAATCTGACCTATTCGGTCCATGGGTGCTACTTCCATCGGACAAACGGAATTACAATAATAACACCGAGTACAACCCCAAACTCCTTGAGTGTCTCGATTGTATTTTTCTAACCTTTCTAAAGTTTTTTCGTCGCGGCTGTCAGCCACCATTCGATATGCTTTAGCGAGGGCATGAGGTCCGACAAATTGTGGATTAACTTCCCGAGCGTTACACTCGGAATAACAAGCGCCGCAGAGAATACAATTGCCGCTGGCGTTTAGTTTAGCGCGTTCTTCGGGACTTTGGAGAAATTCTCGTTCGGGAATCTTTCTGGCGGCGGTACTAACATAAGGTTCTACTGCTTCGAGGTTATGCCAAAAACTGGTCATATCGACTACTAAATCTTTAATTACCGGCATATTGCCCATAGGGGCGATGGTAATTTCTGGAGTAGTTGGTGGTTTGGCCCCAGATGCCGAATTAGAATTAGCAATACGTTCTAATCTAGCCAGCTCGCTGCCAATGTTTTCTTTGCAGGCGAGGGTAGAACGGCCATTTATGCCCATGGAACAGCTGCCGCAAATGGTATTGCGGCAATTTTTTCTAAAGGCTAAGGTTCCATCTCGTTCCCACTTGATGCGGTTGAGGCATTCGAGTACGGTATGGCTCGGATCGACGTTGAGGGTGTAGGTCTGAATTCGTGGGGAGTTGTTTTGATTTTGCCGAATTATATTAAAGCGAACTTCCATGTTTTGATTAAGTCTAGCTGTAATGAGAGGGTTTTCGGGTTAATTGGGTTCTCTGTTTTATTTTAAACCGAATAGCGATCGCTTGATTTCTACTTGTAGTTAAATTTCCACTGAGGGAATTGGCAGTTCTAGGAGAATACTGGCAAAGAGGGGAGAGACTTGCGGCAGACTTGCGGAGAGGCGATCGCGAAGCTTGTCCCCCTTGTCCGGTGCAAGTCTGCCGCAAGTCCGCCTTATCTCCCTTATTTTTTGGGGGTGCAAAAGTTCTGAATAAGTTCGCCCAAAATACTGGGAATGTTTTTTTTGTTACAGATTTTTTGAAGAAAAAAAGGGTAGTAGAGCTTGAGACGATCGCCGTCACGCTTTTTGATAATGGCGATCGCTTGCAGGTTAAGAAAAGATATAGTAAAATTAAAGTAGTAGTAAAAAAAGGTTAAAGAGGAGGTTATAAAAATGTCGGATACATATAATTTTTTCTTTTCTAAAAGTCGGTATTATGGCGAAGTTAAGCCGGAAAACTTGGCTTTTAATGCTAACCTACAGGAATTTGCCACTAGAGTAGGTTATATCAGCGCTCTGGCAACTAATGGGAAAATAGGTATGGGATCGGCTTTTTCTCAAATAGAGGCTTTATGGGAACAATTGGAAAGAAGCAAAATACAGTTGGGAGCTGGAGAAAATCCTTTCCATTCCTAAAAAAAAGTTGCGGGACGCTTTTTCTGAACGGGCGATCGCCCTTGTTTAAAAGCTAGATTAAATTAAAATTTAATTAAAGGGTAAAGAAAGAGCGATCGCTCTTCTAATTAGTAGTTAAAATTAGGGGCATTAAAAGATGTGGCCGGAAATAGTTAGATGCTACCTCCCAGAGCGGCAATTAACCTAAAATAATAAGAGAAATAGTAACGAGACGAGGCTTTTCTCGGCCATGAGTTATGAGATAGTTACGCAATTACCAAGAGCTCCGCTAGCTCGTCGGGTGGCAGCATTCTGCATAGATACCGGAGTAATTTGGCTCCTAAGCGCCCTCTTAAGCAATAATTGGTTTCTGGGTACGCTGGTTTTTATCCTGTTTTGGTTGGCCCTGCGAGTATTTTTAGTGGCCAAAAATCAAGGTCAAAGTCTGGGGCGCTGGGCCTTAAATGTAAAAGTTATGGACGCTAGGTATCAAAGGACGCCGGGTATCGTAGAATTGTTCAAGCGGGAAGGAATGTTGGCCTTAGCTGCTGCCCTGGCAGTCAGAGGAGTAACGGGTCTGACTTCGGGTAATGCGGCCGTATTGCTGCTGTTTTTACCTTTATTTTTGGACTGGGTGGTGGCCTTGGTGGATACGGAGAGGTATCAGCAGGCCTTCCACGACCAAGTTAGTAAAACTCTGGTCATAGGGGCCATGCGGGGTTACTCTTTGGATCTTAAAGTTCGCTGGCTGATTGACAAAACACGAAAATATATGAGAAGATAGTTGTTTGTGTCTAATACCACCGAATTTTTTGAGAATTATGGCTAAGGGCGTCCGATTAATAATAACTTTGGAATGTACGGAATGTCGTACTAACACGGATAAACGCTCCAAAGGGGTGTCCCGTTACACGACAACCAAAAATCGTAGAAACACGACTGGAAGATTAGAACTGAAAAAGTTCTGTACCCATTGCAACAAACACACGGTTCACAAGGAAACTAAGTAGGTTCCACGGCACTTTTGAAGACAACCAAAAGTGGAACGCTTTTTGCTAATTGTTAATTGCGTTATGGTTAATGGCAAAGCAATAAGCGGTGCCGAAATCAGCAAAAATTAAAGTCCAATATTGAGGAAAAAAACTAAGGAAAATGGCTTACTTTCGTCGTCGAGTATCACCAATAACACCGGGACAACCAATCGACTATAAGGATGTCGATTTGCTGAGAAAATATATTACGGAAAGGGGTAAAATTTTGCCTCGCCGAATGACGGGTTTGACGGCCAAACAACAGCGAGAACTGACGAAAAGCATTAAAAGAGCGAGGCAGCTGGCTTTGTTGCCTTATGTTAATAGAGAAAGTAGCAGTTAAAGGCTGGAAGATAAGAGATTTTGGGTAGGGTGTAAAGCAGGAGAAAGCTGGCATCTACCCAAATTTTTGTTATTAGAAAAGCGGGGCTAGAAAAAAATTTATTATTATTAATTATTAGTTGTGGAGAAGGGAAATTTAATTGAATTTAGAATACATGGAGAACGTCGTCTGGCAGTAGCAGATCGCCCAGACGGCAAAAAAAATTGGGTGGTGATAGCAGCAAACGGTCAAAGCCATAGCATTCCTCCCAAACAAGTAAGCTATGAGGTGGAAGGTGCAAGCTACAAACCTTCTGAAATACCTAAGTTTATGGAGGAGGTAGAAAATTATTTAGATCCTTCGAGTTTAGAGGTAGCTTGGGAAATTTTGGCGGAAGATGGAGAGACGGTTAATCCAGTAGAAATGGCGATGTTGTTGTTTTCAGAACAAAGGCCGGAACAGTGCTATGCGGCTTACAGTTTGCTGTCGGAAGATAAGGTTTTTTTTAAACAAAAGGGCGATCGCTACGAACCACGTTCGGCCTCTCAGGTGGCAGAAATACAACATCAAATAGAAGTAGAAAGACAAAAGAAAGATGAATTAGAACAGTTTGTCGAGAAGATAAAACGACGACTGGAGGGAGAAGATGTGGAATGGGCCAATAGCGATCGCAACCGCTTGGATGCCTTGGAAAGATATGCTACCTACGCAGAAGAAGCATCCCATCAAGTCCAGGCTAAGGAAAATTTGGCCATCCTAGAACTACCGGAAACGGCAGATGCAGCGTTTAAACTGTTAGTAGATCTAGGTCTATGGAGTCGGCACGAAAATTTATTTTTGCGACGCAGCCAGATCCCAACGCACTTTTCAACAAAGGTATTAGAAGTGGCCCAAAGCTGCCTAGAGTCTCTCCCACCAGATCCAGATACTAATCGTCTGGACTTAACCCATCTGAAGGTTTACACCATTGATGATGAAAGTACCCGCGAAATAGATGATGGCCTCAGTATTGAGTTTCTGGAGGATGGCCGACAAAAAATCTGGGTACATATCGCAGATCCGACTCGCTTGCTGAGGCCGGGGGACGAACTGGAACAGGAAGCCAGACGCCGGACGACGACGGTTTATTTGCCTACGGGCATGGTGCCGATGTTTCCGATGGAGCTGGCAGCGGGTCCGATGAGTTTGCTCCAAGGCCAGGTTTGTTGTGCTTTGAGTTTTGGGACGATTTTGGATGAAACGGGGGCGGTACAGGAGTACAGCATTCACGCCAGCATAATTAAGCCTACCTACCGCCTGACTTATGAGGATGTGGACGAGATGTTGGAGATGGGGGTACAGGGGGAACCGGAAATTCATGCTTTGAGCGAGTGGGCGAAGATAAGGGAAAAGTGGCGACTTTCTCAAGGGGCGATCGCTATTTATATGCCGGAGTCAACGATTAAGGTTGAGGGCGATGAGATTTTTATTAAGTTGGTTGACGATTCGCGATCGCGCACTTTGGTGGCTGAGATGATGATTTTGGCGGGGGAATTGGGGGCTAAGTACGGTCAAACTCACAATTTGCCGATTCCTTATCGCAGTCAACCGCAACCGGAGTTACCGCCAGAGGAGGAGTTGATGTTGTTGCCGGCGGGGCCGGTGCGTTCTTCGGCTTTGCGTCGGTGTATGCCTCGCAGCGAGATGGGGATTATGCCTTCGCGTCATGCGAGTTTGGCTTTGGATACTTACGCTCAGGTGACTTCGCCGATTCGTCGTTATAGCGATTTGTTGGCTCATTTCCAGATTAAGGCTCATTTGCGAGGAGACGATCTGCCTTTTTCTCGGGAAGAGATGCAGGAAATGGTGATGACTTTGGGGCCTTCGGCGAAGGAGGCTTCGACGGTGGAGAGGTTTACTAATCGCTATTGGGCTTTGGAATATTTGCGACGCAAAAATGGTGAGATTTGGCAGGCTTTGATGATTCGCTGGTTGCGAGAGGATAGTAATTTGGGGTTGATTTTGTTGGAGGAGTTGGGTTTGGAGTTGGCGATGCGGTTTAATCGGTCGGTTAATGTGGGCGATCGCTTTGATGTGAGAGTGGTTTATGCGGATCCGCGCAAGGATGAAATTCAATTCCAAGAGGTTATCGAGGCGGTGGTGTAGTCGATACTTGAGAAACCAGGTTTTTTGAAAAAACCTGGTTTCTGGCTGCGAATGGGCAGTGCTTTAATTTCAATGGATTAAAAAAAAACAATATAGCGTTTCTCGAATCGATGAGATACATTTAGATCCCCCTAAATCCCCCTTAAAAAGGGGGACTTTGAGCCACTTTCTTGTAGGT
>CAZSTZ010000224.1:6187-11608 GCA_964609515.1 uncultured bacterium | reverse complement strand
GCGAAACGCATTTACCATCAACTAACTCTTGACCTTCCGAACAAGTTGGTGGCGGCGGAACGCATTTATCATCAACCACGATATTTGGTTCCAGACATGGCGGTTTACAGCGATCGCCCAATGCTTTTACATCGGATTGTTGCACCGGTTGAATCATTGGAGTACAAGATTGCTGAATTGCCCACGTTTCCGAGCCTAGTAAAAACGTCCAGCTAAGAAAGAATATTAGTACGATTGACCGAATCAATAATCGCTTGTTTGGAGGGTTTGGAGGTTTAAAAAAAAGCTGAAAAATGTTTTTTAGCCTAAAAGTTGCGAACCAGTTTCTAATTTTTTCCCATCCTTTTTGGTAGAATTTAAAAAAAGGTTTCTCCCAAAGAGACTGTTTTTCTTCTGATGATTTGTTTGCTTTATTCTGGGTTTTCATGTCTGTTTTATCCCTCACCTGCCTTTTTGTTGTCGAGATGGTAGCGGATATGTCATAACGGAAACCGATTTACAGCGATCGCTAAATGCTTTTACATCGGATTGTTGCACGGGTCGAATCATAGGAGTACAAGACTGCTGAATTGCCAACGTTTCCGAGCCCAGTAAAAAGGTCCAAGCCAGAAAAAATATTAGTACGATAAGCCGAACTAAGGATTGGTTAGAGGATTCCATAATGTTTCTTTCTTTTTCTTGCTGAGTGCGAATCAAAAATTAGTTTAATTGCAGGTTATAGCTTTAACAACTGTTCTAGTTACCCACCAAGCTGCTATAGCTATTCCCAACAATACAAGAATAGGGGGAGCAGCGACGGCGGCTGCACCACCAGCAGCTAAGGCGGCTCCACCTACTCCTGCCATGTCTGCGTTTGGACAAACGCATTCACCATTAACTCGGGTTTTACCTGACGAACATGGATAAACACATTCATCACCAACTACGGTTTTAGGTGACGGACATGATGGGGGAGGTGGCGGAGGTGGTTCGCAACGATTGTTAAATGCTTTTAGCTCCGACTCTTGAACTGGCTCAATCATCGGATTGCAAGTTTGCTGAACTGCCCACGTTTCCGATCCCAGTAAAACCGTCCAAGCCAGAAAAAATGTTAGTACGATAAACCGAACTAAGAATCGTTTAAAAGATTGCATAATGTTTCTTTGGTTTTTTGCGCTAATAGAACTTTGCTCAATACTATTTAGGGCACCCTAACTATTAGCTGTCTTTTTAACTGATATTAAATTTGCTATTCTTACCATCCTCCCACGCCCAATTTGTTCTGTCAACTCTACAACAGGCTAATTTAGTGTAAAATAGAAAATTTTTTTCACCCCCCCAAAAGTGTAAAAAAAGATAATTGAGTTGCAAAAAAGTTAAAATGGTGTAACATACTTCAATAAAACCCCAGACTAACTATGACCCACTTTGACATGATGGACATTGAAGAAGTCCTTCAATGGACCGATCGCCTCGTCTTCGAGAAAACCGGCCAGCATCTCGACTCCCTCCAAAAGGCCGTGGTTGAAGGAACCTGGCAGGGCAAAAAATACCCGGAAATTGGTAAAACTTGCAACCGCACTCACCATCGCATCAAACAAGTGGCAAGGCAGTTATGGCAATTAATGTCCGAAGAATTGGGAGAAGATGTTAAGCAGTCTAACTTTAGATCTATCTTGGAACGAACTGCATTTTCCTACATATCAAATTTTGGTTCTGACTCCGTGCAAATTGTGGGTGAAGTAAACTTCTGTAGAGAACATTACCCCAACTCCACAACAACAAAAAATCCATCGCCCGCAACCACAACGAACAAACCGGAAAAACTCCACGACCTAACCGATGCCCCCAAATATAATTCTCTCTACCACCGCACCCAAGAACTAAACAAACTCAAACAATGGATACTCGAAGAAAATAGCCCCATTGTAACAATTATCGGTTTATCTGGCATCGGCAAAACCGCCCTCGCCAGACAGCTCGTCGAAGAAATAAAAGACAATTTCCAGCGGGTCTTCTGGCGGAGTCATCGTCAAATTCCCACCCTCAGTTCGCTAAAAACCAACTTAAAAGAATTTTTCGGCGAAACCCAAAAAACTAAATCGCCATCCATAATTAACTATTTGCGTTCCCATCGTTCCCTCATCATTCTCGACGACCTCCAAGAAACATTTACCCGGGGCGAATTAGCCGGCAGTTACCTCCCAGAATACGAAAATTACGGTCAATTATTAACAGAAATAGGCTGCAATTCTCATAACAGTTGTTTCCTACTCCTCGCTAGGGAACAACCCACAGAAATTGCCACCTTAGAAACAGAAAATTGCAACTGTCACACCCTCCAACTTAAAAGTTTGGGAAACGCCGCCAAAGAAATCTTAAAAGCGAAAAAATTAACGGACGAAAATAGATGGTTGGAACTCATAGAACGTTACGGCGGCAACCCCAGAATGTTAAATATAATTGCCTCAACAATTCAAGATTTATTTAACGGCAGCGTCGCTCAATTTTTAGCCTATCCCAGTTTCTTTTTGGGAGACTTAGAAGCGATGTTAAAAGAACAAGATAGACGTTTATCGGATTCAGAAAAATTAGTAATGCGGTGGTTGGCAAACCAAGAAGTTGCCGCCGATATATTTAGCAAACCGCCAGAGTTGGTATCGGAAGACGATTTTTTGACCGTAATTCAATCTTTAAGGAAACGCTGTTTGATTGAAAAGGTTATAGATAAAGGAAGGTGTTGTTTTGCCCTTCAACCAGTTATTAAAGAGTATGTGAAGAAAAATTGTTAATTGTCAATTGTTAATTGCCAGACGTGCCGGAGATGGCCAGTAGTGGAGCAGGGGCGATCGCGAAACTCGGTTTTTTCAACAATACTTTCGCCATTTTATTCCAGGCTAACTCGCCCGCGTGAAACCGGGAATATTGAAAAAACCCGGTTTCTTAGATATCTATGCTTATAAGAGCTTCAGTTTCCTAGCTAAAACCTACTTTTATCTTAAGTCTCTTTGGGAGCGATCGCGGCTTGTATCCGTCAGATGCGAGGGGGGGCGGAAAAGCAACTTAAAGATCTAATTTATCCAAAACAGACCGCAGAACCAGAGCGGACTCTAGCAGTTGTTTCTCTTCCTCAGAACTTAAAGTAAGATTAATAATCTTGCTAACTCCCTGGCGGTTGACGAGAGTTGGCAGGCTCAAACAAATATCGTCGATGCCGTATAAACCGTTAACTTGAGTGCTAACCGTGAGAATGCGGTTTTGGTTCCTCAAAATTGCTTTGACAATATCCGTTACTGCCAAACCGATCGCGTAAGAAGTATAGCCCTTGCGCTTGATGATTTCGTCAGCGGCATTTTTAACCCGCTGGAAAATTTCCCCTAACTCTTCGTGTATCTCTGGGGAACTGTTTTCGCAAATTCTCATGCCCGCTACGTTTGCCTTACTGCAAAGGGCAACTTCGCTATCGCCGTGTTCCCCGACAATATAAGCGTGAACGCTGCGCGGATCTATCCCCATTCTCTCCGCCAAGAGGGCGCGAAAGCGGGTCGTATCCAGAACCGTACCCGAACCTAAAACCCGCGATCGCGACCAACCGGAAATTTTCAGACTTACATAAGTCATAATATCTACGGGATTGCTGACTATTAGCAATATAGCATTGGGGCAATGTTTGACTGCATCTCCAATTAAACCTTTAAAAATAGAGACGTTCCGTTCTACTAAATCTAATCTACTTTCTCCCGGTTTCTGACTGGCCCCGGCAGTAACGATAACGATATCCGCATCCTTGCCGACATCGGCAACGGTGCCGGCAGCGACCTTGCTGGGAGCGATGAGGGGGAGACCGTGAACCAGGTCCATTACTTCCCCTTCTGCTTTTTCCTGATTTATGTCTTGCAGTATCAGTTCGTCGAAGCAGTTTTGAATTAACAGGGAATAGGCGATCGCCATCCCCACTTGACCCGCACCGATAATTACACCTTTGCGGGGATTAATAGGAGCGATCGCTCCTTCTGTCTCGGGATTGGAAATAAATAAGTTGTCTAACATAATCTTATAGCAGTTTTATTGGAGTTGTGCAGTAAATATCGACGCTTTTTGGGAATGGGGAATGGGGAATGGGGAATGGGTAAAAAGAGCGAACAATTGCCAATAAATACATTTTTAAAAACGTTCCCCGGCAGAGCCGAGGAACGAGGCGGAAGACTGGAAACAGAGTTGAAGAACGAGAAATTCGCTCTTCCTAAACCCCGCTAAGAAGGCCACTTCCAGTTATTAATCTCTGGCTTATCGGTGCCGTTTTCGTAGGCGTAGTTGAAATGCTCGATAATTTGATTCTTCAACCACTCCTTAGTATAGGCAGCAGTAGAACCCAATTTAGGAACGCGATCGATAACGTCCATGGCCAAATTAAAGCGATCGACCTGATTGTTCATCGCCAATTCCAGGGGCGTATTGATATTGCCCTTCTCCTTATAACCGCGAACGTGGAGATTTTTATGATTGGTCCGACGGTAGGCTAGCTTGTGAATCAACCAAGGATAGCCGTGGAAGTTGAAAATAATCGGTTTGTCAGTAGTAAACAAACTGTCAAAGTCGCGATCGGACAAACCGTGGGGGTGTTCGGTGTCCGGTTGCAGCCGGAACAAGTCAACCACGTTAATAAACCGAATCTTAATATCCGGTAAATGCTCCCGCAGAATAGCAGTAGCAGCCAGGGCCTCCTTAGTAGCCACATCGCCGCAACCAACCATCACTGCGTCGGGATCGCTGCCTTGGTCGTTGCTGGCCCATTCCCAAATGCCGAGACCTTTAGTGCAATGCTTGACAGCCTCATCCATGCTGAGATATTGCAAGTGGCTTTGTTTGTCGGCAACGATAACGTTAACGTAGTCCGTACTGCGCAGGCAGTGGTCTGCTACCGACAGCAAGCAGTTAGCATCTGGAGGCAGATAGATCCGGGTGACGCTGGCGCTTTTGTTCGTTACCACATCTAAAAAGCCCGGGTCTTGGTGGCTGAAACCGTTGTGGTCCTGACGCCAAACCGTAGAAGACAGGAGAATATTGAGGGAGGAAACGGGCGATCGCCACGGAACCTCGTGCTTGCAAATATCCAACCACTTCGCGTGTTGGTTGAACATGGAGTCGATGACGTGGATAAACGCTTCGTAACTGTGGAACAAACCGTGACGCCCCGTGAGCAGATAAGCTTCGATCCAGCCTTCGAGAGTATGTTCGCTGAGAATTTCCATCACCCGACCGTCAGCAGAAAGCTCGCTGCCGTCGGCATCTTCGGGTTTTAACTCTGCCAGCCAAGTTTTTTTGCTGACCTCGTAGATAGCGTTGAGGCGGTTAGAAGCAGTTTCGTCCGGACCGAATACCCGGAAATTAGTCATGTTCTTCGCCATCACATCCCGCAGGAAGTAACCGAGAATGCGGGTG
>CAZSTZ010000224.1:0-6087 GCA_964609515.1 uncultured bacterium | reverse complement strand
TTTGCCATCGGTACCTGGTGCGATCGCCAGAAACCTTCGACTTTATGACCGTCAACGGTTTTCGGTCCCGTCCAACCTTTAGGAGTCCGCAGAATAATCATCGGCCAGCGAGGACGGATGGCATTACCGCTGCTGCGAGCTTCTTCCTGAATGGAACGAATTTGACTCACGCAATGCTCCAGAGTTGCCGCCATCTTATAATGCATCTCCGGCAATTCTTCTCCTTCTACTATATAAGGAGTGTAACCGTAACCCTCGAACAAGCTGTGGAGTTCTTCGGGGCTGATGCGAGCTAAAACGGTTGGATTAGCGATTTTATAACCGTTCAAATGCAAAATTGGCAACACGGCCCCATCCCGGATCGGGTTGAGAAACTTATTAGAATGCCAAGCAGTGGCAAGGGGTCCCGTTTCTGCCTCCCCGTCGCCTACCATGCAAGCGACTACGAGATCCGGGTTATCGAAAGCTGCCCCGTAGGCGTGGGAGACGCTGTAACCCAACTCGCCCCCTTCGTGGATCGAACCGGGCGTCTCTGGGGTGACGTGACTGCCGATGCCTCCGGGGAAGGAAAACTGCTTGAAGAATTTGTGCATCCCCTCCAGATCCTCGCCCATATTGGGGTAAACCTCGGAGTAAGTCCCTTCTAAATAGGTATTGGCAATAATCGCTGGGGCACCGTGGCCGGGCCCGGCGATGAAGATGCTGTTGAGGTCGTATTTTTTGATTAATCTATTGAGATGGACGTAGCTGAAGCTCATCCCCGGGTCCGAACCCCAATGACCCAACAACCGATTTTTAACGTGTTCCGGTTTGAGGGGCTCTTTTAATAGAGGATTGTCCCGCAGATAAATCATCCCCACAGAGAGATAGTTACAAGCTCGCCAATAAGCGTCTATTTTGCGTACTTCTTCATCGGTTAAGCTTTGTTTGGTTTCGATTCTTTCTGTTGCTGCTACCATATTTTCCTCTATTATTGAGTTTTTCATTATTGTTAACTTGCCACTAATTTTAGAGTACCCCTGAGATGCTTAAGGTTTTTTTTATATTTACTTAAACTTAACTTTTAATTAACTTTTATTTAATCTATCTTTAGGTAGATGACAGTTAGAATAAAAGCAGTTAAAATCTAACCTCCAAAAGCAAGTTTGCTCGACGTAGGGTGCGCACCGCGCACCAGAAAAATTCCAGAAATTAACACTAATTTAACTTTGATTGAATCTACCTTTGGGTAGATGATAATTAGAATAAAAGCAGCTAGTAGGGTGCGCACCGCGCACCAGAAAAATTCCAGAAATTAACACTAATTTAACTTTTATTTCATCTACCAAAAGGTAGATAAAAATTAGAATAAAAGCAGTTAAAATCCCAGTTCCAAGAAGCAAGTTTACTCAACAATTTTTGTGCTAAAATTACCGAGTACTGCGCGCGCCGCGCACCATCAAAACCACCTAATTACCAAAATTTATGAGTTTAAAATTGTATTTCATCCGACACGGAGAAACCACCCATAGTAAAAAAGGCGGCTACTGCGGCGTCTTAGATCCTGAACTAACAGAAAAAGGGCAAAAAATGGCAGCACAATTTGCCGCTGCTTATAAATCTTTGCCCTGGGTGGCAGCATTTGTCAGTCCGATGAAACGAACCATCGCTACTGCTAAACCTCTATGCGAAGCGGTAGGATTAGAAATGCAAGTTCGCGAAGGTTTGAAGGAAATTCTCTACGGCGAATGGGAGGGTAAATCTCCAGAAGAAGTTAATCGGGAGTATCACGACGAATACGTTCGCTGGTTAACCGATCCGGGTTGGAATTGTCCTATTGGCGGCGAAAGGGGAGTGGATGTTTCCCGTCGCTCTTCTCCAGTAATACAAGAAATTCAAGACCTTTATAAGGATGGTAATGTTTTGGTGGTTTCCCACAAAGCAACTATCAGAATTATGTTGTGTCGTTTGTTAGGAATTGATGTGGGTAGATTCCGCGATCGCATCGCCATGCCCGTCGGTGGAATTAGTATTATTGAAATGTGCGATAGCGGTCCTTTAATGCACTCTTTGGGCGATCGCTCTTATCTCGACGACTCCCTCCGATTTTTAGCAGGACATTAATAATTGATAATTGTTCTCCTAACAACCTACCTGGTGCATCCCGTACTTTTTAAATCGCTGAAGCGATTACTACAAACTCGCCCTTTTTCCCACCAATAACCCATCCGTTAAATCCGTTACAAAATCCGCTGCCAAACTATGAAAATATTAGTTTTAAACGCCGGTTCTAGTTCTCAAAAAAGTTGCCTTTACCAAATAACAGGAAATAGCCTTCCCGAAAATCCTCTCGAACCTCTCTGGGAAGCAAATATTGATTGGACTGCTTCTCGGGATTTTGCTTCGATGAAAATAGAAGCTAACGGCAAAAAACAAGAAGTTCAACTAAACCCGAGAAAGCGCCAAGAAGGTATGGCAAAAATGTTAGAAACCCTCACCGATGGCGAGACCAAAGTTTTAAACCAACTTTCAGAAATAGAAGCAGTCGGGCATCGGGTAGTTCATGGGGGAACCAAATATTCCTCCTCAGTTTTTCTAACTGCTGAAGTTAAAGAAGCGATCGCCGATTTAATCCCTTTAGCCCCCAACCACAACCCCGCCCATTTAGAAGGAATAGAAGCGATTGAAAAAGTATTAGAAAACGTACCGCAAGTAGCAGTTTTCGATACCGCTTTTCACAGTAAAATGCCTCCCGAAGTGGCAACTTATCCCGTTCCTTACGATTGGTTAGAACTCGGAATTCGCCGTTATGGTTTCCACGGAACCAGTCACAAATATTGCAGCGAAAAAGCAGCGAAAATCTTGGGTAAATCTTTAGCGGATTTGCGAATAGTAACTTGTCATTTAGGCAACGGTTGTTCTTTGGCGGCGATAAAAAACGGGATTAGTATTAATACGACAATGGGATTTACTCCCTTAGAAGGATTGATGATGGGAACTCGCAGCGGTTCCATCGATGCGGGGATTTTAATCTTTTTAATTGAGAATAAATATTTTGATGCTGGCGAGTTAAATTTGGTATTAAATAAAAAGTCTGGTTTGAAAGGAATTTTTGGCGAATCTGGAGATATGCGGGAGGTTTTAAAAGCTAAAAATGCGGGTAACGAACGAGCAAAATTAGCTTTTGAAATGTACGTCGATCGCCTCCGTTGCGGTATTGGAGAAATGGCGGCGAGTCTCGGGGGTTTAGATGTTTTAGTTTTTACTGCTGGCGTGGGAGAAAATGCGGCTGAGGTTAGAGCAGAAACTTGTAAAGGTTTGGAATTTTTGGGCATTAAAATAGATAGGGAAAGAAATAATAATTCTCCCAGAAATGCTTCTATTTCTACAGAAGATTCGGCGGTGGAAGTTTTAGTAGTGCATACTCAGGAAGATTGGGCGATCGCCTGTGAGTGTTGGCAGTTAGAAACAGGCAATAGGCAATAGGCAACAGGCAAGAGTTAGTAGGTTGGGTGGAGTGAAACGGAACCCAACAGCAATAGGAGCCCCCCCGGCCCCCTTACAAGGGTAAGTTTTTTAGATTTCCTTGAAGGGGGGACAAGGGGGAGGGGGGAGACAAGGGCAGACTTGCGGAGATTAAGATGCTCAAAAAGCTGGATTTTTCGTCGGGGACCTACCTTTGCGATGGCACTTTTAGGAACAATCGAGGTTAAAAACCAGCCTTCTCCCTTGTCTCCCTTGTCTCCCTTGTCTCCCTTGTCCCCTTGCAAGGGTTAATTGTAAAAAACTTACCCTTGTAAGCCCCCGGCCCCCCGATGAATTGGGGGGAGGAAGAGCCCCCGGCGACAAAATCCAAAATCCAAAATAGATCGAAGGTGTCCGCAGTGAGTTAAACTCAACTGTATGGATGACAAAGACTTAACCCAACTCAACCCTACCCTGACGGGGGAAAGTCCTCTGGATTACATGGGGGAAGAAGAAGCCCCAAAACCCGATCCAGAGGAAATGTTGCCCTTGCTCAAATCTGCCGATCCCTCCCAACGGACCATCGCCGCCCGGGCCTTTTGCGAGCTCAAAGACGAGCGGGCCATACCCGACTTGATTAATTTATTGGGCGATGACTGTCCTTTGGTACGGGTAAGCGCGGCCTACGGTTTGGGACGGAACCCGAGTCCCGAGGCGGTGGAACCTTTAATCGCACAGCTTCACAGCGATTTTAACGGTTATGTGCGCAAAGGGGTGGTTTGGGCCTTGGGCAACTGTCGCGATCGCCGTTCTTTAGGGCCCTTGGTTGTTGCCTTGCGAACGGATATTTCGGCAGTCCGTTTGTGGGCGGCCAGTTCCCTGGGTCAAATGGCCAAGGCGGGTTATGAATTTGTAGTCGGGGCCATCCCGCCCCTAATAGAAGCTTTGCGACAGGATCCGATGCCCGCAGTCAGGGGAAATAGTGCCTGGGCCCTGGGGCAGTTATGCCGGGAGTTGCCCTCCAACGTGGTTTATGCGGGGGCGATCGACGCTTTAATTGAGGCGTTAGAGGAGGAGGAAGATATGGGAGTCCGCGAAGATGCGGAGTCGTCTTTGTTGCGGGTGGGAGATCCTCGGGGTTTGCAGGCTATTGAAGAGTTAAAAATGGATGGTTTGTTGTAAAAGGATGGGTCTCAATACTTCTCGGATAAGTCCGCTTGTTATAGCGTTTTTCGGTTGAATGAGGTACGGTTTAATTAATAGATTTTATCGTACTCCATCGATTTGAGAAATGCTATAATAAAATATTTTCTCTTATTTGTTATTCTACCTACCTCAAAGAATTAATATGTCATTACCCCAAAACACTATCACTGAAGTCACAAGATATGTTGAAAGAGAATTAAGTTATTTTTCTTTTCAAAAAATGTTTTCTTTTATTGAAGATTCAGATTTAAAAGAAAGACTTGCAAAAGAACTTTACATGGCACGTTATGTTTATAAATTGCAAGAAGCTTTATCTTTGAATGAAGATTCTTTTCAACTATTAGCAACTGCTAAATTTCAAATTATTCAGTATGCTTCAATTATGGAAGCTATTGTGTCTTATATACTACAAAAAGAAAAATATTGGGACAGTCCACCAGTAAAAAAAATCAGGTTAACTTCTGAATACAAGTTTCCACGCGAACTAAAAAATGTATTTTTAAAGGAGAAGGAAGAGGAAAAGCCAGTTTACTTATGCACAAAAGAAGAAATTAAAAAGCCATGGAAACGTATTAAGTTTGAGGACAAAGTCACAGCCTTAGCAGAAAATAACATAATTACAGAAGAAACTTCAAAAAGAACAAATGATATTTTTCTATTACGCAATGATGTTCGTATTGAAAAAGCAGCCAATTCTGATGATGATTATACCCTTGAAAGTGCTAAGGACGCTTTTATTTTTTTAACAAATACTTTCCTAAAAGAAATTGGCGAAAGTTTAGGAAAAGAGCCCGATGCAGAACAAGAAAGAAAAAACAAACCTACGCTTATGTCGAAACTGAAGAGCATTCAAATAGATGCCCCAGAAGATTTTGCTGCTAATTTAGATTGGTATCTTAGCGGAGAAAAAAGTGTCAAATAAAATATTTGTAGATACCTTGTTTCTGGTGGCATTAATCAATAGGCGAGACCAATACCATCAACAAGCTCGCGAGTTAGCCGATCGCTTTAACGGCTATCCTTTATTGACTACTGATGCTATTTTGCTGGAATTTGGTAACGCTCTCGCACGGAATTATAAAAATGAAGCTGCCGATCTAATCGAATACTTTTTAAGTGCCGAAGAAGCGGAAATTTTTCGTTTAACTCCTGAATTGTTTGACAAAGCATTTGACTTGTACAAAAGTTACCAAGACCAAAGTTGGGGATTGGTAGATTGCATTTCTTTTGTAGTTATGCGCGAGGCAAATGTTACTCAAGCTTTAACCTGCGATCGCCATTTCATACAAGCTGGTTTTCAGACATTAATGGTTTGATTGTATTTATTTCCTCTAAACCACGAGGCAATTCAAAAACGAGCCTGCCGACTTGCTGCCCAAAAAAAAGTCAGCTATAATCAAATCAAATGATATGCGGTCTAGTCTTTTCATCAGCTAT
>CAZSTZ010000223.1:8086-11636 GCA_964609515.1 uncultured bacterium | reverse complement strand
CTTAAGTCTCGATGCTGGCGAAGGTATTGTCCAAAAAACTTGTAGGTTGGGTTCCTAGCACCGAAATTAGCGGTGTTGGGTTCCGTTTCACTCCACCCAACCTACAAAGAACTTGCAACAAACGCCAATTTCTGCTTTAATAAATTGAGTGCCAGAAAAACAGTCAATAAAAAAACAAATGGAGCTTAAAACTAATCCATATTATCAGACAAAATTAGGCGCCGCTTATTTGGGAGATAGTCTAAAATTAATGGCAGAATTACCAGATGAAAGCGTCGATTTAATTTGTACTTCTCCCCCTTTTGCTCTGGTAACGAAAAAAGAATACGGAAACGTCGATGCCGATGAATATATCGAATGGTTCGAGCCTTACGCTCAACAATTTTACCGAATCTTAAAGCCAAAAGGTTCTTTAGCAATTGATATCGGCGGCAGTTGGATTAAAGGATATCCAGTTCGTTCTTTATATCATTTCGAGTTAGTAGTTCATCTTTGCCGTTCTCCAAAAAAAGGAGGTTTGGGGTTTTATTTAGCGCAAGAAATCTATTGGTACAATCCCGCAAAACTGCCTACCCCTGCGGAATGGGTGACGGTCAGGAGAGAAAGAGTAAAAGATGCCGTTAATACTGTCTGGTGGTTGTCTAAAGAACCCCATCCTAAAGCTAATAATAAAAATGTTTTAAAACCTTACAGTAAAGCGATGAAAAATTTAATAAAAAACGGCTATAATACTCAAGTAAGACCCTCCGGCCACCAAATATCAAGTAAGTTTCAAAAAGATAGAGGGGGTTCGATTCCTCCTAATATTATTGACGCTCATAACCACGGCGACATTGGCGATTTAGTTGTGATTAATTCTTCTGAAAATAACGGGGTGGATGACAGCGATAAAATACCGGGAGCAGTTAACGTTATTTCTGCTTCTAATACTTCCTCCAACGATTATTATCAAAAAAGGTGCAAAGAGGAAGGAATAAAGCGCCATCCCGCTAGATTTCCTCAAGCTTTACCGGAGTTTTTTATTAATTTGTGTACGGAACCGGGGGATTTAGTTTTAGATGTTTTTTCTGGTTCTAACATGACTGGGAGGGTAGCAGAAAGTTTGGGCAGAAAATGGCTGGCATTTGAAATTGAGGAGGAGTATCTTAAAGGTTCAAAGTTTAGGTTTGAAGATAACGCGCCAGAAGTAGTAGAGTCCGATAAAAATGCGAGTGGGGACTCTGGCAGTCAAGAAGACAATTTCGCAGATTTACCCTTGTTTAAAAATCTGTTCAATTAACAATTAGCAAGAGGCAATAGGCAAGAGGCAATAGGCAAGAGGCAATAGACAAGGTGATGATATAATTTTTAATTGCCCGTTCAATCTAAAATCTAAAACATCCAAAATCTAAATATGGGACGAATATTTTTATCAGCCGGCCACGGCGGTTTTGAAAACGGAGTGAGAGACCCGGGGACGGTCGCTGCTGGAGTAGTAGAAGCGGACGAAATGATTAAAATTCGGGATTTAGTAGTATCTAAACTGCGATCGCGAAATATAGAAGTCTTCGTAGTTCCCGACTACCTCTCCCAAGTACAAAGCATAGATTGGATCAATGCCAGAGCTGGCAGCGACGACGTAGCCTTAGAAATTCAAGCCAGCGGTTCCCCCAACCCTTCCACTCGCGGGGCCAGAGTCTTTTATATCGCCTTAAATTCCAGTCGCAAAGAAGACGCGCAACAATTATTAAATGCCCTGCTGCGAGAAGTGCCCCAACTCCCCAATGCCGGAGTCAAACCAGACACGGAAACCGGTTTGGGAAGTTTAGTATTTTGCCGTTGGATCGCGATCGCTTCCTTATTCATGGAAATAGCCTATCTCACCAACCCGGACGATCGCTTTATCATTCAAAACCGCCGCAACGAAATAGCCACCGGAATTGCCAACGGACTAGCTGCCTGGGTGGGGGCGGGAACAGTACCGCCACCACCACCGCCGCCACCATCTAATACTTATCTGCCGATTAATATTAATATTAACGGTCAGAGTTATGGGGAGCAAGGTTTGTTAATTAATGGCAATTCCTACATCCCCATCGACCTAGTTGATTTATTAGGAATTGACCTCTCAAAATTCACCCAAGTTCGCCGACTGGCATACAGAAATATTGTCTATGTCAAAGCAGTAGAATTGCGAGATTTTAATATTTCTGTAGGTTGGTACAATCCCGATCGCGCCGTTGTGTTACGTTCAAACCTCCAGATTTGTCGGGGGGAAGTTGACAAAATTATGTCAAACGGCAGTACCAGCGAAGGGCAATTAGAAGCATTTTTAAGGGAGAGAAATTCTACTGCTTTAACTACCTTTCCAGAAATAGCTAAACTGTACCGCCAAGAGGCAACAATTGAGGGAGTTAACTACGACATTGCCTTCGCTCAAATGTGCGTAGAAACTAACTTTTTGCGTTTTGGTGGCGAAGTAAATTCAAATCAGAATAATTTCGGCGGTTTGGGCAGCGTTGGCGGTGCGGGAACTACGGCATCTTTTCCGAGTGCTAGAATCGGAGTAAGGGCTCACATTCAACATTTAAAAGCCTATGCCAGTCGGGAACCAGTAGTGCAAGAAATAGTAGATCCTCGCTTTCGTTTTATCACCCGAGGAATTGCTCCTTTAGTAAGTCAATTGGGAGGGCGTTGGTCCGCAGATTTGCAATATGGCGATCGGATTTTAGCACAAGTCAGATTGCTTTATGAAAAGTCCGGTTTATTAGCTGGTTAATTAATTGTAGGGTGCGCACCGCGCACCTTTCCCTATTACTTTTTCCCATTTCTAAAAGGAGGAAAAAAACATGGTATTCATCAATCCCAAAACTGATTTTGCCTTCAAAAAAATCTTTGGTTCCGAACAAAACAAAGATATTCTTATCAGCTTTTTAAACGCCCTGCTTTACGAAGGCAGAGAAACCATCAAAGACCTAGAAATACTCAACCCTTACCAAGCACCCCAAATTAAAGGAGTCAAAGATACTTATTTAGACGTTAAAGCTCAGTTAAAGAGTGGAAAAACCGTCATTGTCGAAATGCAGGTTTTAAATGTAGAAGGGTTTGAAAAACGTATTTTGTACAATGCAGCTAAAGCTTATTCAATTCAATTAAACCGTGGAGACGAATACGCTTTATTAAATCCAGTAATTGCCTTAACGATTACGAATTTTAAAATGTTTGAGTTTGAAAAAATGATTTCTTCTTTTGTGTTGAAAGAGAAAAAGTTATTAACGGATTACGGCGACAATGACATCGAATTAGTGTTTGTAGAACTGCCCAAGTTTAAGAAAAAATTAGAGGAGTTAGAAACGATTACGGATAATTGGCTTTACTTTATGAAAACGGCAAAAAAACTGGATAGCATACCGCCAAGTATGGAAAAAATAACCGAGATAAATCGAGCATTTCAAGTTGCCAAAGAAGCCAATCTGACCCCGGAAGAATTGGAGGAGTTGCAACAACGGGAGATTTTTATTCAAGACCAATTTAATGCGGTAAAATTAGCCCGTCGTTTGGCTCTTGAAGA
>CAZSTZ010000223.1:0-7986 GCA_964609515.1 uncultured bacterium | reverse complement strand
TTATTCAAGACCAATTTAATGCGGTAAAATTAGCCCGTCGTTTGGCTCTTGAAGAAGGTCGAGAACAGAAACAAATGGAGATTGCCAAACAGCTTTTAAATATCTTGGATGACGAAACTATTAGTCGAACTACTGGGTTAAGTATCGAAGAAGTTAAAAAATTGAGGGCCAGTAATTAATCGCAATCATAATTAAGAAACCCGGTTTTTTGAACAAACCCAAGAAACCCGGTTTGTTCAAAAAACCGGGTTTCTGGGGCAGCTAATTGTAGGGTGCGCACCGCGCACCTTTCCCTATTACTTTTTCCCATTTCTAAAAGGAGGAAAAAAACATGGTATTCATCAATCCCAAAACTGATTTTGCCTTCAAAAAAATCTTTGGTTCCGAACAAAACAAAGATATTCTTATCAGCTTTTTAAACGCCCTGCTTTACGAAGGCAGAGAAACCATCAAAGACCTAGAAATACTCAACCCTTACCAAGCACCCCAAATTAAAGGAGTCAAAGATACTTATTTAGACGTTAAAGCTCAGTTAAAGAGTGGAAAAACCGTCATTGTCGAAATGCAGGTTTTAAATGTAGAAGGGTTTGAAAAACGTATTTTGTACAATGCAGCTAAAGCTTATTCAATTCAATTAAACCGTGGAGACGAATACGCTTTATTAAATCCAGTAATTGCCTTAACGATTACGAATTTTAAAATGTTTGAGTTTGAAAAAATGATTTCTTCTTTTGTGTTGAAAGAGAAAAAGTTATTAACGGATTACGGCGACAATGACATCGAATTAGTGTTTGTAGAACTGCCCAAGTTTAAGAAAAAATTAGAGGAGTTAGAAACGATTACGGATAATTGGCTTTACTTTATGAAAACGGCAAAAAAACTGGATAGCATACCGCCAAGTATGGAAAAAATAACCGAGATAAATCGAGCATTTCAAGTTGCCAAAGAAGCCAATCTGACCCCGGAAGAATTGGAGGAGTTGCAACAACGGGAGATTTTTATTCAAGACCAATTTAATGCGGTAAAATTAGCCCGTCGTTTGGCTCTTGAAGAGGGACGAGAAGAGGGCAAAAAAGAGGAAAAAACGGAGATTGCTCAACAGCTTTTAAGTGTTTTGGATGACGAAACTATTAGTCGAACTACTGGGTTAAGTCTCGAAGAAGTTAAAAAATTGAGGGAAGGTAATTAATATCGGAATTTAAGAAACCAGGTTTTTTGAAAAAACCTGGTTTCTGGGATTTATATTAGGGCGGTAAGGTGCGCGGTGCGCACTCTACAAATTTACAGACCTAAATCGGCTTTTGCTTCCCGCGCAATTCTCAATAGTTTATCTTCCCATTTCATCCCTTCTTTTTCTTGCAAATATGCTTCCAGAGAATCCCATCCTAACTGGTTTAAGTGCAAGTGAACGGCTATTTGGTGCTTGCAAATAGTCCGCCGATAAATCGTGTCGGCGCAATTGCAGCCAAATTTATTAACCTCGGTGACGGTTCCTTTGATGCCATTTCGCACTACCGCGCTAATAGCAGTTAATTCTACTTCTAGTTCGTCCAAACTGACTCGGTTATAACGCTCCAAAAAGGCTTTGATTTCCGAGGCAGCAACAAAATATTTGCCGTTTTCTGTTTGGATAGCTACTCCAATATCGCGAATTTCATAGCTGTTAATTCGGCAAACTTTCTGTTGTTTAATTGCCAGCAAAGACTCCAAACAATTAATAAATTGAGCCTTGGCTAAAAAAGTCGAACAGCGTCCTTTGGGAGTGGTATAGACTAGCAGGGGAATTTTGCCCGATCCTACCGCCTCCAGCTTTTCTATTTTGATGTCCCTGGGGACCAGGGCCCGGGAAAAAACGTTCCCCGGGGCGCTAAGGGCTTTTTTTTCTTCCCTTGGCGCGATCGCCGCGTGTCTCATAGTGGTAAAATCCTCTTGATGATTAACTTCTTGACCGGGCGCTGCGGGCCACAACCCTCGCGCCCTTTCCATATTACAATTATAACTCATTTTTGCAGGATTGACAACTGCTAGAATTAAACCCCTGTAAGGAATTAAGCCCTTATTACAAACAAACTACATCGAACGATTTAAAGCAAAAATGGACGCGATTTTAACTCCCCCATCCACTCTCATCGGCGAAGACGAGGCCATGTCCCTCCTAGAAAAGGCCATCAGTAAATCGGAAGCTGATGGCGTTTTTGTCAGTCTCAGCAATAACGAATCTTCCCTGACTCGCTATTCGGAAAATCAAATCGGGCAAAATATCAGCAAAACTAAATTTAAACTGAACGTTACGAGCTATTTCGGTAAGCGCTGCGCCACCGCAGGAACGTCGGAATTAGATATAGACGCGATCGCCGCTACCATCCGCCGGTCTGAAGAACTCGCCCGCATCGCCCCAGAAGATCCGGAATGGGTGCCGCTCGTCGAAGGGCAAACTTACGAAAACCGCACCCCCGCTTTTGACGAATTTACCGCTACCATCTCCCCTTTGGCGCGGGCGAAAATGGTGCAACGAGTATGCGCGGCAAGCGCCAAAGCGGGATGCGACGGTTCCGGTACCCTCAGCACCGATGCCAGTCTGGACGCGATCGCTAACTCTAGCGGGGTTCGAGGATGCGATCGCTACACCAAGGCCGATTTCGGTTTTACCGCCAGAATAGAGGACGGTTCGTCTTGGAAGCGGCGCACTGCCTGGGGTATCGGAGATTTATCGGTGGAGGAAGCGGCAGCGGAAGCGATCGACCGCGCCTTTGCCACCCGAAAACCCCGAGAAGTCGCCCCGGGAGTATATCCGGTAATCTTCAGCAATGCCGCTTTTGCCGATTTATTGATGTGGGTTATCTTGAACCTCGACGCCAGGGCCGCAGACGAGGGGCGATCGTTCATGTCGCGCGTCGATGCCGACGGGAACCCCATCGGCAACCGTTTGGGGGAACAAATGTTTAGTCCGATGGTGCGGGTGGAACGGGATCCGGGGCATCCTTTGTTGCAGTTGGGGCGGTTTTTTCCCAACGGTTTGAGGAGCGATCGCCTGGAAACCATTAAAGATGGTGCCCCCCAAGTTTTATCCTACAGTCGCTATTGGGCCGGGAAGCAGGGCAAAAAATCTCAAGGATATATGTTTCCTTCTGTGATGCAGGGTTCCGATGAAAGTCTAACCGATATTATCGCCCGCACCGAACGAGCAATTTTTGTCAACCGCGCCTGGTACGTCCGTTACGTCAACCCGCGAACTTTGGAAGTAACGGGGATGACTCGCGACGGTACCTTTTTAATTGAGGATGGCAAAATCGCTTATCCAATTAAAAATTTGCGCTTTAACCAAGTTTTACCGGATATGTTGGCAGAAGTGGATGCCGTTAGCAAGGTCGAACGTTGCGGTAATAGCGTCGTACCAGGAGTGCGGGTGAAGGCGTTTAATTTCAGTAGCGTTACCGATAGCGTGTAATGGGGAACAGGCAGGATGCCTGTTCTACGGGTCACTCCGGAAGTTCCCCAACTCAGCGGGGGATTTAGGGGGATCCAAACCATAACAACTAACAACTAACAACTAATAATAACTATGAACGAAGCAAGAAACGTATTGGGAGGACCGCTAGAAGTTTGCTGTACTTCTCCGATGACGGGATTTTACCGGGACGGTTTTTGTCGTACTGGGGGCGGAGATTATGGCTCTCACGTCGTCTGCGCCGAAATGACCCCGGAATTTCTGGAGTTTACCAAGTTGCAAGGTAACGATCTGAGTACCCCCATGCCCCAGTTTAATTTTCCGGGTTTGAAACCGGGCGATCGCTGGTGTTTGTGCGCTTCCCGGTGGCAGGAAGCACTCGAAGCAGGCGTCGCCCCACCAGTTATCCTCTCCTCCACCCACGCCAGAGCCCTAGAAATGGTCTCTCTGGAAGATTTGAAACAACACGCAAATTAGGTAATGGGTAATGGGTAATTGGTAATGGGTAATTGTCAATGGTTAATTGTCAATTGTTAATTGCCCATTCCCTATTCCCCATTCCCCATTCCCTATTCCCCATTCCCAAATTATGCTTTGGTTTTTATTTGCTTTTTTAACTGCTTTTTTTCAGTCCATCAGGGATTTATTTAACAAAACCAAACTTAGGGAATTTGACGAATATATTGTCACCTTCAGCATGACGTTTTTTACAGCGGTAGGGTTGAGCTTGCTGTTGTTTTTTTTAGAAATTCCCCCTCTGGGAAGTAATTTTTTTCCGGCGTTATTTGCCAGCGGAACTCTCAACGCTCTTTCCCTGACGATGTACGTTCGAGCTATTAAATATTACGATTTATCCCTCGTAACTCCCATAACTGCTTTTACCCCATTATTTTTGTTGGTAACTTCTCCTTTAATAGTAGGAGAATTTCCTCAGACAATGGGGTTAATTGGTGTAGTTTTAATTGTGGGAGGTTCGTATATTTTAAATTTGAAAGAAAAAGAGCGAGGATATTTTGCACCGTGGCGATCGCTTTTTACTAACCCCGGTTCTAGGTTAGCTTTATTAGTCGCTTTTCTCTGGAGCATTACCTCTAATCTCGATAAAGTTGGCGTGCAAAATTCCGCGCCTATTTTTTGGGCTATCTGCGTGTATTTCTGGATTTCAATCGTTCTTTTACCCGTAGTTCTTTTAAAATCTAGAAAAAACCTGCCCCCATTAAATCGACGTTGGTTTAAATTGATATTTTATGGTTTTTTAAACTCAATGATGATAGGATGTCAGATGACAGCTATAAATTTAACTTTAGTTGCTTATGTAGTTTCGGTGAAACGAACCAGCGCCTTATTTAGCGTTATTTTTGGCAGTTTAATTTTAAAAGAAGAGCGCATTAAAGAAAAATTAGTCGGTTCGATAATTATGGTAATTGGTGTTTTCTTCATAGCCCTAGCTTAAGCTTTTTCAGAGCGAGTTTGAGTAAAAATATTTACCTATTACCTATTACCTATTACCTATTACCTATTACCCATTACCCATTACCCATTACCCATTACCTATTACCTATTACCTATTACCTATGAATGAATTGTCAGAAAGATTGCTAGCTCATTTGAAGGAAGTAGCGCGCGATCGCGACCCTTATCTCGCCTCTTTAGGTCATTTTTATGTCCGAGAATACATCCGCAAAGAATTGCAACAATGGGGAGAAGTAGAAATAGATGAATTTGAGGTAAAAGGTAAAACACATCAAAATTTAATCTTAAATTTACCCGCGATTAAAAAGGAAGTAAAAGAAAATAAATCTTTTTCTTTTTACTCTTTAGCTTCAGAAAGTAATTATCAATCCAAGGAAGAATTAGCGCCGATTTTAATTAGCGCCCATTACGACGCTATACCCGGTTCTCCTGGGGCAGACGACGATGGAACTGGCATTGCAGTTTTATTAGAAATGGCGCGAGAATTTGCAGCAAAACCTCTCAAGTATCCCGTTAGATTAGTAGCTTTTGACCTGGAAGAAATGGGATTATTAGGTAGCGAAAATTATGCGGAAAAATTGCATCGAGAAAAACAAGAATTGCGGTTGATGATTTGTTTAGAAATGCTAGGTTATTGCGATAAAAGTCCTAATTCTCAAACTTATCCGACGGGATTACAATACTTTTATCCAAATACGGGAGATTTTATTGGTTTAATTGGCAATTTTTCTGCTCTTTACGATATGATGAGCATTGGCAATTCTATTCGCAAAAAAGGTACTCCTTGCGAGTGGTTGTCAGTGCCAAATCGAGGTTTGCTAGCTCCCGATACTAGACGGGGCGACCACGCGCCTTTTTGGGATAGGGGGTATCCTGCTATAATGGTGACGGATACTGCTGATATGCGCAATCCGAATTATCATAAAAACAGCGATACAGTGGAAACTCTGGATTTAGATTTTTTGACCGGAGTTTGTCAGGGTTTAATTGTTGGTTTGAGGAGTTTATAATTGTTAGTTGTTAGTTGTTAGTTGTCAGTTGTTAGTTGGGTAAAAATAACATGAAAAAATCATTTTTATCTTTGGTGGTTGGCGGTTTAGTTTTGGCAATATTAGGAGGAGTTAAAATCGAGGCAAACAAGCCGAAAAATTCTAGTATTGCTAAACAACAAAAACCAGCTTATACTTGTCAGTTTAACCCCAATTCGCCCAATTTTTTAGTATTTGCTGGAGGGGGCGATCGCTATAATAACGAAATTGCTTTAGAAAAAAACGTTCTCTACTTTCAGCGCACTCTCAAAAACTTGGGTTTTAACCCCTTATTTGCCAGTACGTTTTTTGCCAGCGGCAACAACGAAGAGGCAACTATTCGCTATTTAGATACCTGGGGAAACCAACAATTTAAAGCCCCAAGGATTCCCTATTTACAAGGGGCGGCAACCAAGGGAAATCTTCAAAATTGGTTTGCCGAAACCGCCGACCAAAATGTTAATCGTCCCCTCTTTTTCTATTTCACCGGCCACGGCATTAAAAACGAAGAAGACTCTAATAATAATTACTTGCTTATGTGGAAAAATAAACTTGTATCGGTGCGACAATTATCGCAAATGCTGGATAAATTACCCCCAGAAACTCCGGTCGTAACGATGATGGCTCAATGTTTTTCTGGTTCTTTTGCTAATATTATTTATCGAGACGGCGACCCCAATAAATCCATCGCCCTCCAGAGTCGCTGCGGTTTTTTTGCTACTATTAAAACTCTGCCTTCCGTGGGCTGTACCCCAGAAGTAAACGAGGCAGATTACGAAGATTATAGCTCCAGTTTTTTTGCCGGTTTGAGCGGAATTAATCGCGTTGGGGAAAAAGTGGCATCGGCAGATTATAATCGGGATGGAAAAGTTAGTTATGCCGAAGCTCATGCTTTTGCTAAAGTTGACAACAAAACGATGGATTTGCCGGTGTCAACTTCCGAAGTTTGGTTGCAGGAAATGGCGGGAGAAAACGGAAAGCAAAAAATCTGGAATCAAGGAATATCTAATTTATTATCCACCGCCCGCCCGGAACAGAAATATGTAGTTAATTTTATCGTTAATAGGTTTAATTTCGACCCGCAAAAGTCTTATCTTGAAAATGGAAATGGGTTGAGGGAAGAAATATTAGAAAACGAAGTAGAAATGGCTTATGTTTTAAGGTTGGGAATGGAGTTAGTTAATATTAGCATGGAACGAGAAATTAGGCAGGGGTTTGATGGGAACGCCCAAGCAATTCTGGACCGTTTAATCGAATGCGAGGGCGGTTCGTGGTAGTATGGTAAAAGGCGACTACAATAGAAATTAATCGATGGACGATCCAGAGGAAATTAAAGTTACGCCAGCCGGAGAGAGGATACTCGGCAATCTTGTTAGTATAAAAAATGAGATTATAGCCGACGCTATTCGAGAGCGTGGCGGGGGACAAAGCCAGGTAAGTCAACTAAGAACTGATTATCAAATTAAAAAGGTTGGCGAGCTGGCAAATTTGGCTGCGATGGGGGACAACGACGCTAAAACTGCAATTAAAGTTCTCAAACAAGCGAGGAAAAAACGTGAAAAATATGGCAACAGATGAATTTCCAATAGGCAAAAATTTAATAGGAATATCAACGGTGGAATATCGAGAAGGAGGAGACACAGAATTATGCCTTGACAAAGTTCAATTAATCTTTCCAGAAGAAACAGTCACTCTATTACCAATTGCCGAGACTGATGAAATAGAAATTAAACAGCAACTTACCTCTGTTTCTTCAGAGATAAATACTTCGATTTGGAGAGAATTTATTGGTAAAAAATTAATGGGAGTTTGGGTATGTGAAAACCAACAAGGTTATCGAGACCAAGTAATTTTTGCCTTTGAAAATCTCCGACCTAGTATTGCTTTTGTTGTCGAATGTTCGTCTATTTTAGCCTTTCGTTACGAGCAAATATCGCGGCAAATACCAGAAGCTAACTTAAAACGAGAGGCTGTAGTAAAAAAGTAGGGTGCGCACCGCGCACCTTCAACTAGGTAAATTGGCACTCTGCTATAATA
>CAZSTZ010000222.1:0-11653 GCA_964609515.1 uncultured bacterium | reverse complement strand
CTATTGCCTCTTGCCTATTGCCTCTTGCCTCTTGCCTTCTTATTGATTCCCTACTTGAATCTTGACTTTTAAAGTTTGCAGTTTTTCTGCCAACCAGCGATCGAACATCTCGTTTTCCAATCGTCTTTTGAGATTGGGATTATCTAAATCGGCAGGTTGAAATTCTTCAAAACGGAACACGCACCAATAACCATCCACATTAAAAGGGCCCGTTATCTGCCCCGGATTAGCTCCTTCCATTGCAGCTTTCACTTCTTCTGGTAAAGTGCCGATGCTAACCGGTCCTATTAATCCTTTTAAATTGCGATCGTTAGTTATCGAAAATTCTTTGACTAAATCCTCGAAGTTACCCCCTTCTTCTACTATTTTTCGGTAGATGGAGTCGGCAAGTTCTTTATCTTGGACCACAATTCTCGACAGAATTACCGAGTCTAAAAATGGTTGGCGTTCTGCGAAATAGCTTTCTACTTTACCCTCGGTTAGGGAGTTTTTTAATTGCAGCATTTTAAAGCCATTAGCTATTTGACCTTCCAGCATTCCGTAATTCATGCCGTTGGCATCTAGCCATTGCTGGAATTTTTGCGAGTCGTTTAAGTTGTTCTGGGCGCGAAAATCGGCTATGGATTTTTGCAGTTTTTCCGCATCCAAAGCACTCGTTTCTTGAGTTTCTAACTCTTTGTCTAAAACGTACTGGCGAGCAATTTCTGTGACGAAAGATTGCAACTTTCCCGACGTTTGCAGGTACTTTAAAGCTTGCGCTAAGGAAAGTTCGTCCTCACCTACGATCATAAATGGTTTAGATTCCATCGGTAATCTCCTCAAACTTGATGTTCTGTTTACAAACTTTAGTTTATATCCCAGTTCGACTAAGCATTAAATAGCATAAGACCAGGCCCAAGCTAATAAGATGGCAGCGATCGCCCCGATGGCCGTATTGATAATATTAACGACCTCATTTGTCAGCCACTCAAACTCCGATTGGAAAGCTGCCCCAATCACGCTTTCTATATTCGTACCAATAAAGGCAGCTATAACACAAAATGCGATTCCTGTCAAGTCAATTAAAGCAACTGACCAAGCGACAAGAGCGATCGCCAAAGACCCCGCCACCCCCGCCAAAGTTCCCTCCAAACTCACGGCCCCTTCGGTCCCCCGAGGCACCGGTTGCAAAGTAGTAATCAAAAAAGTCCTTTTACCGTAAGCCTTCCCAACCTCGCTGGCACAAGTATCGGACAGCTTCGTGGCAAAACTTGCCGCGTAAGCCAACATCAGCAAAGACCCTAAATTTTGTTCTATCACTGCATCTGGATGCCACCACTTAACGGCCAAAACCCCCAAAGCACACAAAGCCGCCGTCAAAGCGGAACCCCAGACGTTCTCCGGTCCTCTGGCCCCTTCCCGCTTTTCAGCAATACCCGCCGCTTCTTTTTCGGCCATGCCGATGCGAGTCACTGCGGAGCCCGCTAAAAAATAGAATACCACCACGGCATATCCCGGCCATCCCAAGCTACCCCAAACAATGACCCCCAGAATGCCGGCGTGGAGGACTCCTGCGGGGGTCAACAGCTTTTTGGGGGCAAAATAGACGAGGCTGAGTAAAACCGCATTTAAACCAACAGCCACCAACCAGGGATTGAGAGAGTAGATAAAATCGGTAGAAAACATAAAATTTTTGTCAATTTTGTCAATTTTCAAGAGATATTTTATAACATTAAAGAAGTTCGTTATTTAAGATTAACAGCCATGAATCAAATATTATTTCATCTAGCTTTCCCCGTTACCGATGTTGCCCTAGCAAAAGAATTTTATGGTAACGGTCTCGGTTGCGACATCGGTCGAGAGTCTAAAACTGCTGTAATTATGAATATGTACGGCAATCAAATTGTGGCTCATGTTAGCAAGGATGAGTTAGAACCTCAAAATAGCATTTATCCCAGACATTTTGGTTTGATTTTTACTGCGGAAGGTGACTGGGAGGCTTTATTGGAACGGGCGCAAAAAAATAATTTACAGTTCTACCAGGAACCCAAACGCCGCTTCCCCGGTTCTACTTTAGAGCATCGCACTTTCTTTTTGGAAGACCCTTTCCATAATTTGTTGGAATTTAAGTATTACTGTCATTCCGAAGCTATTTTTGGCGCCAGCGATCGTTCCCAGGTGGGGGATGCGGTACCCGTTTAATGTGAAAGACCAAGGAAGAGAATTGTAGAATTGTAGGTTGGGTGGAACGGAGTGGAACCCAACTTTAGTGGAACCCAACTTTAGATGTTGGGTTGCCCTGCGCTTCACCCAACCTACAAGAATTACAAGAACCCAGTGGAACCCAACAGAAGATGTTGGGTTGCGCTGCGCTTCACCCAACCTACAAGAATTACAAGAACCCAGAAACCCGGTAATTCCTGCAAAACCCGGTTTCTTAACCTCCCTCTTCCCTCCCCAATGGCGCTTCTAATTCTTGAGCGACTGCCTGGATAACTCTTTTATCGCCGACCATCCAGGCGTGAATGGGAACGTTAAACTTAATTTCTCGACCTACCGGCATTTGGGAACTCTTGGCGGGCAGGATAATTGCATCGAAGGGGGTCCAAATTGAGGTAAAGTTCAACCTCTCTAAGATGGCGATATCTCGGTTTAGGTCTTCTAAAAAAGCGCTTTTGGGGCGCATCTGGGCAATACCTGGCAGGTTTAAGGCGTATCCGGTTAGGGTTCCTTGGTGGGGGGAGGAGATGGCGATGAATCTTTGGACGCGATCGATGCCGCCGAGTCGCTGGACGTAGTAGCGACTGACTATTCCTCCCATGCTGAAACCAATTAGGTCGAAAGGGCGATCGCTCTCGAAAGTATTGGCCACATAATCGGCCACCTGGTCCGCTAGTTTTTCCAATTCGATGTTGCCGAGGTTGGGGACCAAATCGAAACAGTGAACCTCCCACCCCGAACTTCTCAGATAGGCAGCCATTTTGTTGAATTTGGCCGTAGTGTCCAGCCAGCCGTGGACTAACAATACTGGATTGCGTTTCCGATTAGCATTCATATTTTCTTTAAGCAATAATACTCAATTAAAAAGTTTTGTTAAGTTTTATTAAGAAATATAGACAAAGTTTGCATTAGCAGTCAAGCTTAAGATTAAAGGCGATGTAAATTTTTGTATCAAAAACTGAAGGAGAAAAAATAATGATTGGTTTTATTGGCTCGTTGTTTGTCGGTATATTTGGCATTTTAGGGAAGTTATTGCCTGGTAAAAAGAAAGACTATCTTATTGACTTCGACGATGCAGTATCTACGGTCCAAGAAAAAACTCAGGATGCAGTATCCGCGGTCCAAGAAAAAGCCCAGGATGTAGCGTCTGCGGTCCAAGAAAAAACCGAAGATGCCACCGAGCAGTTGGCCTCGACTAAAGAAGCAGTCGCGTCCAAACAATCCAAAGCCAAAAAGAGGCCCACCCAAAAATCTGAGAAGAAAGCCAAAGCTCCTGTGGCCAAGACCCAAGCTCCTAAACCCGCAGCACCAGCGCCAGCCCCAGCGGTCAATGGCAAGGTAGCCCCGAAAGCTGCCGAACCAGTGGTATTGTTTGCCCCTAACTATTTATTACCAAAACCCACCGCCACTCGTCGTCGTCCCGGTGCTAACATGAGTATGTTCGTGCAAATGTCTCGCGAAATGAATATTCGTCGATAATGGTTAATGGCTAATGGTTAATGGCTGATTGTTTTTTCTTAGCAATTAGCCATTCCCCATTCATTCCCCAATTCCCCATTCCCCATTCCCAATTCCCAATTCCCCAATTAACTATTTTTTAAAAAGGCTAAAAGACTATATAACTGAAAAGCAGGATCCCACAAACTGTCTGCTTTGCGTTCTATTTCGACATAAGATTTAAGACGGCCTAATAGTTGAGTGTAATCGCGGGCGGTCGTCTCTCCAAAAGGGGTAAAATCGGAGTAAACTTTTATCTTGCCGAGGTGGAGATTTAATAAATCCATGAGGCTATTCCATTTAATTCGATTGGTATTTTTTGTAATATTTTCTTGGGTCGCAAGTTTGAGAATTTCGAGTTCTTGTTGGAAATCGTAACCGCGATCGCAAAATCTTAAAATAGCCCGCCTTTGGGGTAGGTGAAGGTCGCAGATATTGGCATAATCTTGAGTCATTTCTTTACGACGCAATTGTTGCGATTTTCTCCGAGGATCGTAATCCATCGCATCCATAAAAATCGGCAATAACCCTTCAACTTTTGCCGCGACTTCGGACCAATTAAATGTTAAAGAACCTTTTTGACCGGATGGATCTTCGCAAACAACAGTTGCTTTTGGTTTGACTGATTGAAAATGTCGAACTCTAAAAACTTGAACTGTTTCTAAATGGGCGATCGCTACGGAAAAAGCACCAATTCCCACCTTAACCAATTGTTCGCTATAAATTTGCAATTCCCCCACAGGTCCGATGCGATAAATTCGCCAACCGGAATTTTGCAGTTGCATCCTGGCAGTATAGGGGTCGAGGTTCATAACGCGGGCGAAATTTTGAATTAGTTCTTGTCTGTTTTCTTTATTTTCTTTATCGATGGGTTCGAGAATTAATAAAGCGGGTTCGGTATTGCCAGGATCGGATTTTGCGCGGGCGATCGCTTCTTGTTGGCGCTGTTTTTGGACGGTTTCTATGCGCTGCAAACCCTGACGCGCTTGGGTCATTACTTGGGGGTTGGTGGCATCTTTTAAGAGTTTGCGATAAGCTTTTTCTGCGGATTCTAATTTATCGGTTTCTTCGTACCAACGCCCGATATAAAGTTTTACCCAAATATTGTCGGGTTTTTCTTTTTGGAGTTGTTTGAGTAATTTTGCTGCCTGTTTGTATTCTTTACGTTCCAAAGCGGCGGCAACTTCTTTTATTTCTTTCATCGTAGTTAAGGGGTGGGGTTGAGTGGGTTTAACCGATGGCGGGTGGGAGGCGATCGGTTAATTCTATTGTGGCATAGAAGTCCGCAGCGGGGAGGGTCAAGAAACCCGGTTTTTTGGACAATATCTTCGCCCTAAAAGGAAAAATGCTTTTGGTCGCTTGTTGGGTGATGGGGTTGTGGTTAGCAGCGGATTTTGAAGCGGATGTAGCGGATGGTTGATGGTGGGAAAACAAGGTTGGTTAGCGACAGGAGACCTAAGAAACCGGGTTTTTCGCAAAAACCCGGTTTCTGGCGGGTGAGTTAGTCGTTTATTGTGACTTGATATAATTTGTAGGTTGGGTGAAACGCAGACCGAACCCAACATATTCGCGTTCGTTCCGCTTCGTGGAGCCCGACCTACAAGAAAATGGCAAAGGTATTGTCTAAAAAATCGGGTTTCTGAGATAATATGGTTAAGAAACCCGGTTTTTTAGAAAAACCGGGTTTCTGAGATACCCGATAAATGGAGGTTAGCTTGCCAGAAACAATAGTCGAAACTAACGTCAATTATGCTATGGAAATTAACGGCAAATTTGTTATTATTGAAAACGTGCCTGCCAGGGTTTGCGTGGAGACGGGAAAGCAACTATTTTCACCGGATACTGTAGAACGCTTGCAAGAAATAATTTGGACGGAAAGTCAACCCAGTCGAACTATTGAAACCCCTGTATTTGAGTTTTCTGCTTCTTGCTAATTGTTAATTGCTAATTGTTAATATGACCGTTCGGAATGTCAAACAACCTATTGTCACCCTCGAAGATTATCTGAAAAATCCTCCCGACGGGATGGAATGGGTGGATGGAAAATTAAGAGAAAAACATCCTCTTACCGGGGATGAAGTAGGGTTAATAGAAACATCTAATATGACGGCAAAAACTCGTCGCATTCAATCGAAGCTAGATTATTATTGGAGAAATTTTATGATTTCTAGCGGTCGGGGCGGCGAGGTTTATGTGGAGATTTCCTGTCGTACTGCAGGCAGGGCGCGAACTCCCGATGTTGCTTATATTACTCCTGAATTATTGACAGAATATGGGGAGTTTTCTGTCTTGCCCGCGAGTTTTCCGTTATTAGCTGAAGCGGTATCGCCCAACGATTTAGCCGAGGATTTATTGGCGAAAGCTAAGGAATATTTAGAAGCGGGTAGTTTGGAGGTTTGGTTGTTATTTCCTCAGAGTAGTTTGGTGTTGGTAATTAGTCAAAATAATACGGTTTTGTTTAAGAGTGGAGAGGTGGCGAAAACGCAAATTGTCTTGCCAGGTTTTAGCGTAGCGGTTGACGAGTTGATGGCTTAATTTTGTGGGCTGAATTAAAAATATTTATTAATAATAGATTTCTAGGGGAAAAGACAACTTAAGAAACCAGGTTTTTTGGAAAAACCTGGTTTCTGGAGCTAATTCAAACCACAAAACCCATTGACTTCAAACCATCCCGCAACCGCTTCGCCTCTGGAGAATTTGCCTTTTCGTGAATAGTGGTATATAATCGAAATCTGGAAACCAGAGACTATAGCTTTCGCAGTTATCCTAAAGTCCCAAAGAACCCATGACGGCAACTAATTCTCTCAAAACCGCTAACCAACTCTTACAGGCGGGTAAATTGGACGATGCCCGCAAAGAATATCAGACACTCATACAATTAAGGCCCAATTTCCCCTGGAATTACTATTACCTGGGGCAACTGTTGGCCCAGGAAGGCAAACGGCCCGATGCCATTGCTAATTATAAACGAGCCATAGAGCTTAATCCTAATTCTGCTTGCTTCCACAATAGTTTAGCTGAAGCATTAATCGAACAGGGTGAATTGGATGAGGCGATTAATTGCTCAAAAAACGCTATTTCTCTACAACCATATTGGGCAATTTATCATCAAATTTTAGCTTTAGCTTATGAAGCAAAATCGGATTTTGAGCAGGCATTCAAGACTTGGCAAAAAATCCTTTCTCTTAATCCTTCTCACTTGAGGGCAATTCACAAAATCTCTTGGTTGCAAACAGATGTTGCCAGAGATTGTGCTGAGAGTGGGGATAAGTTAAATAAGGAAAGAAAGATAGAGGAGGCTGTTGAGTTTTATCAACAAGCATTAATTCTGAACCCTCAACAACCGATGCCTATTTATCGTAATTGCGGCAATAATTTAATTACTTTAGGCAAGTTTGAGGAAGCGGAAACGGTTTTTCAACGATTAATAGAAGTACATCCAAAACTACCAGACGGCTATCATGGTTATGCCAGGGTAACTCATTATTTTCCTGATTGGGAGTTGGCGTTAAAACGATGGGAAGAGGCGATTGTTAAGTTTCCAGAAAATATCAATTTTCAAGTTTCAAAAGGCAACGTACTGATAAATTTATCTCGGTTTGATGAGGCTGAGGCGGTTTTTCAACAGTTAATAGAAAAGTATCCAAATCAACCTCAAGGTTATAGTGCTTATGCCACGGTGGCTCATCATTTAGCTGACTGGGAGTTGGCATTAAAGCGGTGGTTAGAGGCGATTGTTAAGTTTCCCGAAAATATCAATTTTCAAGTTACAAAAGGCAACGTACTGATAAATTTATCTCGCTTTGATGAGGCTGAGGCGGTTTTTCAACAGTTAATAGAAAAGTATCCAAATCAGGCTCAAGGTTATGAAGGTTATGCCAGGGTAACTCATAGTTGGGCAGATTGGGAATTGGCATTAAAGCGGTGGTTAGAGGCGATTGTTAAGTTTCCCGAAAATATCGGTTTTCAAGTTCAAAAAGGCAACGTACTGATAAACTTATCTCGCTTTGATGAGGCTGAGGCGGTTTTTCAACAGTTAATAGAAAAGTATCCAAATCAGGCTCAAGGTTATGAAGGTTATGCCAGGGTAACTCATAGTTGGGCAGATTGGGAATTGGCATTAAAGCGGTGGTTAGAGGCGATTGTTAAGTTTCCCGAAAATATCGGTTTTCAAGTTCAAAAAGGCAACGTACTGATAAACTTATCTCGATTTGATGAGGCTGAGGCGGTTTTTCAACAGTTAATAGAAAAGTATCCAAATCAACCTCAAGGTTATAGTGCTTATGCCACGGTGGCTCATCATTTAGCTGACTGGGAGTTGGCATTAAAGCGGTGGTTAGAGGCGATTGTTAAGTTTCCCGAAAATATCAATTTTCAAGTTACAAAAGGCAACGTACTGATAAACTTATCTCGATTTGATGAGGCAGAGGCGGTTTTTCAACAGTTAATAGAAAAGTCTCCAAATCAACCTCAAGGTTATGATGGTTATGCCAGGGTAACTCATAGTTTGGCTGATTGGGAGTTGGCGTTAAAGCGGTGGTCTGAGGCGATTGTTAAGTTTCCAGAAAATATCGGTTTTCAAGTTCAAAAAGGTAACGTTTTAATCAATTTATCTCGATTTGATGAGGCAGAGGCGGTTTTTCAACAGTTAATAGAAAAGTCTCCAAATCAACCTCAAGGTTATGATGGTTATGCCAGAGTGGCTCAGAGCTTGCGGGATTGGGATTTGGCTTTGGAGCGTTGGGAAGAGGCTGTTAGTCAGTTACCTTATAATATCAATTTTCAGGTTCAAAAAGGCAATGCTTTAATTAAATTATCTCAGTTTGATGAGGCAGAGGCGGTTTTTAAAGAAATGATGGAACGCTACCCCCGTAATTATCACGGTTACGATGGTTATGGGAGGGTGGCTAATACTTTGCCAGATTGGGAGTTGGCTTTGGAGCGTTGGGAAGATGCTATTGCTAAGTTGCCCCACTATTTTAATTTTTATCTGCAGAAAGGGGATGTACTGGCTAATCTGTTTCGGTATGAGGAAGCAGAAACTTGGTGGAAAAAAGTTATTGCTAAATATCCCCATCGCCATGAAGGATTATCTAGAAGTGCTGCTTTGGCGAGGCGGTTGGGAAATCGGGAATTTGCCTGGCAAAGGTTTGAACAAATAATTGAAAAGTTCCCTTGGCATCTTCCCGCTTACTGTGAGGCGGCTAAGGAATCGATCGCTATGGGGCGTTTTGCGGAGGCTGAGGAAAAATTCCTTCTGGCTTTGCAGAGAAATCCCAATCATTTAACGGTCTTGCTCCAGGCGGGAATTTTGGCCAGCCAACAGGGTTCTAGAGAGTTAGCTCTGGAGAGATTTGAGCGGGCTATTGAGTTTTATCATCCTCAAAAAGCTATTGATGCCTATATACTGGCGGCAGCAGAGTTAAAATATTTGGGTCGCGAGAGTGAGGCTGAGGCGAAGTACGAGCAGATTTTAAGTTTCCATCAGCAGCGGAGTTTGTATCCAGAGGTTAAACTACTGGGTACGGGTTTAACTTCTATTCAGGAATTAGGTTTGTTGCTCGACCGACTGGTTACAAAACAACTGGATAGTGTTAAGGATGTTGTCTCTTTAGCTAAGTTAACAGATAAGGTGCTATTTGCTCTAGGGAGATATCCTGCCCCTGTAGATAAAGATGCTCCTTCGTTGCTGCCAAAATTAAGGATATTAAGAGAATTGTTTGGGCAATTTCTTGCTACTCCAGATGATTGTCAAGAGTGGGATTTGGGCGTTGCTGATTTTGGGTACGATTTGTATTTGTTGGCAGTTGCCAAACTATTAAATGACAAATTCTTGAGATTATTCGTTTTTTATTTTCATACCTTGATTCGACAATGGGAGCAGTGTTTGTTAGTCTTAAAACACTTCAATATGGCTATTCAACTTCTCGAAAAAGAATCCCAGAGATTAAATAGTAGCGAGTGGGGAAGGGTTAAGCTGGTTCGCACGGAAATTCCACTGCCATTGATTGACAAGTTATGTTTTGAGGATTTGTCATCCTCGGCACGCTATGTCATTGGTACGGACGAACGGGTGCCTCAATCTGAGATAGAAGCTACGGTAAAATATTTACCCGGGTTAATGGATGAAGAAAAGGAATATTTTGCAGCTAGCGTGCGGAAATTCGCAAGCTCGCTTAAGTTGAGAAGCAGGCAAACGATAGACATATTTAAGGATTTTATTTGCGAACCTCCTTATGGTGTTTCTGAGGGATATATTTTTAATGGTTATGAGAAAAGAATATCTGAGGAATTTGTTAAGGAACTTATTGATGAAGGTACTAGCAGTTCCATAGAACATATTGCGCCAGATGAGTATATGCGTAAAATGGGAGACACTAGAGTAACTTTAGAGGAGATTGCTATTAAGAAAGCAGCACTGGATAGTTATTACGAAGATGATGTAGTTTTCGGCTTACCTGTTGTCGGTAATATTTGGGGAGCATATCAGAATTACGGTCATGTACTGTTCGACCAAGTTCCTAGCTTAATTCTCTACCAAAAGCTGAATTTATCGTGCAAAATATTTGTTCCCCACATTACGCATCTTCATTGGGAAATGTTTGGTCATTTAAACATACCAAAAGAGAAGATTTTGGTGAGGCAAGAGCAAAGGTTTAAATACTTTGTGATTTCTCGTTTTCGCGGTTTCCATAGTAAAGAGACAAACAATTTTTACAGAAACTTGAGAAAATCAATCGTGGCGAAGCGTGGGGATATACCCTCAGAATATCGCGCTCGTTATGTGTATATTTCAAGAAGGTATAGCAATCGCAGAAAGATGGCTAATGAGGTGGAGGTAGAAGAGTTAATGGCGAGTTTAGGATTTCTGATTGTTTACACCGAAAGATTGAGTTTTGAAGAGCAAGCTGTGCTAATGGATCGCGCTTGCTTCGTGGTTGTACCCTACGGCACAAGTGTCTTAAACTCTTGTATGTGTCATCCAAACACAACCATCGTATTAATAACCCCTCCGGGTGCGCCTCTAGGTCAATACCAGTTTAGGATATGCAGTTTGGCAGAACACAATTTATATATGTTGTTAGGCAATAAAAGAGCTAATGGTTGGGAAATGAATATAGATAAATTAAAAAAAGTAGTTAGCACCATACTGGAGAACAGCTAAACAATGAGTTTAGCGCTCTTTAGATGGTCAACTAATTCGCAACCTCCTTAAAAGTATCCATCGCGTAAAAGAGACCTGGATGAAAATAACTCGGGAGCACGTCACCTTTGAAGCGAACCCAAAATTTGACGCTTTTTGGGAATAGGGAATGGAAGAGAGCGTCTTTTGACAAAGATTCGATCGATAACTCATTAATTGACCCTCTGCCGCCAATCTTTCTAGTGGTTCTTTTTCTAAAACGCAATTGTCTCCCGATAAATAGTCAAAAACCCCACGGTCAAACACAAAAAAACCGGCACTTACCTTTTTAGTCTCTTGAATCTTTTCCCCAAACTTCAACACCCTAGCTTCCCTGTCAACATCTAAAACCCCGTAGCGAGACAGGGGTTGCACCGTAGTAACAGTGGCCATTTTACCATGCCCCTTGTGAAACTCTACCAAATCCTTAATATTAACATCCGCCAGACCGTCGCCATAAGTCACCATAAATAAATTTTCATCAATATATGGTTTGACCTTAGCCACTCGCCCCCCCGTCATCGTTTCCAGACCGGTATTAACTAGAGTCACGCGAAAATCCTGTTCGTTATGGACTTGATGATAAGTAATCTCGTGGGAACGACCTAAATTAATAGTGAAGTCATTGTTCATGGCTTCGTAGTTGAGAAAATATTCTTTAATTAAATTGCCCTTATAGCCCAAACAAATAACAAAATCCAAAAAACCATAATGGGCATAAAGCTTCATTATGTGCCAAACAATGGGATGCCCTCCCACTTCCACTAATGGCTT
>CAZSTZ010000221.1:0-11717 GCA_964609515.1 uncultured bacterium | reverse complement strand
GGCTGCTTCCGCCGTGGCCTCGTTGAACCCTATTCATACCACTCTGGTTTCCAGAGGCTCCTAATAGGAACGAGTCGCACTAATCACCTTCCTGTTCGTTAACGAGCGAAGACTCGCTAGGGGTCGTGAGGTGCTTCTCTTTCGTTGCCCCGTTTGTCCCCGCTTCTGGGATTGATGGGGAATTACTACCCAGGGGGCCATGCAGTCAGTCCAACAGCAGGACGGGTGGATTTTCACCACCAAGAATAGATAGGTTTCTAGGGTCACGGTTATAATATGTCCGTATGTATTGACCACTAGGAGGGCATTATTAAGGCCGATGGCCTACTTTCGCCCCCACGAATCGCACCTTTCACCACCAAGGTAAATAGATTTCTAGGGCCACGGGTTTTTATCCGTATGTCTTGGCCACTAGGGGGACATTATTAAGGCCGATGGCCCATTTTCGCCCCCACGAATCGCACCTTTCACCACCAAGGTAAATAGATTTCTAGGACCAACGGTTGAAGTCCGCGTGTATTTGGCCATTAGGGGAGCATTATTAAGGCCCTTGGCCCACTTTCGCCCCCACGAATCGCACCATACTTGTTTTAATTAGTCAATACTTTTAACTTTGTATTGGGTTTAATTATGGTTTAACGGTATTTGTTTTAAATTATTTATATTAGGTAAATATTGTCAATAATCTTTTATTAATTGACTGTCAATAAGGTTAATTAGCGATAAAAGCTTTATTAATTAACGGTTTTAACCTTTAGTACAGTTTGAGCACGAATAGGTTAGATTAAAGATTAAGTTAAAGGTTTAATCGGTTAAACCATTAAGCTATTTTCCCAATTAAAAAAAGCGGGTAACGCGATTCGAACGCGCGACATCAACCTTGGCAAGGTTGCGCTCTACCACTGAGCTATACCCGCAACAACTTTTGTTTTGTCGTTAATTACTATTCTGGCAAAATAAATCTGGTTTGTCAACCTTTTTTGCCAAAATTTTTGATTTTTTTTTTAAGGCCCATCTTTTGACTTTTTTCGGGCCTTTCTTCTAGGACTGTTCTTCCTTGACAGCAGACTTTTCGGCTTGGATCGCTCTACTGGATGCTGCTGGCAGAGTTGGGGTTCCTTCGTTACCGCTATTTCTATAAGTAGAAGGGCGATCGCCCCTAATTGCCTGCATCAAGCTGGCCATCTCTATAGCATTCATGGCATATTCCCAGCCCTTATTGCTTTTAATACCTGCTCTTTCCAAAGCTTGCTGCATGGTATCTGCGGTTAACACTCCAAAAACTACAGGCACTCTCGTCTGGAAAGCTGCCGCCGCGATACCTTTGGACACCTCCGCCGCCACATAATCAAAATGAGGAGTTTGGCCTTTTATTACGGCCCCGAGGCAAATTATGGCATCGTAGCGATGGCTGAGGGCCAGTTCGTGGGCCACCATGGCAATTTCAAAACTGCCCGGCACCCAAATATAATCGACTTGACGGCCCTGGGGTTCTGGCTCTATGCCGTGACGTTTTAAGCAATCTTGACAACCCTCTAAGAGTTTGCCAGTAATTAGATCGTTGAATCGACCGATGACGATGGCAAACCGCAAATTGTCTGTTCTGGTAAAAGTCCCCTCAAAAGTTGTCATAATTTTGGGTAATCGGTAATGGGTAATTGTCAATTGTCAATTGTCAATTGTTAATTGTTAATTCTTTAACAACTAACAATTAGCAATTAACAAAAAGTAGGTTTAAACTACTAAAAAGTTTAAAACTCCGACCAAAATCACTAAAACGGCCCAGAGACCGGAACCCACCCAAATTAAGGATTTCGACTGGTCCCAGTTTTGGGGAGTGGCGTAAGCGACCGGTACGCCTACTATCAGGACAAAGGACAGGATGACCAAAGCTGCTAAGAGAATATCGAAGAGAGCTGTTAACATTTTTTTTTCCTCGCGCTACAAAAGGGTATTTAAAACCAATCAATATTGACGTTATCCCCAGCAATCAAGGCGAGGGGATTCTGAATATCGCTACTCAGGTTTTCTCTTTCTTAGACAGACCTTAAAACTAACTATCTCTTACGAGCAGTACCATTACCAACTAACCGTTCTACAGAACCAATTAGCGAGTCTAGCTTAGTTAGCTCCAGAGGGCAAAATCTCCAGAGACGTACTAGGATACGAGCCTAGCGTTCTCGTGGGCCCCACGATACGAAAAAAAGCAGAAAAACTTTATTTTTCTGGAATTGAACTACTTTTGGTTCGTTGGCTGTGTTTTTCTTGGTTTTCGCCACCCAATATTTTATATCCTTATGCGATACTTAAGAGTTCAAGCATATAGCAACACTCTGGGGATTCAAACCATTAGTAATGGTAGCATTAGATTCTCTAAAGAACAAGTTTTTAAAAGCTGTCTTTAAAGGACGGGGCTTTAAACCCAAATTTTCGGTAAAGTACCAAAAAACGATCCTTTCTTGGCTATTTTTAGATTTTAGATTTTAGATTTTTATGCGGGTTAAAATTTGCGGCATTACCAAAGGGGAACAAGGCAGGGCGATCGCTCAATTGGGAGCAACGGCCCTGGGTTTTATCTGCGTCCCCTCTTCCCCCCGATATGTGGCCCCGCCACAAATTAAGGCCGTGGCCGACGGTTTGCCCCCCCAGGTCGATCGCATCGGGGTCTTTGCAAATACCACCATCGAGGCAATCTGTCAAGTAGTTAAGGAAACTAAGTTAAATGGGGTACAATTACACGGAGATGAAAGTCCGGAATATGGGGCTCGCCTCGGTCGATTGCTCCCAGAAATAGAAATTATCAAAGCTTTAAGAATTAAAAGCAAGGAAGATTTAGAAAAAGCTAGTATTTATGCAGAAAGCGTCCATACTTTACTCTTAGATGCCTACCGTCCCGGTCAGCTAGGAGGCACGGGCCAGACCTTAGATTGGCAGATATTAAAAGAGTTTATGTCTCCAAAACCATGGTTATTGGCAGGGGGTTTAAATCCAGATAACGTTACGGAGGCGATCGGGCAATTTAGCTCGAATAATTTCAGCGGCATCGACCTTTCCAGCGGCGTAGAAAAGGCTCCAGGAGATAAAGATTTGGAGAAAGTGGCTTTGTTATTTGAGAAATTGGGAATTGTTAATTATTAATTGTTAATTGTTAATTGTTATGGCAAATATTACAGGGGACGACAATAATAACTTATTAGTAGGTTCTTCGGAAGGGGACCAGATGCTGGGGTTGGGAGGAAACGATACCATCAACGGGGAACTCGGAGACGATACTATAGATGGGGGTCAAGGAGAAGACGATCTCGGCGGCGGCGGGGGTTCCGACCTCATCTTGGGAGGGGGAGATAGCGATACCGTTACCGGCAACGAGGGGCGAGATTCGATTTTTGGGGAGTCTGGGGGCGATCGCCTCTTAGGTAGCGAGGGTAACGACTATCTGGAAGGGAACGAAGGCGATGATACTTTGTTTGGAGATATCGACGACGATATTCTCATCGGCGGCAGCGGCGCGGACGTTCTCTTCGGCGGGGAAGGTAACGATACTATAGATGGTTTTGAGGGTAACGATAGTCTGTTCGGTAACGTTAACGACGACTCCATGTTTGGGGGCGATGGAGACGATACTCTCTTCGGCAGCGTCGGTAACGACGAACTGCTGGGCGGGGAGGGCGACGACTCCCTGGATGGCGGGAGCGGCGGCGATACTTTGTTCGGGCAGGATGGGGTGGATACTCTTTTGGGAGGTTTGGGCAACGATTTTATTAACGGCAACCAAGATAACGATATCGTGAGAGGGGGGGATAATTCGGATAACCTTAGAGGAGGTAAAGGGGAGGATTCGGTGTTCGGAGAAGAGGGTAACGATATTGTTTTTGGCGACAGGGGTAACGATTTCGTGACGGGGGATTTTGGCAACGATACTATTTTTGGCGGCAGGGATAACGATACTGTCAGCGGCGGCGACGGTAACGATTCGTTGATGGGCGATCGGGGTAACGATTTGTTGTTTGGAGATGGGGGCGACGATACTTTAACTGGCGGGGATGGTGCCGATGTGTTCGTCTTGCCAGGGGCGATCGGCAGTATTGATGTGATTGTCGATTTTAATCCTCTGGAGGATTTCTTGGGTTTGAGCGGTGGTTTGACTTTTGAGGATTTCACTTTCGAGCAGGGGACGGGAGTTAATTTCCGCGATACGACGATTACGGTTGATAGCGGCAAGGTGTTGGCGGTGTTGATAAACGTGCCGGCAACGACCCTTGCTCCAGAAGATTTTATCGATCCTTTTCAAGCGCCTACTCAAGATACAGATATGTCGGAGGAGATGGGGTAAGTTTAATGGCGGCGAGTTGGGGGCGATGAAGTAGATTTACGATCCCCCCTAGCCCCCCGATGAATTGGGGGGAACCGGAACCATTCAAAGTCGTAGAAAAGTAGAAAAGTAGGTTGTGCGGACCTTCGTGGAACCCAACTTGGATAAGTGGAATAAAATAACTGGAAAAGCTAAAGATGAGCGATCTTACCAAACCATCTGGACCCGAGGGAGGAACTCCTGGGGGCTATCCTACTCAAATTAGGGCCAACGACGATGGAGACACTACCCGGGGCAAACTTCGGGAAAATGAATCGGCGATAATTTTGGCTCGTCTTGGGTATAATATAGAGCAAAACCCACCTGTTTCAGAAGATAAAAACCCCGATTATCAAATCGAAGGCAGAATATTCGACTGCTATGCACCATCGACTTCCAATTCATACAATATGAAACGATCGGAAATAAGGTGGAAAAAGGACAAACCAGCAGAATAATTCTCAACCTTGATGACAGTAACGTGTCTTTGGCAAGGTTGCGCCAACAGCTACTTAGCAATCCTATTTCCAGTTTGCAGGAGATAATTGTTATCAAAGAGGAAAAGATCGTTGACTTTTTTCCCATAACTAATAGATGAGGTGAAACAATGTCGTTAGATTACGAACTCAGGATTATTACAGATTGGCAACCGCAGCAAGTCTCGGAACTTTTGGCAAAAGAATTAGATTTGCAGTGGGGGGAAGAAAATCGTTTGTTCAACTCGGGCACGATCGCGGCTGTTTTCTCGGAAAGAGAGCGAACTCAGTCTATGATGCTCGAACATTATGGATTTAAACCAACTATAGATGTTTGGTTTCGTCTCAAGCAGCACGAAGATGGGGATTTGGACAAACAGACTTTGTTAACGGCATCGATGCTGTTACTGAGCAAACTCCCAGGAGATGCGGTTTTATTGTTTAATTACGAACGCACTGTCCTCCAACGCATTGAAGGCACTTTAATTTTTAACTCCCAACCGGCTACTTGGCAAGAAGCAGAGTTGGCGGCGGAGGTGAAGTTGCCTTATTATATAGAACCTTTACGATCGCCCCTAATTTCCGACGACCTCCCGGTTTTGGAGGTTTCTAATGCTATGTATGCTCGCTTGCAGGCGGTAGCAGCGAGTCGCGGTAAGTCGGTGACGGAGTTAAACCGGGAGGCGATCGAGGCTTTTTTGCAAGTTGAGATGGGGAAGGAGCATCTCGCTCGTTCTCCTGCCACTGGCGCACCAAATTAATAACGTAAATTTTCTCAGGGTTTCCAGAGCGATCGTCTTTTTTATCCCAAAAGGCGATCGCGGATATGGACAACCCATCCGTTACCCAAGCGTATATAAAGATGAGCGATTTTACCAAACCATCTGGACCCGAAGGAGGAACTCCTGGGGGTTCTCCGGCTATAATAAGAGCTGCTGATGACGCACAAACAACTCGCGGACTCATGCGAGAAAATGAATCGGCGATAATTTTGGCCCGCGCTGGCTATAATGTAGAACAAAAACCCGCAGTTCCGGGAAAAGAAAACCCAGATTATAAAATAGAAGGACGGATCTTTGATTGTTATGCACCTTCGACTGCCAAGGTTTATAATATTGTGGATACGATCGCTGCTAAGGTAGGAAGCGGCCAAGCAGATAGAATCGTTCTTAACCTAGATGATAGTAAGGTTTCCTTGGAAGGATTGCGCCAGCAACTTATTAGCAACCCTATTCCCGGCCTTCAGGAGATTATTATAATCAAAGAAGGAATTATTCTCGAATTTTTTCCCTTTAGCGAATAAACAAGGAGGTAAAAGCTCGTGTCATTAAACTACGAATTAAGGATCGATACGGAATGGGAAGCGCAGCAAGTATCAGATTTCTTGTCTAAAGAACTTTCTCTGGAGTGGGGCGAAGAGTCTAGGTTGCTAAGTCCCGGCGTGGTTATAGGAGTTTTTTCAGAGAAGGAAACGCGGCGATCTATTATGCAGTTAGAATATGGATTTAAACCAACTATAGATGTCTGGTTTTGGCTCAATTCTAACCGAGATTACGAGAAAGGAAAACATACTTTGCTAAGGGCATCGATGCTGTTACTGAGCAAACTCCCAGGAGATGCGGTTTTATTGTTTAATTACGAACGCACTGTCCTCCAACGCATTGAAGGCACTTTAATTTTTAACTCCCAACCGGCTACTTGGCAAGAAGCAGAGTTGGCGGCGGAGGTGAAGTTGCCTTATTATATAGAACCTTTACGATCGCCCCTAATTTCCGACGACCTGCCGGCGTTGGAGGTCTCTAACGGCATTTATGCTCGCTTGCAGGCGGTGGCGGTGACTCGCGGTCAGTCGGTGGCGGAGTTAAGTCGGGAGGCGATCGAGGCTTTTTTGCAGTCGTGTTGAGAAACCAGAAACCAGGTAATTTCGGCAAAACCTGGTTTCTTAAAAAAGGGAAAAACCTAGTTTCTGAATTACCAATTACCCATCGCTAAATTGACGGGCATAAAAACCAGCATATCGCCCTTTTTTCTCCAACAATTCCTGATGGTTTCCAGACTCGACAATTTTACCATTTTCTATTACTAAAATTCGGTCCGATCGCCGCACCGTTGCCAGTCGGTGAGCGATGATAAATACAGTCCGATCCTTTATCAATCTTTCTAATGCTTCCTGCACCAAAGCTTCCGATTCCGAATCGAGGGCGGAGGTGGCTTCATCTAAGATTAATAAGCGAGGATTTTCTAATACCGCCCGGGCGATCGCTATCCTCTGTCGCTGCCCTCCCGACAAGTTAATTCCCCTTTCCCCCACCACAGTTTGATAGCCCTCCGGTAACTGACTAATAAACTGATGGGCGTTGGCAACTTTAGCAGCTTTTTCTACTTCTGTAAGGTCATAATTATATTGACCGAAAGCAATATTTTCCGCAAGAGTTCCCGAAAATAAGGTCACTTCTTGGGGCACGATTCCGATTTGGCGGCGGAGGCTTTTGAGAGTTACTTCTTTAATATTAATGCCATCGATTAAAATTTCTCCGCTATTAACATCGTAAAACCGAGGCAATAAATTAACTAAAGTAGTTTTTCCCGCCCCAGAAGCGCCGACGAGGGCGATAGTTTCTCCAGGTTTTACTAATAAATTGAGATTTTCCAAAACTGTTGTTTCCGGTTTGTAGCCAAAAGTAACTCGGTTATATTCCACTTTTCCCGTGACTTTTGGCAGGGGTAAAGCATCGCTTTTTTCCGTTACAGTCGGTTTAATTGCTAATAATTCAAAGAGGCGATCGCCAGAAGCTTCCCCTTGTTTAAAATCGCTATAATTGCTAGTAGTTAAAGAAATGGGGTCTATTAACAAAGCCACCGCCGTTACATAACTAATAAAACCCGCCGGTTCTAAGTTTCCCCGAGAAATCTGCCACCCACCTAAAAAGAAGAGAAAAATCACGCTCATCGCCTCTAAAAAACCGACAACCACAAATTGCAAAGCCTTAACTTTTTCTGCTAAAAATTTAGCCTGTCGGTTGCGTTCTGCTTCTAGGGAAAATTTAGAGATTTGATATTCTTCGGCGGCGAAAGCTTGCACCAAACGAATGCCGCTAAAAACCTCAGTTAATAAAGCAGATAAATTAGAAATGCGATTTTGACTGTGGCGGGAAAAAGTTAACAACTGTTCCCCAAACCAACCGATTAATAAAATCATTAAAGGGGCAATAACGAGACTGGCAAGAGTTAATTGCCAGTTAAGATAAACCATGTAACTTAAAACTACAATTAACTGCAAAATGCAGGGAACGAATTGATGGAAAAATTTATTAATGACTTCGCCAATGCGATCGACATCTTCCGTGAGGCGGTAAGTCAAGTCGCCGGTTTTAGCAGTTTCAAAATAACCCAGACTGAGTTTTTGCAGGTGGGAGTAAACCTGTTTGCGCAAGTCTAGGGCGATGGTGAGGGCGGCCTTGGCCATGAGAGTATCTTGACCGTATTGGACGGCGCCGCGAACCAGGAAGATAATAGCTGCCAGTCCGGCAATGCGGGCGATCGCGTTTAAATCTCCCTTACCGATATAGCCGGCCATTTCCCCCATCAACCAGGCCAATATCGGCCAGAACACGGTAAAGGCCAAAGTACAGGTTAAAGCTTTAGCGATGGTCTGCCAGTGGGGGCGAATATAAGGGAGAAGTTGCCAGTAATTAGATTTAGATTGAGTTTTCACGTTCAAATGTCCTCGTAATGGAACCGATGGGGTTTGGTTCAAACCCCATCGGAATATATATAGATTTACTTGCGCAAGACTAAAACGGGACAATGGGCGTGGCGGACGACTTGTTCTGCTACCGAACCTAGCAAAAATCGACCGATACCGGTTCGTCCGTGGGAGGGAATGACAATTAATTCGATTTTGTTGTCGTTGGCATAGTCGATAATTTCCGCGCTGGGTTTGCCGATCGCGCTGCTGAAATTAATCCCTTCGTATTCGGGACCGTTGAATTGTTTGTGGAAGGCTTCCTCGACGTGCTTCTGGCGGCTTTTATCGTCGATGCTGCGCCACATTACCCCCGGTTCTCCGGGGTTGAGGTAGGGCAGAACGTGGAAAACGTACAGGTGGGAGGGACTGTCGACCGCTTCTAAGCCTACTTTAATTGCTTCTAAAGATAGTTCTGAGAAGTCTATGGGTACTAAAACCCGACTTTTAGGAAAAATGTTCATGGTGTTTATTTGTTAATTGTCAATTGTCAATTGTTAATTGCAGATTATAACATTTCTCCCGACTTGAGGCGACCCATATAATTATTGAGGTCTGCCAAGACTTGGTTGCAGAGGAAATAGCCCCCTAACATATTGGGAAATGCCATCGACAGGAGGGTAGCATCGCTGAAGTCGATGACGGAACCGGGGTTGGAGACGGAACCGACGAAAGTGGCGACTAAAAAGAGAATTTTATAGACGAGGATGCCTTTGCCGTCCGAGAGATAGTCCCAACAGCGTTCGCCGTAGTAACTCCAGGAAATCATGGTGGAGAAGGCAAAGCAGAAAACGGCGATCGCTAATAAAACTGGAAACCAGGAAATGGCGGTACCAAAAGCCGCCGAGGTCAATTCTGCCCCCTGTTTCGCTTCCCTCAAGGCTGCAAATTCCGGGGCGTTATAGGCACCGGTTATCACAATGACCAAAGCGGTCATGTTGCAGACGATAATAGTGTCGATAAAAGGTTCCAGCAGGGCGACCAGACCTTCGCGAATGGGTTCGTCGGTTCTTGCCGCCGAGTGGGCGATCGCAGCCGAACCGACTCCCGCTTCGTTAGAAAAGGCGGAACGTTGGAAACCTTGAACGAGAACGCCGATAAAGCCGCCCTCCACTGCTTCTGGGGCAAAAGCACCGCCGATAATGGTACCGAAAGCGGCGGGAATTTCGGTTATATTCAGTAAGAGAATTAACAGGGCGGCGAGAACGTACAGCAAACACATAAAGGGCACGATCGCCCCTGCCACCATACCGATCCGCCGGATGCCGCCGATAATTACCATTCCTACCAAAGCGACCATCACCAAACCATAAACCCAACTCGGCAACCCGGGCAAGACTCGGGAAACTGCCCCGAAGGACTGGTTTGCCTGGAACATATTCGCGCCGCCAAAGGCAGCGGAAATGCAAAAGACCGAGAAGATAATCGCTAGCACTTTGCCGAACAGACCAAATCCCATATCTGCCAAACCTTTTGAGAGATAGCGCATGGGACCGCCGGAGATGGTACCGTCTTCTTTGACAATGCGATATTTTTGAGCGAGGGTACATTCGACAAATTTACTGCTCATGCCGAAGAAACCGGCCGCAGTCATCCAAAAGACCGCCCCCGGGCCGCCGACGCTAACGGCAACGGCGACACCGGCGATGTTACCGAGTCCCACGGTTCCCGAGAGGGCGGCTGCTAGGGCTTGAAAGTGAGAGACTTCTCCTTCGTCGTTGGGGTCGTCGTATCTTCCCCGCAAGACATCGATGGCGTGACCGAAAGCGCGGATATTGATAAAACCCATGCGGATAGTAAAGAAGATAGCACCGACAATGAGCCATAAGACGATGAGGGGGAAGCCGGCAACGCTGAAGAAGAGTACGTTAAATATTACTTCTACTATTTGGGAGAAAACTGCATCAACCGCAGCAAAGGGGTCGTTGCCCGCCGCTTCTTCTGCGGCCCAGACTGCGCTGGGGATGGATAGGAAAAGTATGGCATATAGCCAGGTTCGTTTTTTCATGTCGATTTTGAGTGGCAATAGGTTTTAAGGGACAGGATACCATATTATGGTCGCAGTGTCGAAAAAAGAAAGACGATTGTTCTTTATTTCTTCTGGTTATCGAAATATAAATAAGGTGCGCTCTTAGCACCCTACAAGATTAGCTAATTATGGCAAAGGCCAATCTAACACAAATCCCGGCAGTACATTTTCCCCAGATAAACGAACGGGAAAATTGACTATTTCTATGGAGCGATCGCCCCTATAAATCTCCACCTGTTCCCCTTGGGGATTAATTAACCAACCTAGTTTTAAACCGCTATCCAAATATTCCTCCATTTTCTCTTTTAGCAATTTCAAAGAATCGGTTCGCGACCTTAATTCGATAACAAAATCGGGACAAATTGGCGGAAAAGCTTCCTTTTCTGCTAAGGTTAAATTTTCCCATCGAGATAATTCTATCCACGCCGCATCGGGAGAGCGAAAACCTCCGTTTGGCAGTCGAAAAATCGTTGACGAACTAAATACTATTCCTCGTTGAGTTTGGCGATTCCAAATATTCAAATCGGTGATTAAATCTGCTTCTCGATAACCGCTAACTCCTCCTACTGGCGACATAATTATTAATTCTCCTTTTGCCGTTCGTTCAAATTTCCAATCTTTATTTGTCTGACACAAAGCGTCAAATTGCGCGTCGGTAAAATCGACGGTTTCCACGTTTAAAACTAATGTTTCCATGATTTTAATTGGTATAAACTGGGCTCGTACAATTCGGGGTTGGACTGAGAACTATTTTAGCACAAATGGACCATCTAAAAAATTGTCGATCCTCTTGACAAGAGCCTTTATTTGACATACAATAAGAAATAACGTGAAAACAAGCTTTTATAGGGAGGGACAAGAAAAAATGCTTAACGGAATCGAGTTGGATCGAAAAACGGAACAAATTAATCAAACTGCCCTCGAACTGGAGAGGGTAAAATCTTTTTTGGAAAGCTGTATCGCGCCTAATTCATTGTCAGATGAAGTCAACGAATTTTTTAGAGAAGTTGCTGCGCTTAAAAATCAAAGCGTACAAGATATCAAACAAGAAACAATGGCGGGCATTCAAAAATATCTCGAAGCTGTTGAGATAGAAATTGCATTTAAAAATGACTT
>CAZSTZ010000220.1:0-11725 GCA_964609515.1 uncultured bacterium | reverse complement strand
ACAATTAGCTTCTGCTTTACAAGTTAGAGCGTTATTAACATCCTTCCCAGAAATTAAACTAACATTTGTATCCGCAGACGATCGCCTCCTCAACATCGCTCAAATAGAAGCTTTACTAACAGAAAATCCTAATAATTATCCAGATACTGATTAGGGACTTGGAAATGGTATAAAATACCGATGTGTTGGGTGGAGTTTCACTCCACCCAACCTACGATTATCTAATAATTATCCCGATACTGATTAATAAAAAAAGATGACAGCAGTCCTCCCACCAAACATCCTATTAGACGAATTATTAAAAAACTGGTTATTAGAAGATATCGGCAGGGGCGATCGCTCCACAGCCGGTTTATTTTCCACACAAATAGTTCCGGGAAATGCCCGCTGGATAGTCAAAGAACAAGGAGTTATGGCAGGCTTGCCAATAGCAGCAAGAGTCTTTCATTTATTAAACGAAAAAGTTAATTTTACTGCCACTACTGCCGAGGGAAAATTCTGCGAACCAGGAACCATAATTGCTGAAATAAACGGACCCTTAGATGCCTTATTAACGGGAGAAAGAGTAGCTTTAAATTTAGCAATGCGTTTGAGCGGCATTGCCACCATGACCCACAAATATGCAGACAAAATCGCAGATTTACCGACCCAACTGGTGGATACTCGCAAGACAACTCCGGGATTGAGAATTTTAGAAAAATATGCAACTGCAGTCGGTGGAGCAATCAATCATCGGATGGGTTTGGACGATGCCGTAATGATAAAAGATAATCATATTGCAGCGGCGGGGGGAATTGGAGAAGCGATCGCTAAAATTAGACAGACAATTCCCTATCCTTTAACCATAGAAATAGAAACAGAAAACCTAGAGCAAGTAAAAGAGGCGATCGCCCACCAAGCAGATATTATCATGCTAGATAATATGCCCATCGAAACCATGAAAAAAGCCGTCGAACTAATTCGACAGCCAGACAAAAAAATCAAAATTGAAGCCTCTGGAAATATAACCTTAGAAACAATTCGGGGAATAGCAGAAACAGGAGTAGATTACATTTCTACCAGCGCCCCAATCACCCGTTCCCCCTGGTTAGATTTGAGCATGAAAATAGAGAATGGGGAATAGGGAATGGGGAATAGGGAATGGGGAAGGCCGCAATTACCCATTACCCATTACCTAGAAATAAAATGGACCCAGAAATCGCCATCTGGCATACAAACGCGGCGGATTAAGCGATAAGAATAGTGGAGGTAGGCCCCGCTGAGGTCGGTACGATAACCGGTAGAAAACCATTCTCCATAGGGATCGTGAACGAAGAAACCGGCATCGTCAAAACCGACGGCCACCACAATATGACCGAAATAGGTAAAATAGCCGTGCAGAACTGCGGGATTGCCACTTACCAACCAATCCTGGACTTCTTCAATTTTGGCATTCTCTTTAAAGACGTCCCGACGCCCGTAATCTCTGACAATGCGAGCTAGATCGTAGGGACTGTGGCGGCTGTAACCCCGACTCAAAGCATATTCGTAAAGTTCGTCTTCCAATTGTCCGTATTTAGCAGTAATGCCCAAATATTCCAAACACATAGCAATGGAAGTGACATTACAACTGCCTGTCGGATTGTACCAGTTATCTAATTGGGACTTGTAAGGAACGTCCAGTCGGACAGTTCTGGGTCGGGGTGGGGGATGAATTCTTTGGTTATTTTCGTAAATTTCAATATGGTTCTCGTAAGCGTACCAAACAGCAGAACCGTTGAAATATTGGCTGCGTAAAGCAACTCTGAAGTGATTTCTAACCTTGATATAAGCTAGAATCTCGAACTCTTGACCTTCTTCTATAAGCTGTTTTTCTGAGTCGTTGAGTTCTGAAGATTGAATTGGTTTGGATTTAAAGACAGTGCTTTTAATGGTTTTGATTATTGGGGGAGATGCTGAAACATCTGTCGGCTGAACTTCCAGAAGTTTGAGAGCTGTGATTTCCCCCACATACCCTGGTTCTTGAGAATTGGTTTCGGTTTGAAACCTATGGAGGGCGGCCGTGGATAGGGGGCCAAAGATTCCATCTACGGGTGGCCCTAACATCCCCAGTTCGATCAGAATAGTTTGGATTTCCCGAGTTAGTTCTTCGTCATCGGCCAAAGCCCTAACGTCGTATTTAAGATCGGTCCCGATAAAGTCTTTTAGTCTCATTTTTAGCTGCTTTTATCAGTTATGTCCCACGGCAAAAGGTGGCAATCTCCATAATCTTATATTTTTTGGTTGACACTCTGCGGTCGCGCATACGCGCAGATTCTCCAGGCTATACCTGGAAGGGTCGCATCAATTGGCATTTCTGCCACCGGCCCTCTACCCTGTTGCTTTCGCTTCAGGCTACTTGTTTTTTTGCTTTCTGGATACTACCACTTAGCTTCTATACGCTCAACGCCCTGCGATTACTTGCCCTCCGGGGAGTTTGAACAATCTTTTTACGGTCCGAGAAGGGCGGGCATCTCTCATGAACTAGGGTCGTGTCCATGCGCTGGCATTACCCTTACTCACTTTTTAATTATACCAAGTCATGGCGACTAAAGTCGCCGGGTCGTTTTTCCTCCCCGCTTTAAAAAGGCGGGGCCACCAAACTCCCGAACTTTTTCCGTGTTTTATGTTGGCTTGCATCTCAATTTTGTAAAATCATTCCTTCATACTCATACTCAGAACGAGTATTTTGGGGAATGGAGAATTATACTCAGCACGGGCGAAAAATGCGCTTTTTCCCAGAGGCCTCTTTTAAAAGCGCAATTCCTTGCCGCTTTGAGTATAGTACCGATCCGGAGTAGGTCGGGCTCCGCGAACCGGAGCCCGACACCGGTATCTTATTAAATTGCTAGTCCATTAACCATTACCGGGTATCTCAGAAACCGGGAATTTCTGTAAAAACCGGGTTTCTCGATCGCCTTTCTAGGGCTTGATAACAACGATACCGTAAGCATCGGTAGACAAATATTTGCTGGCAGCTTTTCTAAGGTCAATAGCACTTAAAGATTGAATCGAGGTAGGATAATCAAAAGCAGCTTGTAAACTGCCTACAATAGAATGATAATATCCATATAAATTAGCGCGAGCGCTGGGGGTTTCGTTAGCAAACACAAATCGATTCGCCACCAAGCGCCGAATGCGACTAATCTCTGCAGGAGCGATCGCCTCTTTAAGAATCTGCCGAAGATGATGGGCGATCGCCTCCTCCACCTCAGCGACATTCTCCTGGGGCAGGCGAGCGGAAACAGAAAACAAACCCTGAGATTTATAACTCGTATTGCTAGCAGAAATCGAAGTCACCAATCCCCGATTTTCCCGCAAATCTCGAAACAAGCGAGAAGTTTGCCCTTGCCCCAAAATTGTCGCCAACACGTCCAAAGCATAAGTCTTGGAAAGCTCCCTCAATCCCGGTACCCGCCAAAACATCATTAACCTCGCCTGCTGGAGAGCAGGATCGACAAACTCCCCACGGACTATTCCTGTAAAAGGCAGTTCGGGTTCTAAATCTGCTCCAAAAGCTTGCAGTTTCGATGTTTGCCGACCTGGCAGTTCTAAATTTCCTCTAGCTTCCTTAAAGGCATCGGTGACAGTATCTATTAACTCCTCCACCGGGAGATTACCCGTAGCGACTGCAGTTATCGAAGGCGGTTGATACCAGAAGGCGTGGAAATCTCGCATTTGTTGGGGAGCGAGTTGAGAAATTACCGAAGCGGGACCGAGAACCGATCGCCTATAGGGTAACTTTTCAAAAGCAATTTCCATTGCCCGTCGATAGTTGCGACGATTGGGGTTATCTTCAGAGCGCCGAATTTCTTCTAATACTACCAATCGTTCCCGTTCAAAAGCGGCATCCGGGATGCTGGCATTGAGTACCACTTCTAAAAGCAGGGGGGCTAATTTCCGAAAATCCTTGGGGGCGCTGGTGATGTAATAGTTGGTATATTCCTGACTGGTAGCGGCATTGGTTAGGGCACCGCTTTGTTCTACAGCTCGCTCAAATTCTCCACTAGGAATTTTGGGAGTGCCTTTAAAGATGGTGTGTTCGAGAAAGTGGGCCATGCCGTTGATAGAGTCGGGTTCTCTGGCAGAGCCGGTATCGAGCCAAAGGCTCAGGTTGACTGCTTCTACGGGCAGCTGTTCGGCAATAACGGTCAGGCCGTTGGCTAGTTTACGAACGGTGGGAGCGTTTAAGGGTTTGCTAGCTGGAGGTTTGATTAAAGTCGAGGTCATTCCTGGTTTATCTGTGTTTTTAGTCTGCCCTTACCATAATGACATTGTTTCAAAATTTTACAAGTTTGGGATTTTCTCTTGACAGAGAGAGTTTTTTGTGGTAATCAGTCGAAGCTTCTCTCCCCCCTCTCCCTTGTCTCCCTTGTCCCCCTTGTCTCCCCCCTCTCCCTTGTCCCCCTTGTCTCCCTTGTCTCCCCCCTCTCCCTTGTCCCCCTTGTCTCTCTATTCGTAGTGGCGATCGCCAAAACTCCCGCTACCTTAATTCCTGCTTTGTTCAAAGTAGCGATCGCCGCATTAACCGTCGAACCGGTGGTATAAATATCGTCAATCAATAACACCGATCGTCTAACTCGACGGCGGCGAAAACCTTTCCCCACCACAAAAGCATCCTTAACAGTTGTCTCTCTTTTCTCCTTGGAGAGACCGTATAAAGCCTCCGTTTGTTTGATTCGTTCTAAACCTTCTCGCAGGAAAGGCAAACCGGCCAACTCGCAAAAACTCCTCCCCAGCAGTTCCGCTTGATTGAAACCTCGTTCTTTTAACTTCTTCCGATGCATGGGAATGGGAACGACGATCGCCTTATCGACTGCCGATAGGGGAGAATTTAACCAACCGTCTGCCAACCAGTGTCCGAGAGGTCTTGCTAACTGAGGGTTATCGTTATATTTCATTGCAGCGATCGCTCGTTTGAGACTTCCCTTATATTCCCCCCAGACAAAAACCGGCACTTTCCCAGGAAATTGATGTCCTCCCCCGGGAAACTGACAGCGAAACAATTGTCTTTCGCAATACAAACATAACTCGCTCTTAGTAGGGCGATCGCAAATCGGGCACTTAGACTTCAGAAATAAACTTAAAAAAGGTTTAAGTATTTTTCTCCAAATCCATTTTCTCATAGTCCCAACCCAGACATCGATTTAAGATTCGGCAAATATGATATCATATTTAGCAACCCATTGCTGTCAAAGCTGCCATGCCTTATTTTAATTCGTGAATAACATCTACTGGCTAGATAAAATTAAACCCTCAGATAAACAGGCAGGATGCCTGTTTGACGATGATGCGGGAGATGAAGCATTTTATCAAGGTTATCTGATGCAGGAGGGTTATCCTGTAATCCCTGGTTTTGTCATCCCGCCCGAGTTTTTTTGGCAATTCATCAGAAAAATTGAGTGGTCAGATCCGCTATTTGCCGAGCTTCCTAATTCTTCTTTACATATTAATGTTGCTGATTGGAAACAACTACAAGCCATTGCCCAAGGTATTCGCTTCTATATTACCACCGCCCCCCTGCCACCCGAATTACTTTCTCAGCTAGAATCTGCTATAGACCATTTAAAGGCCGAATTGTTAATTTTTCGTCCTTCTTTAAATTCTTCTGCCCCAGACATTTCCGGCATAGTCGAAACTCGGGTTTGCTCCTCAGAAATAGATGAGTTTATCTCCACAATAAAACTAATGTGGGCTGAATTTTTCTCGGCAAAAAGCTTATTTTACTGGCAGCAAAAACAGATTTTTACAGAACAACTGAAGCCGACGATATTAGTGCAGTCAGTTCCCAGAGCGATCGCTTCTGGAAATTTAAAAACTGGGAGGAAAATCTGGAAGATTGAAGCTACTTTTGGTTTAGAATTTTCTATTATTAGGGGGGAAGTTTTTCCAGACTATTATCAAATAAATCCCGAAACCCAAACCATCATCGATAAAATCTTAGGCAGCAAAACTATAGCTTATAATCTGGATGGTCCAACAGAAGCAGAAACTACTCGCGCTCAATTCCCACTCCCCGAGTCTCTAGCTGCCCTACCAGTTTATTTGCTCTCGGAAGAAAAACAAAATCAATTTTCTCTGTCAGAAAAGGAGACAAAAAAACTAATTAAACTCAGTAAAACATTAACCACGATTTTAGGCAATAATTTTTATTTAGAATGGACTCTAGCCAAATTACCAGAAAACCAAGAACCGCAATTCTATTTTACTCTGGCAAGACCGTTAAATAAGACTGAAGATATTCGGGAACTAGAAGCAGAAAATCTCCCATTAGAAAAGACAAAAAACTCTGAGGATAATTCCGGTATTATTAAAGGATTGGCAGCGGCAACGGGAAGAGTCAAAGCTATTGCGAAAGTTTTGAGAAATCCTCCTCAAAATAACGAAGATTTCCCCGAAGGAAAAATTTTAGTAGTACCCAGCGTTATCCCCGCTTATTTCCCCTTAGTTACAAAAGCTGCCGGTATTATTTCTGAAAGGGGGGGCATGACAAGTCATGGGGCAATTTTAGCAAGGGAACTCGGCATTCCTGCGGTAGTCGGAGCTAACAATGCTACTCGGATTATCGAGGATGGGGAGGCAGTTTTCATCGATGGAGATGCAGGTGAAATTTATTTAATTGAAAGAGAAATAATGATAAATCAAGAACCAAGTCAAGCGGAAGAAAAAACCTTAATTACTGATTTTTCATTTCCTCTTGCCACCCAACTTTTAGTCAATATCAGCCAATTAAATTCTCTCGAAATTGTCAAAAAATATCCCGTGGATGGGGTGGGATTATTGCGTTCTGAATTAATGGCGATTGAATTGTTAGGCAACCAACATCCTCTGATGTGGGTGCAACAAAATCGCGAGTCGGAATTTGTCGAATTAATGAGCGATCGCTTAACTCAATTTGCCGCCGCTTTTTCACCGCGCCCCGTATTTTATCGTTCCCTAGATTTGCTGCCATTTAATCCTTTAAAAGAGGGTTCATCGTTAACAAATTATGAAGAAGATTCCCATCCGATTTTAGGATTGCACGGCACTTTTAGTTATATGTTAGATTCCAGTTTATTCGATTTAGAAATAAAAGTTTTAGAACGAGTTTATCAATCTGGTTTTAATAACGTCCATCTAATTTTACCCTTCGTGCGAACCCTGGAAGAATTTGTCTTTTGTCGGCGGCGAGTTGAAGAGATGTGGAAAGAAAAACCCGCTAATTTTGAAATTTGGATAATGGCGGAGGTGCCTTCAGTTTTATTTTTACTACCAGAATATGTAAAAGCAGGAGTTGGGGGAATTTCTATCGGCACTAACGATTTAACTCAATTGTTGTTAGGCGCTAACCGCGAACAACCGGAAATGGCAACCGCTCTTCCACCTTATCATCCTGCCGTAATGAGGGCGATTAAACAGTTAATTTCTCTGGCAAATACCGCCGGAATTCCTTGTTCTATTTGCGGGGATGCTCCTGCTTTATATCCCCAAATAATTGATGATTTGGTGCCCTGGGGGATTACTTCGATTTCTGTTAATCCCAATGCAGTAGAAGCAACTTATCGAGCGATCGCTCGCGCCGAACATCGCTTGCTTTTGGAAGTTGCAAGAGAATCTGCCAAAAAACCAGGTTTTTTGGAAAAACCGTAGAAATCAAAAAACCATAGAAACCCGGTTTTTTGAAAAAACCATAGAAACCCGGTTTTTTGAAAAAACCGGGTTTCTGAAATATGAAAATTTTCCGGAAACATTTTTAAAGGTTAGATAAAAGAGCCAGATTCGGAAATAGCTAATTAACAAAAGCGCGATTACCTATTTCCCATTAGCCATTACCTATTTAAAAATAACCATGAAACGGAAAATTATCGCAGCGACAACCCTCCTAACAGCTATTAACCTATTTGCCGCTTATCCGGTTTTTTCTCAACCAGCATTTAGGGGCGAATTGGAAATAACAGACGGCGATGCCCAAACCTCCGTTAATCCCAATTTACCAATTAAGATTAAACTCTTAAACCAAACGGAAAAACTCGTAGAATACGCTCGCTCTATCTCTTATCCTCAACCTTTACCACCGGGAGCTACGGCAGAGCTTTTGGTCAAAAGCAGGGGTGACGAAGATTATCTCGCCAGCATCCTTATTAATACTCCCAATTTCACTAATCCCTTGATTTACGATTTTGAGGTAGTCGGTAATATCGTCACGGTAACAATTAAACCCACCACTGCCTCTAATCCCAATCAACAAAAAAGCATTTATATCGATAGAGACGGACATATTTATGCTTTTTAGGGAATGGGATCCCCCTCCCGTCCCCCTTAAAAAGGGGGAGGCCAGAGGAATAAATTTTAGTTTTTCTGGGGAATAGGGAATAGGGAATGGGGAATAGGGAATTACCCATTACCCATTACCCATTACCCATTCCCCATTTTCAATTAACCAGTATTGCGCATACCGGCGGCGATACCGTTAATAGTTAACAAGGCACCGCGCAATAATTCGCCCTTGCTGTAGCGAGAATGAATCACGCCAGGAGTGCCGGTGCCGTGTTGGCGCAGACGTTTTAGCAAGGAAACTTGCAACAGACTCAGAGGAACGATAGTTTGATTGCGCAACTGGACCGATCGCTGTAAATCCGGATCTCCATCCAAAAGTCGCGGGTGGCGAGTGATTTGCTGAACCAAGTCGCGAGTTAGATAGTATTCGGTAGAAATCTGCTCGAACAACTTCTCAAAGCGGGGCAAGTCTTCTGGGTTGGAGAGTTCGCGAACGTAATGACGAGCTATCTGCAAATCCACCTTAGCCAGAGTCATTTCTACCTTGGAAATAACCGTAGAAAAGAACGGCCACTTGATGTAGAAATATTGCAGCAATTTCAAGTGTTCTTCTGGTTCTTGCTCCAAAAATTCTTTCAAAGCAGTACCCACGCCATACCAAGCAGGCAAAAGGAAGCGGCTTTGAGTCCAGCTAAAGACCCAAGGAATAGCCCGCAGACCGGAAATTTCTTTTTTCTTATCGTTCTTGCGACGGGCCGGACGGGAGCTAATTTGTAGCTGGCTGATTTCTTGGATTGGAGTGACTTGGTGGAAGAATTCTACTAAATCTGGCTGTTCGTAGATGAGGGCGCGGTAACATTCTCGCGATCGCACCGCCAACCCTTCCATAATTTCGTTCCAGACCTCAATCTCGTCGAAACCTATCTGGAGCAGGCTTGCTTGGATGACTGCGGTGCTGACTTTTTCCAGATTGTAAAGAGCCAACTGGGGCAAGGAATATTTAGAAGCCAGAACCTCTCCTTGTTCGGTAATTTTAATTCGCCCGTCGATGCTCTTACCCGGTTGAGCCAGAATTGCCTTATAAGCGGGACCGCCACCGCGTCCCACCGAGCCCCCGCGCCCGTGGAAGATGCGCAGAGAAACGCCATATTTTTCCGCTACGTCGTAGATCGCTTTTTGGGCTTTATGAATTTCCCAATTACTGCTGAGGAAGCCAGAATCCTTGTTACTGTCGGAATAGCCCAACATTACCTCTTGGACGTCGGGGGTTAAGGCTTCCAACTTAGCGGCATTAACGATCTGTTCTGCTTTAGGGGTATGCCCTTCTAATTTATCGTATCCTCCAGCGAGCATGGCCCGATACAGGGGAAGGTCGAAGAGATTTTTCATCACCCTTGGGGCGTTCCTCAAGTCTTCGACTGTTTCAAACAGGGGCACTACCTGAACGCTGCTAATACCTGTGGCCGGGTCGTATAGTCCCGCTTCTTGACCTAGCAGCAGCACTTCTAGCAAGTCGCTGACATCGCGACTCATGCTGATGATGTAGGTTTGACAGATTTCAGCACCGAACTCTTGCTGCAACCGACGCAGGATGCGGAAAGTGTTGATAATTTCGGTAGTTTTTTCGCTGAAAGGCAGTTCCGCAGGAATTAGGGGGCGGCGGGTTGGTAGTTCGGCCGTTAGCCATTCCACTCGTTCTGCCTCCGACATTTCCCGATAAGGTTTGGACAGAACTTGGAGGTATTGAGTAATTTCGTCGATGGCCGCCTCGTGAACCGAAGATTCTTGGCGAAAGTCCAGTCGCGCTAAGGTGAAGCCAAATATTTCTACTTGGCAAATTATTTGTTCTAGATCCCGACAGCTTAACCCCGTTTCCGAGAGGTTCCGTTGAATTAGCTGTAATTCTGCCAAAAACTCTGCCCCAAAACGGTATATACCGATCGCTTCTCCGCCCTTGGTTTCTAGTTTGGCTTGTAGCTCTTCTCCTTGGTAGAGCCTCCAGTTGCGAGCGCGGGTATTTTCCAGACGCTTTTTAATATAAGATAGCTTTAAACGATACGGTTCTTGACGATAGCGAATCGCCAATTTATCGTATATTCCCGGCATTTGTAGGCGATCGCGATCCAGAGACTCCAACAGTTCTGGCAAGACATCGCTCCAGTGCAACGACAAGCTCAACAAATCGCTCAACCGTTCTACTGCTTCTATGTATTTGCCCAATACTATATGCCTTTGATAGCTTGCAGTTTGCCAGGTAACTTGAGGCGTACAGAATGGGTTGCCATCCCGATCCGAGCCCACCCAAGAGCCAAACTTGCAAAAGTTGTAACTAGGAGGTTTTAGGTAGGGAAAGGATGCCCCCAAGGACTGTTTCAGCCTGAGATAGAGTTGGGGAATGGCATCGAAGAGAACTTCTTTGAAGTAATGGAGAGTTGTTTCTACTTCGTCGAGTACCGTTGGTTTGAATTGATGCAGTTCGTCGGTGCGCCACCACAGACGAATTTCTTCTGTCAGTTGTTCTTTGAGAGCGTCCGTTTCCCAGGATGAGAGCATCGAGACCTTGCCATTGTCTATCTTTAGCTCTTGGATGTCCTCATCGAGGGTGTCGAGTTTTTGGAGAATTTCTGCTATCCGTCGCTGTTTGGTGCGGATGGTGTGTCTGACAATTTCTGTAGGGTGAGCTGTAAACACCAACCTAATGTCCAGCTTATTTATTAATCGCTGGATCGGTTGAGGTGGCACGTTTAGAGTTCGCAACAGGGGAAATAGATAATGGAAAGTGCCTTCTCCCACTTGCTTGTGTTTTTTATCGCTCCATATCGGCATTTTACCAAACTGGGGCCACCATGTTTGGCCATCTCCCTCCCCACTCACAATTTCTTCTTTCGCAATTTTCGTCACTGAGGAACCGTTGCCCCCCGAATATGCTTGTTGTTGGGAGCGTTGCTCGTAGTGCTGTTCGACGATATTGATTAGCTGGAAGTACAGAGCAAATGCCCGGGCCGCGCGAATTGCTTCTTTTAGGTCTAGTTTTTCGATTAGTTCTAATACTTGCGAGTCGATAAAACTAACTCTATCGGCGGCGCTGTCGATGGAGCGCATCTGCTTGAGTATATCTACCAATTGTTGGCCGCACTCTTGTTGCAGCACTGATTCCCACAAGTCTTCTACTATTTTGATGCGATTGCGCAAAAATAGATCGCTGGTGGTGTAGGGATAATTTGGCCATATTTCTTCCCCAAAAGTTTGTTCTGAGGATTGCACTAATGTCTTCATTGTAATTTTCCCTCAATACTTAATTTCCGTCCTCAATACTGAAGCATCTGCATGAGTTGTATTTTTGTTCTTCAACAAATTGCCATGAGACGCTTTTCTACCCAGTCAATGCCCAATACTTGTTTTTTGTTTTTTGTTTTTTGTTTTTTGTTTTTTGTTTTTTGTTTTTTGTTTT
>CAZSTZ010000219.1:0-11813 GCA_964609515.1 uncultured bacterium | reverse complement strand
TGTTTTTTGTTTTTTGTTTTTTGTTTTTTGTTTTTTGTTTTTTGTTTTTTGTTTTATCTGGCCTTTGGCCTTTTTACCCGGCGAGAGGGACTTTAGGTTTTTGAGATTTTATGGCTTAAATATGGATTTAGGTTGGACTGCGGGTTCAAACTACGAGTTGATTATCGCCTTCCCGGTAATTTTCGCTTTTTGATTTATGGCTAACGCTAAACAAACGCGATCTGCAAGAACGCAATTAACTATAAACGTGCAAGGCCTCTCTTCGATCGTTTTGATTTTTGTTTTACTTAATTTGCGGATTCGTCATTTTTGCCGTAGTTGCCACTCTACCACCTAATAGATTTATCGCTTTCGAACCCAATTTTTCTGTATCCAATAATACATTTTTCTTCTATGCCCCTATTTACAAGACACGAGAGTTTAATTGCTTTTAGTCTCGGGTTTTTTGATGGTGGCCCCCCGAGACTACTCGGGAAAATTCAGCTTATTTAGGCGATCGCCTCGGAAAATTTCTTCGCTAGACTCTCCCAGGCTAGACATTAACTCCGCCGCCCCTCTACTTGCCAATATTCCTAATACTAGGGGAGCCGCGGTCAAACTTAATAAGAGTTCGGAAGATATTTGAGGTGGAGACACCTTTTCTACAGATGGCCCGGGTAAATTTTCTCTAAAAGAAGAATACATAAATACCTCGCTTTTTGCTTATTAGTTTTAATTCAAAAGATTATCGGATTTAGCACCTTATTTTTGCCTAAGCTTGTTATTTTTTTCTGCGATCGCCCGCTAATATTTTACAAAAATTATAGAATAAAAGTATGGTATGTTTGATTTTTGCCCTCTCTATGGGGGTTATCTGGCCAGGGAAAATGCAAGTATTTTTAAGAGTCCGATGGACACCGGTGCATTCCAAAGATAGTTAAAATCATTTTAGTTAACGCTCAAACGATTTTTTAGAAAATAGATTTTTTTCCCGCTCCCAGTCAAGTTTTTAAAGTAAAAGTAAAAGCCAAAGTAGGAGTAGCAGGGAGCAGTAGGAAGAAAAAAAGATAGAAATGAGAGAAAAGCCATCCCTATTAACAAAATGGGCAGAGAAGGCCTTAGGACTTCCAGAAGTACGAGTACAGGTAAGGTTGCGAGGCAATCAGCTTCACATTCTCTGCGAGGCCGAGCAATGTCCCCCAGCAGATTACTCAGTAGCTAGATTTTCTCAAGCCCTGGCAACCTGCAACATAGAATCTTTATTACCCCAAGAACGCAAGTCCCGAACACCCTCTCGCATTTACCAAATATTTGTTTGCGGTAGGGCCTTGGGCAGACGCCGTCCGGATTGGACTGTAAAACTGGATACAAAAGGCTATTGTCCTACCTCTGCTAGGTTCGCCTGCAGTCAGACTGAAGTAACAAGAGAAACTCTTGGGGGCAGGACTGTTTCAGCTAGGGAGAGTTTGATTAACACCTTAATGGACGAAAGTCCCACAGAAGTGACGCTCCACACGGCGGGCATCATGGCCATCGAAGAGGAAAAAACTTCTGTTTTAACTGCTACATTGCAGGGAATGCAATATCTGGCCAACAAAAGGAACTACCACCAGAAAATCCCTGGGAACTACTCTGTAACTTTTTCTCAAACAAGAGATTCTCGGGAAACAGAGGTAATTGCCAACAGCCCGAAGGAAATAGCTACTTATCTCAGCGAGGTTTTGGGCGGGTTGGGCATCTCGGTAAATGTCAAAATCGAAGACAACTATAAACAGAAACCAGAGACCGAAATAGGAGTTTGCCAACAAAGAGAAACTCTGGGAAATTCTACAAAAGAGGCGATCGCCGCTACTAATTTCAAAAAATCTAAAACAAAAAAAAGATTGTGGGTAATCTGCGAAGCCAGTTATAGCCCGGATCCCTCCCTATTAGCAGAGCCAGTAGCCCAAAGATTGCGCTCCCTCAAGCTAAAAGATTTCCGCGAAGGGTTGATTTTGCTCCAAGTACGGGGGGAAGCACAGCCAGACTGGATGCTGCGCGTAGATCTAACGCCGTCAACGAGAATTCTGCAAAATTATGCGCGATGGGGAGAGCAGGGGGCCATCGAGCGACTGTTGCAGCAAGAACTAACAGAGCTTGGCATTGGGGTAAAAGCAACTCTGAAAGAATCAACTCTGCATTTGTTTTGTAGGAATGACCCCAATAGTAGGGAGGATAAAGCTCCGGAACGAGAAAAGGCAAAAGAGGCGATCGCTCGATTGTTGTCGGCAATATCCCCCCAGGGGATTAAGGCGGCGACTATCTATGGTATCCCCGACTCGGGGAACGATACTAACGACCCAACAGCAAACTCCCCAAGTTGGATAGATTGGCTCAATTTACCCGCCTCCCAAGAGCCAGATTTAGAGCCTTCTGCGGTGACGCTGGCCAAAAGCGGCAGCCATTCGGCCCTTAACTATTTGTTGGATAGATTGCTAAATCCAGAGCTAGAACGAAAGTTGGAAACGGGAGGGATCAAGGCGCTCGTGGTGCCAAAAGCAGGTCTGTTGCACGTTATGACCGAAGCTCCTACCTGTCCTTCTCAGTCGAAGGTGGCAGGAGCTATTGCGGAATTTTTGCGCCAACTGGAAATCCCGGGATTAACTGGGGTGAGGGTTTACGGTCGGCGGGCGGGTCAAAAATTACCTTTATGGCGCTATGGCGCTGACTTCGCATCGGAAAATCGCTCTTCGTTGGAGCAAGTGCCAGAATTTGCGCCCTCTCTGGCCGATGGGGAGGTGGCTTTCTCTGAGGGCGGGGTTTCGATCTTGTTGCCCGGCGAGCAGGGGAGGAAAAAACAAAAAACTTCTGGCAGTCTCTCTACTGCAATACAACAATTGCTGGTTGCCAGCCGTTTGTTTGTGCCTGCGAGGGCCTATTCGGGGGGTGTTAGCGATCGCGCCAGATGGGTGGCTCTGGTGTGGGCCGTTCTTGGTTTGGCCCTAACCCTACAAACAGATTCGTTTTTGGGGAAATTTTTACAACTGTCGAGGGTTAATTCTGTTTCTAACAACTCGTTTGGGGCAGGGGAGATGAGGGAGAGGGAAAATTTAGTCGATTATCAAATTCCAGAGAAGGAAAGAGAAACTTATTATGGATTGCCGGCTCTTCCTTGGCGACGTTCTGCGGAAAATACTGAAGGAATATTTAACGAATCTGGGTTGACAAAGGCTCCCAGTTTGAGGGAGGAAACTTCGAGACCAACTCAACTATTAACTATAGATTATCCGAGCTTCAACAGCCAGCAATTAGACGAACAGTTAGTTCGCTACCAAGATTATATTCTGGCAAATAAAAGACCGCCAGATGTTTTAATTGTTGGCAGTTCTAGGGCTTTACGAGGCATAGCTCCGACCGTTTTAGAAGAAAGTTTGGCTTCTAAAGGTTATCCGAATTTAGAAATATATAATTTGGGTATTAACGGTGCGACGGTGCAGCTAGTAGATTTTATTATTCGTCAGGTTTTCTTGCCAGAACAGCTACCAAGATTAATTTTATTTGCCGATGGAGTGCGGGCTTTTAATAGCGGTCGTGAAGATAGGACTTTTGAGATAATCGCTAGCTCTGAAGGGTATCGAGCCGCTATTGAAGGAACTTTGCCAGGAAAAGCCAAGAACCAGGAAGAGTTAAAAGAAGAAAAAAAGGAAGAAAAAATAGTCGAGAGTTTATTAAGTAATTACGGTAGAATCAAAGCAGGGGTGGAAAGGAAAATAGAGGAGAGTTTAGTTACTTATCGAGAGCGCGATCGCTTTAAGGAAAGGCTGGTTTCGCTGAGAAAAATAAACGGGGAACTAGAAAATATTGCAGAAACAGAATTAGCGACAGATGAAATAGACTTTGCGGGGGATGAGAAAACTAAGATAAATAATGGTTTTTTGCCGATATCGATAAAATTTGAGCCAGAAATTTACTATCAAAACCATCCTAAAGTGTCGGGAGATTACGACGCCGACTATGAGAATTTTAAACTTACCGGACAACAAACAACTGCTCTCAACAATTTACTGGGCTTTACTCAAGCTAGGGGAATTAAGGTAGTATTTGTCAATATGCCTTTAACTAAAGAGTATTTAGATGCAGCGCGAAAGGGTTATGAATTAGAATTTCGGCAATATATGGAAGGTAAGGCGGAGGAAGAGCCCGGTTTGAAATTTTTAGATTTCGGTTTGTTGTGGCCCCAAGCTTACGAAAACTTTTCGGATCCGAGTCACCTCAATCGTTATGGGGCCATTGCCGTAGCCGAAGAATTGGCAGAAGAGCCTAATATTCCTTGGCCCGAACAAGATTTTAGATTTTAGATGAAAAAATTTTTTCGGCAGGGTTGCTTCTTTTTGATGATTGTATCTATAATATTAAAAAAACGAATTTAAAAAAGTGAACTACCACAGTTAGTGCATCTTGTCAAGGATTTAATTAGTTAAATCAGATACGATCGCTCATTTAATGTTGTATAACAAACGGTTGTGTCTGAAGCCAGTAAAAAAAGGTAAAGATAATCGGGAATGATGAATTATCATCCTGTAGTCAAGCAAAGGTTAGAGAACCGATGAATAAGTCAAGAAACCCGGCGCAAGCCGAAATTAACGGGTTTCTGAGATTCGTTCTTATTTAAAAAAATTAATGGAGGTTTTATGCTAAGATTTTTAACGCTATTTTGCCTATCATTTCTATTAGTTACCTCGATCGCACTAACAGTAGAAGCGAGAGAAACCTTAGTAACACAAGAATACGCACAGGCAAAAGAAGCCGAAAAAAACTCCGAATCTTACGAAAAAATTATCGAAGGTAAAGAAAAATTAGAAGGTTTATTTACCATCTATCGCGACGAAGAAAACGGTAAGATTCTCCTAGAACTAGAACCAGAACAACTAAATAAAAATTTCCTTTGCTTTGTAACTCTAAATTCCGGTATCGGTCAAGGTTTTCTCCTGCGCGGAATGCCTTTAGGGGATTTTCTCTTTCAATGGCGCAAGCATCAAGATAGCATCCAATTCGTTATCCCCAATATTAACTTTAGAACTGCTGCTGGCGACCCGCAACAACGCTCGATAGATAATTCTTTCAGCGATTCAATCTTGTACTCCATGGGCATCAAAAAAATCCATCCAGAACGAAAAACGATTCTGATAGATTTAGGCTCTTTGTTGTTGGATGGAGATTTGTCGGGATTGAAAGAATTTTTAGCTTATGGCAGTTTAGAAAGGGGGTCTTCTTTAGGAGGAGAAAATGCTTATTTTAGCAATGCTAAATCGTTTCCTTTAAATCTGGAAGTGGAATCTGTTATAACCGTATCTAATGGCGGTTTTTCTCGCATACCGTCGCTGCCAGATAGCCGGGCTTTCGACCTGCGGATTCATTATAGTTTTTCAGAAGTGCCAATTAATAACGGATTTCGTCCCCGTTTGGCAGACGAAAGGGTAGGTTATTTTATCAGCGCTTATAAGGATTTTTCCAACACTTATAGTCCCGATGGTTTCGTGCGTTATATCAATCGGTGGCACTTGGAAAAACAAAATCCTAACGCTCCTCTTTCGCCTCCCATAGAACCGATTGTTTTTTGGATAGAAAATACGATACCTCACGAAGATCGCGATGCTATTCGCGAAGGGGTTTTAATGTGGAATAAGGCTTTTGAAAAGGCGGGCTTTATTAATGCAATTGAGGTGCGAGAAATGCCGGAGGACGCTACCTGGGAACCGACAGATATCCGTTACAATACTATTCGCTGGACGACTACTTTTGGTTCGGGATTGGGTGGTTTTGGTCCTTCTCGGGTTAATCCTTTGACGGGACAAATTTTAGATGCGGATATTGTGATTAATGGGAATATCGTCCGGGAGATCCAACACGGACGAATAGGCACTCTGATACAAAACAATCAATCTTTGAGCAATGGTTTTCCTCTGGGAAATAAAGGTAATAATTTGGGTTGCGGTTTGAACCGATACTCCCATTATTTAGAGGCATTAATAAATGGAGAAAACCCGGAAATAGATAATTTCCACTCTGAGGAAAAGGACCGCGAGTCATTTTTGGGTGGGGGGCACTCCCAGGGCGAACACGCTTGTTTTGGTTGGTATATGAACCAGCAGGTGGCAATGGGGGCGATCGCCAGCCGCCTTTTAAATAACGTTCCGCAAAACATCGGGGCAAGGGAACGATATATACATGAGTTTCTCCGCTATCTCGTCGCTCACGAAGTAGGACATACTCTGGGACTGCGGCACAATTTCCACGGCAGCACGATGCTGACACCAGAAGAATTGCACGACACTACTATTACTCGCACTCAAGGCTTGGTAGGTTCTGTCATGGACTATGTGCCAGTAAACTTAGCTCCTCCAGGAGTAGAACAAGGGGATTATTATCCTTTTGTGGTAGGTCCTTACGATGACTGGGCGATTGAATACGGTTACAAACCTAGCAACGCGACAACTTATATAGGTGAAAAACAGTTTTTAGAAGAAATCGCCCGACGAGCGAAACAACCGGAACTCTCTTATGGAACCGATGACGATTGGTTATGGATTTTTAGTCTGGATCCGGCAGTCAATACGTTCGACCTCAGCGACGATATGTTAGCCTATTCCCAGGGACAGCTAGAGAACGTTCGCGCTATCTGGAAACGTTTGGAGGAAAGTTTTCCCGTAGGAGACGAAAGTTATAGCGAAATGCGAGGGATGTTTGAGATGGTGTTCGGTTATTATTTCGACCAAATACTCAATACTACTTTATATGTGGGAGGGCAGTCTTTTAACCGGGATGCTTACGGCGGGTTTTCTTCGGTGGGGTTCGATCGCGCTCGCCTCCCATTCGAGCCGATATCGGTGGAACAACAGCGTCGGGCGTTACAAATTTTAGATAAGTATGTCTTCGCCGAAGACGCTTTTGACTTTTCCCCAGAGCTGCTGAACAAGTTGGCGCCGTCTCGTTGGGATGACTGGGGTAACTCCCCCGAGTATCCTTTGGAGTATCCCATTCGCGATCGCATTTCTTTGCTCCAGCGAGCGGCCTTGCGTTTGGTGCTTTCTAATTTTCGTCTGGAACGTTTGGAAGATTTGGAAATGAAGGCGGAACCGGAGAATGTCCTCCAGTTGCCGGAGGTTTTCGAGACTCTGCAAAGTAGCATTTGGCAGGAGGTATTGTCTCCGGCGGGCGGGGAAATCTCGATTTCTAGCACTCGGCGATCGCTCCAGCGAGAGCATCTGGATATTTTGATGGGGATGGTTTTACGCCAAAGCCTGGTTCCAGAAGACGCTCGCAGTCTTGCTTGGTACGAATTAGTCCAACTGCGGGACGAATTGGGTAAGGTTATCCGCAAGCGCGGCAACGATATGGACGATTATACTCGGGCCCATTTGGAGGAAACCCGCGATCGCATTGCTAAAGCTCTCAACGCTCAAATGCAATCTCAATAGTCGGGAATGGGGAATAGGGAATGGGGAATTGGTGGTTTTCCCCGTTAACTATTACCCATTACCTATTAACTATTACCTAAAACCAGAATGCTGCATCTATTACTATTATTAATCTGGATTGTTTGGGGTGCAATTATCAGATTTAGCAATCTAACTTTAAAAGCTCCTTGGTCTGACGAATGGGCGACCTTAGTTTTTAGCAACGCTCAAAGTTTTAAAAGCGTACCTTTAGACCGGGCAATTAACCTCGATACTCTTTTATTTCCCGTGCAATACAACTCCCAAATAGACTTAGGGGGAGTGGTTAATAATTTAATGACAGAAAGCAACCATCCGCCGGTTTATTTCCTGCTAACTCATCTGTGGTTAAAATTATTTCCTGGGGAAACGATTTCTTTGTGGGGGGCGAGGGCGCTGCCGGCTTTTCTGGGAGTGGTATCAATTCCGGCTATTTTTTATTTAACTTATGTGGCTTTTCGTTCTGTTAAAATCGCTCAAATTGCTGCGGCGTTAATGGCTTTTTCTCCCTACGGAATTTATATCAGTCAGGAAGCTCGCCACTACACTTTACCGGTTTTGTTAATAATCGCTTCTTTGTGCTGTTTGGTAGTAGCTGCTAGGAGTATTATTGCCCAACAAAATTTACCAGTTTTGGTGGCAGCAAGCTGGATAATAGTTAATATTTTGGGCATAGCAGTTCATTACTTTTTTGCTCTAGCTATTTGCGCCCAAGGCTTAGTTGTATTAACTCTCTGGGTGCGAGATTGGAAAGGGGAAAAGTCTTTAGGAAAATTTCTGCGTTATTCTCAATATTGGTATCGAATTTATTTAGTTGCTTGGGCGACTTTTTTGGGGGGGTTGGTTTGGTTGCCGGCTTGGTCTAGGATTCCCGATAATAATTTAACTGATTGGGTGACTCGGAGCAATTCTTTTGCTAATTTTTTGGAACCAATAGTTAGGTTATTTGCTTGGATAACGACGATGTTTTTAATGTTGCCAGTGGAGGGGCAGTCTTTATGGGTAATAATTCTCGCTATTGCTGTGGTTATTGGTTTTTTAGTTTGGGCAATTCCTATTTGCTGGCGGGGGATAAGGATTGAGTTAAAATCGGAAAATAATGGTTTTGGGGTTAAGCTTTTTGGCGGGGTGTTTTTGGGGGCGATCGCTTTAATCTTATTTTTAACTTACGCTGCGGGTATGGATTTAACTCTAGTTGCCCGCTATCAATTTATTTACTTCCCCACGGCGATAATTTTGTTGGCGGCAAGTTTGGGTTATAAGTGGAAAAAACGCTTTTTTAATTCTACTTTTGTCATCTTTTTAATAGCGGCTATTTTTGGTTCGTTAACTGTGGTAACAAATCTCGGCTATCAAAAAGGCGATCGCCCGGATTTAGTCGTACCGATTATCGCTAAAACGGACAGTTTCCAAAATCAGAACGTACCTATTTTAATAGCAACAGTTCAGAAAAACCACGAACAAACCGGAGAAATGATGGGTTTAGCTTGGGAGTTTAAAAAGTTGCAAAATTCCTCAAATTCTCCTTGGTTTTTGTTAGCGCATAAGGATGGAAATTCGGAAGTTGCCACGGCAACCCTCCACGAAACTATCAGTCAGTTTCCGCGACCTTTCGATTTATGGGCGGTCAATTTTGCAGCGCCAGTGGAGGCGGAGAAAGTTAATTGTTTTGTGGATGATAATTCGAGGAATAAAGTGCCTGGTTACAGTTACAAACGCTATCGTTGTTGGTAGTAAAGCAGAAGGAGCGATCGCCCCTCAATCCCCAAAACATGATATACTCAAAACAGTAATTCCAAAAGGTTAACAGTATGGTACGACAACTGACCGCTGAAACCAAATCCGAAATCGTTTACCCCGACAGCGACGGTCAACCGATGGCAGACAATACGAGACAATTTCGATGGATAGTTACCATTAAAGAAAACCTAGAAATCTTATTTGCCAACGACGACAACGTATTCGTCGCCGGCGACCTCCTCTGGTATCCAGTTGAGGGCAATAACAAAGAACGTCAAGCGCCAGACGCAATGGTAATCTTTGGCAGACCGAAGGGCGATCGCGGTTCTTACCAGCAATGGAAAGAAGATAATATCGCACCCCAGGTAGTTTTTGAAATCCTCTCTCCCGGCAACTACCCTATGGAAATGAGCAAAAAACTGTTGTTTTATCAAAAACACGAAGTCGAAGAATATTACATCTACGACCCCCAACGAATTGAATTTGCTGGTTCTATACGAGAGGGCGATCGCCTAGTAGAAATCGAAGACACTAACGGTTGGGTAAGTCCGCGACTGCAAATTCGCTTTCAACTGACGGCAGATACCCTGGAAATTTACCGACCCGACGGACGTTTGTTCCTAACTCCAGTAGAATTAGACCGACTCCGAGAACGAGAATACCAACGGGCCGAACAAGAACACGAACGGGCCGAAGATGCTCTGGCACAATTGGAACAAGAACAACAGCGCTATCAAGATTTGATAGAACGGTTGCGAGAAAAGGGAATTGACCCAGACCAGTTGTAATGCGCGATCGCTGTCGAGCAGTTTAAAAAGGGCAGTGCAAGCATCCTGTTCGCTGCCCTAAAAAAACTAAATGCAGCTTATAATAAAAAGGAGATAGTGCCAAATGTTTGCTAACAAAAATAAATTCTACATTTCCCGCGAAGACTATTTAGAAGGAGAAAAAGTCAGCCCCATTAAACACGAATACAGAAGGGGTCACGTTTATGCAATGACAGGGGCGAAAAACGCCCATGTTATTATTACTGGTAATTTAGTAACTGGTCTCAACAATCACCTGCGGAATACTAACTGCATCGTTTTGACTGCCGATACTAAAGTCCGACTCGAAGAAGCTGATTGTTATTATTACCCAGACGTGGCGGTAACTTGCGACGAAAGGGATATTAATTCCAACGCAGATTTCATTCTTTATCCCACATTAATTGTGGAAGTTTTATCTACTTATACGGCTAAATTCGACCGGGGAGAAAAATTTGCGGACTATCAAACTTCGCCGAATTTACAAGAATATGTCTTGGTAAATCAATCTCAAAAACAAGTCGAATGTTTTCGACTAAACGAGGAAGGAATTTGGGTTTCTCAAATTTATGGTTTGGGGGATGAAGTTGAATTTAAAAGCCTGGATTTTCGCTGCGATATCGACTCAATTTATTTAAAAGTTCCGGGAATTGCAATTTAATAAGGTATCGACTTGTTGGGTGGAGGTTCGCGGAGCCCGACCTGCAATTGATATTTGATTTTTGCTGGAATTGTTAATTAGACTTCTCAGAAACCAGGTTTTTTGGAAAAACCTGGTTTCTCTATCCGCTATTACCAAATTACAGTGCTAAAAAAAAGACAAATTAATAATAACAAAAATTTAATTTTTCTAGGGATAATCTGGCTGTTAGCTGCTATTAGCGATCGCCTCTGGTTTGCCTTCGATAAATCTGTTCCATCTTGGGATGTTGCCGACTATCTTACTGCTTCTTTAACTTACTGGGAGGCGTTACAAAATCCTCAATGGTTCTCTCAAGATTGGTGGCATAATTTCTGGATGCTTTCCCCCAAAATACCGCCTTTAACTTTTATTTTAACTTTTCCTTTTCAAGAAAATTTTAATCCCAGTCCGAACTCGGCAACTTTAGTTCATTTAGTTTTTAGCGCGATTTTGCTGTCATCGGTTTATAGTTTGGGCAGCGTTTTATTTAATTCTAAAGTTGGTTTATGGGCGGCGCTATTGTGCGTTTTATTTCCCGGACTTTATCGCTACCGCTTGCAATTTTTACTCGATTATCCTCTGGCGGCAATGGTGACTTTAAGTTTCTATTGTTTGACCGTTTGGCAGTTTACAAAAAACGACATCTCGAAAGAACGTAGAACAGGCATCTTGCCTGTTAACCATCGCCAATACTTGCCTGTTAACCATCGCCAACAATGGTTCTGGGCGATCGCTTTTGGTTTAACTTTTGGTTTAGCGATAGCGGTGAAACAAACCGCCCTCTTTTTCATGTTTACTCCTATCGTTTGGGTGGGAATAGCTGCAATTAAAAACCGCCACTGGCAAAATTTAGCTCAATTAATTGTGGGATTATTGTTATCGGTGGCGGTGTTTTTTCCTTGGATGAGAACTAATTGGTTGTTAATGTTTACTGCGGGGAAACGGGCGACAATTGATTCGGCTATCGCTGAAGGAGACCCCAGTCTTTTAACTCTCGATGCCTGGACTTATTATTGGAAATTATTACCCTATCACATCTCCTGGCCTCTCTTATTAATTCCTTTGGTTAGTGTCTTAATTTATTTAATTAAAAATCCCCAATTATTCTCCCCCCTTTCCAAGGGGGGCCGG
>CAZSTZ010000218.1:0-12062 GCA_964609515.1 uncultured bacterium | reverse complement strand
TAGCCTATCCTCACTTTTTAGTAAAGCATATTTTCACTTAAGTGATTAAAATTTTGGTGATTTTGACAGAAAAGAGGTTAAGTGGTAAAATAGACGTTCGTAGTAATCGCGGAGCGCGATTTAAAACAACCTTGACTATGGAAAAATACACTTTCACAGACGTTCAAAAGAGACAAGAAGAAGTGTTTAATAAAGCAGCAATTGAACCTGTTTTATTAACGGAGCGATCGCGCCCCAGTCATGTCATTATGTCGGCTGAAACTTACCAACAATTAATGGAAAAACTAGCAGAATTAGAAGATGCTATCTGGGGAAAAGCGGCGGAGACTGCTCTAAAAAATTCTAAAATGGTAGGTTCCGAAAAGTTTACAGAAACGTTAAAAAAATTAGCATAAGGCGAAACTTGATGGTTTGGAAATAGTTCTCGATTTTCTCCAGGGACTACAACCAAAAATTGTAGCTCAAATTGCTAAAAAAGTCTTGGCATTAAATGTGGAACCTTTGCCAGCAGACAGCAAAAAACTAGCGGGTTATTCTGGTTTGTATCGAGTTGATCTTGGGGAATATCGAATTGTTTATCGATTTCTGGTTGATGAAGATTTAGTAGAAATAATTCTAGTCGGAAAGCGTAATGATGACGAGGTTTATAAAAAACTGAAGCGGATGTTTGAATAGAACATTTGCAGTCCATAAACCCGGTTTTTCCGAACTACCGGGTTTCTAAATTCTTACTTAACTAAACTGTATTCCTCCTCAAAAACCTCCTCCCAAGAAAGAGAAGTTAAATCGCAATCTTTCCCCATTTCCATCTCTACATACTCTTTAGCTCTACTCAAGTGCTTTTCCCAAATAGACTCGAGAAAATCTCGTCCCAAACAAGGGACTTCTTCTTGGCTATCTTCAATTTCTCGCCTGGCACGATTAATATTAAGCGCCCACTCGCTGCAGCATTCCGCAGACCATAATTTCCACTTAATAACGTAGGTCATCAATGTGGTTAATTGACTTTTAATTGCCAGTTTTTCTGACTTTTCCATCGCTTTAATTAAAGCATTTAAACCCTCGCCGACTTCCTGAATTTTTCTCTCTTTTAAAGCTTCTCGAACAGCTAAAGCAGTTTGATAGTGAGAATTAATAACTAACCAGTCCCAATCTTGTTTGGCAAACACGCTAACCTCCTAGCATCCTTAACCTTTTTTGTCAACCGTTCCTATCCAAATAGCCAAAAGCCTGAAACGGTTTATTAATGGTTATTTTAGCCTCAAAAAAAACTTTTAGTCAACAATTCTCAACTTAAGTTAATAGAAATTAACACAAACGTTAAAAATCATTAACTAAAACAACAATTGGGTTGGTTTAGTGGCAAACTTAGTTTTTAGTGCAAAAATACTCAAAGCGCTCGAAATTCTGAGAAAATCGGAACTGGGTGCATCTGGACATTTGAAGAAAAAACCAAGAAACCCGGTTTTTTAAAAAAACCGGGTTTCTGAACTACCAGTCTATTAACCTAAAAACCAAAACACGGAGAAACCAAATATGAAATTAGCTTACTGGATGTACGCAGGACCGGCCCACATCGGCACTCTTCGCGTCGCTAGTTCCTTTAAAAACGTTCACGCTATCATGCACGCCCCTCTGGGTGATGATTATTTTAACGTGATGCGATCGATGTTAGAACGGGAACGGGATTATACCCCCGTCACCGCCAGCGTCGTCGATCGCAACGTTCTCGCCCGGGGTTCCCAAGAAAAAGTAGTCGATAATATCGTCCGTAAAGATAAAGAAGAATCCCCCGATTTAATCGTTCTCACTCCTACTTGTACCTCCAGCATTCTCCAAGAAGACTTAGAAAACTTTGTAGAACGCGCCCAATTGGATGCTAAAGGCGACGTGATGTTGGCAGAAGTGAACCACTACCGGGTTAACGAACTGCAAGCAGCAGACAAAACTCTAGACCAAATCGTTAAATACTACATCAATAAAGCGAAAAAGAAAGGCGATTTAGGCGAAGGAAAAACCGAGAAACCTTCAGTTAATATTATCGGCATTTCTACCCTGGGTTTCCACAACCAACACGACTGCATGGAACTGAAAAAGTTAATGGCAGATTTGGGCATCGAAGTTAACGAAGTTATTCCCGAAGGTGCTTCGGTTCACAATCTGAAAAATTTGCCTCGCGCCTGGTTTAACCTCGTACCTTATCGGGAAATCGGCATGATGTCTGCTCGTTTTCTCGAAGAAGAGTTTGGAATGCCTTATGTGGATATTACGCCGATGGGGGTGGTGGAAACTGCCCGTTGTATCCGCAAAATTCAGGAGCTTATTAACGCTCAAGGCGCTAACGTTGATTACGAAGAATTTATCGACAATCAAACTCGTTTCGTATCGCAAGCGGCCTGGTTTTCTCGTTCCATTGACTGTCAGAATTTAACGGGTAAAAAAGCCGTGGTATTTGGAGACAATACCCACGCGGCGGCGATGACGAAAATTCTGGCGCGGGAGATGGGCATTCATGTGGTCTGGGCCGGTACTTATTGTAAATATGACGAGCAGTGGTTCCGGGAACAGGTGAGCGAGTATTGCGATGAGGTAATTGTCAGCGACGATAACGGGGCCATCGGGGATGCGATCGCTCGGGTGGAACCGTCGGCAATCTTCGGTACCCAAATGGAACGCCACGTCGGCAAGCGTTTAAATATTCCTTGCGGGGTGATTGCATCGCCAATTCACATACAGAATTTCCCCATTGCTTACAAACCATTTTTAGGTTATGAAGGCACCAATCAAGTAACAGATTTAATTTACAATTCCTTCACTTTAGGAATGGAGGACCACCTATTAGAAATATTCGGCGGTCACGATACGAAAGAAGCAATTCATAAGGGTATTTCGGCGGATTCAGATTTGAACTGGACGAAAGAAGCGCGAGGAGAATTAAATAAAGTACCAGGTTTTGTACGCGGTAAAGTGAAGCGCAATACCGAGAAATTCGCCCGGGAACGCGGCATTGAAGAAATCAGTCTAGAGGTGATGTATGCGGCGAAGGAGGCTGTGGGCGCGTAGTTTTTAAGTTGCGAAAAAAGACCTGTAGGGGCAAAGCATTCGGGCGGTAACTTTTGATAAAAAGCGTTAATTTTGATGTCCTCAGGCTTTGCCCCCACCTCGCGTTTAACGGGAGTACGTCAGTTTTGCATCTTTATTCTCTAGCAATCTGTTGGTCATCGTGTCAAATTTTTTCCTAGAAATAAAGCTGTAGGGGCAAAGCATTCGGACGGTAAACTTTAGAACTTCAAAATATTCTTAAGAGACTGTTTTGGAAAAAATCAGACACACCTATATATTAATTGTTAATTATTAACAAATCCAATTGTTCTTGCATTTGACTCACCACTAAATCGTAACAGGCATCGACATAATCGCGATCGCGTGCGGCCGAGCGTCCGTAACGTTCAAAAACAATAGGTTGGCAGACGCGAATGCGAATGGGGAAGGGTAGGGGCAAATTAGGCAAAGGACCGATGGCCAATCCCCAAGGCAACCCCAAATAAATAGGAAAGACCTCCGGGTCTAAACCAGATAACCAAGGCAACCCCCACTCGTGCAACTGTTGCATCAGGGGGTAAATATCCTCCAACACAAACAAAGTATCGTGGGCGCCCCAGGAAACGACCGGCACTATCGGCACTTCAGCTCTCAGGGCTAACTTAATAAAACCCTTGCGTCCGGCAAAATAAATCCGATCTCGCAAGCGGTGGGGGCGAAAGGCGTCTTCGCCGCCCCCGGGATAGACGAGTACGGAGGCATCGCTCTCGAAGGCAGCGAAAGCCATCGAGGGCTCTGCTACTACGGCCCCACAACGAGCGGCACTCTCAGCAATAATACCAAATCCTTTAAAGGCTAGGGGGTGCATCAGTCCGTAAACTGGGCGATCGGTGCCAAACCTGCGGAACCACTCATACATCGCCATGTGCATATCCGGCGCAGCTAAACCGCCGTTGTGAGAACCGACAAACAGCATTTGCCCGTCTGGGGGGATCCGTTCCCAACCGTCGCTTTTGACCCAAAAGTAGTTATGATAAAACCATTCCCAAATTGGCATGGCAGCAGATTTAATAAATTCCGGGTCGCGATCGCCCAGAGATTTACCGTCGAGTCGGGAAGGAAAGAGCTTGTTATCGTTATTGTTGCCGTCAAACAAAGAATTGAGAAAATCAAACATCATAATTAGGTAAGGAGTAATATCAGGTCACGTTAAATTATTGTTCGCAATTTAACGTGACCTGATATAAGGTCCCAAAAGCGGCGATGGTAGAATATAGAAGAAAAGGCGGGGAAAAATCCTCACTTTCCGCAGATGGCTGCCTCGTTTCCTGTTGCCTCCGCCAACACCAGAGGGAAGTCCCACCCAGAATAAAGCCCAAAGCCGTATTAGCTTTCATGGTAACTAACCCCGGCAGAACGCTTTTGAGCAGAGGAATATTTAACATCCAACCCACGATGACCGCAAAACCGATGATAAGAACGGTTATGGCGGTAGTTATGGCGATCGAATTAAGGGTTCCTTTCTTGCCATAAGAGGAAGGTCGTTCTGGAAATTGATAAGTAGTCATGGCTTGCAACTAAGGGACAGTTTCATTTAATTTAAAGCTATTACTCAGAAGCAAAGTGTACCAAAGAACACCCTAAGTTAAAATGCTGTCCACGAACAAACCAAGTCCCACCCCTAAGATTCCTTCCCAGGCTTACCAGCGTCCCATTGGCCTAGATTGGGACCGACCCTACACCGTCCGCTATGCCAGCAATCTCGACGATGGCCCTTGGCACGGCGTCCCATTAGGGGGTTTTGGGGCAGGCTGCATTGGCCGATCGCCCAGAGGAGACTTTAACCTCTGGCATCTCGACAGCGGCGAGCATATTTTCCAAAACTTGCCCGCCTGTCAGTTTAGCATCTTTGAGGAGACAAATGGCCTCCGACAAGCCTACGCCCTTTCCACGGAACCGCAGGCAGATGGGACTCTCTCTAGCTGGCAATGGTATCCCAAAAGCAGCGGCACCGACGCCCCCCAACGCACCGGCAGCTATTACGCCCTCTACCCCCGCAGTTGGTTCGTCTATGAAAATGTCTTTCGTTCCCAGTTAAGTTGCGAGCAGTTTTCCCCCATCTGGGCGGGTAACTATCAAGAAAGCAGTTATCCCCTGGCAATTTTTGAATGGATCGCTCACAACCCCACGGACGCTCCTATAACTCTCAATATTATGCTGACCTGGGAAAATACTATCGGTTGGTTTACTAACTCTGTGAAAAATCCGACCGTGGAAGTGCGCGACGATGGCAGTCCGGTTTACCAATACAAGCCCCGTTGGGGAGAAAGCGACGGCAATTTTAATCTTTTGGTGGATGACTTCCACCGCACAGGCATTGTCATGTCGCGGTTGCGTCTCGGAGAGGAGGCAAACGAGGGGGAGGGGCAAATGGCGATCGCTACTTTCACCAATGCGGCGGTAGAAGTGAGCTACAACACGCGCTGGAACCCCACCGGTAACGGCGATAATATCTGGGAAAATTTCTCCCGTTCGGGCATTCTTCTAGATCAACTAGACGAAACGCCGGCCAGCGAAGGAGAGCGCATCGCTGCCGCTCTTTCAGTTCGCTTCACCCTGCGACCGGGCAAAACTCGCAAAATTCCTTTTTTCCTCGCCTGGGATTTGCCCGTGGCGGAGTTTGGGGAGGGAGTCTGGCATTATCGTCGCTATACGGATTTTTACGGTCGCAACGGTCAGAATGTCTGGTCGATAGTTAGGACGGCGATGAAACATTACGATACTTGGCGCGATAACATTCAAAGTTGGCAAGAACCGATTTTACAGCGGGAAGATTTGCCCGGTTGGTTTAAGATGGCTTTGTTTAACGAACTTTACGCCCTTACCAACGGCGGTACTCTCTGGAGTGCCGCAGACGAACGAGATCCCAAAGGGCAGTTTGCGGTGCTGGAATGTCTGGATTATCGCTGGTACGAGAGTTTGGACGTGCGGTTGTACGGTTCTTTTGCTCTGTTGATGTTGTGGCCGGAGTTGGAAAAGTCGGTGTTGTTGGCTTTTGCCAGGGCGATTTCGACTGCGGACGATACTCCAAGGATTATCGGTTACGATCGCTCTTCGGCGGCGAGAAAATTAGCTGGGGCGACTCCTCACGATTTGGGGGCACCCAACGAGCATCCCTGGGAGAAGACTAATTATACGAGCTATCAAGATTGCAATTTGTGGAAGGATTTGCCTTGCGATTTCGCGTTGCAGGTTTATCGAGATTTTCTGTTAACTGGGGGCGATGATTATGAGTTTTTATGGGATTGTTGGCCGGCGGTGGTGCAGACTTTAGATTATTTGAAGGGTTTTGATAAGGATGGGGATGGCATTCCCGAAAATTCCGGCTCTCCAGATCAGACTTTTGACGATTGGAAGATGCGGGGGGTTAGCGCTTATTGCGGCGGTTTGTGGTTGGCGGCTTTGTCGGCGGCGATCGCTGCGGGGAAGGTGTTGATGGGGCATCCGCGATCGACTCCTTTTTATGCGCCCGAAACTGCTGAAGATACGGATAGCGCTCCAGAGGCGATCGCTTCTCGCATTGCTGTTTATGAGAGTTGGTTGAAGTCTGCTTTGCCGGTTTACCAGGAAAAGCTCTGGAACGGAGAATATTATAATCTCGATAGCGAAAGCGGTTCTCGGGTGGTAATGGCGGATCAGCTTTGCGGTCAGTTTTACGCTCGGTTGTTAAATTTGCCCGATATCGTACCGCCAGAACGAGCTTTATCTGCTTTAAACACTGTTTATAATTCTTGTTTTAAAAATTTCTACGATGGCAAGTTTGGCGCTGCTAACGGTTTGCTCCCGGACGGTTCTCCAGCTAATATTAAAGATACCCATCCTTTGGAGGTTTGGACTGGGATTAATTTTGGTCTGGCTGCTTTTATGGTGCAGGTGGGAATGAAAGAAGAAGCTTTTGAATTAGCAGAAGCGGTGGTGAAGCAAATCTACGAAAATGGTTTGCAATTCAGAACTCCAGAAGCGATTACGGCGACGGGTACTTTTCGCGGCAGTCATTATTTGAGGGCCATGGCAATTTGGGCAATTTATTTGTCAATAAATCGAGATAAATAAGGGTGAATATTATGCAGGAGGGAGCGTCTAAAACAATTAAAGCAGATGACGAGCGGGCTTGGTATAATTTGGGAGTTGCTCTGAACGATGCGGGGCGATATAAAGAGGCGGTGCTTGCTTTTGAGAAAGCAATTAAAGTCAAGCAAAATTATTACCAAGCTTGGAATTATTTGGCTCACGTTCAAAAGCATTTGGGCAGATATTGGGATGCTTTAACTGCTGTGGATAAGTCCCTAGAAATTAATCCAGATTTGCACGAAACTTGGTACAATCGCGGGAATATTTTGAATAATTTAGAGCGATATCGCGAGGCGGTTAGTTGTTTTGAAAAAGCTCTAGCAATGAAGCCGGATTTATATCAAGCTTGGTATAATTGCGGCAATGCTTTGAGTAATTGGGGACGGTATAAAGAGGCGATCGCTAATTACGATAAAGCTATAGAGATTAAACCGGATTTATCTCAAGCTTGGTACAATCGCGGTAAGGCGTTTTTTGAATTGGGAAGATACGAGGATGCTTTGGCTTCTTTCGATAGGGCGATCGAGATTCAACCGGATTATTATCTGGCTTGGAATGCCAAGGGAAAGGTGTTATTCGATCTGGGAGATTTACAGGGGGAAATTGCTTGTTACGAACGGGCGATCGACCTCAAACCAGATTATGCGGAAGCTTGGAATAATTTGGGAAAAGCGGTGTTTAATTTGGGGGTTTGGTACGATGCTTTGCCTTGTTTTGATAAGGCTATTGAGTATCATCCAAATTACGCGATCGCTTACTACAATAAGGCTCGTTGTTATGCCTTCAGAGATGAGGTCGATTTGGCTTTAGAAAATTTACAAAAAGCGATTAAATTTGATGGAAAAACCTGCCGAGAAAAAGCTAAAGCAGACGTTGAATTTAACAAAATAAGAACGGAAGAAAAGTTTATGCTTTTGATTAAAAGCGATGAGGAATTTTGAATTGTATCCACCGTAGAACAGTTAGTAACAGTAGGTCGGGCTCCGTGAAACGCAACCCAACAGAAGAGGGAGGCGATCGCTCTTTTTAAACTCCTTGACAAAACTCTAAAAATTGTTATAGTAGAAAAGCCAACCATACAACCACGAAATCTTATGTCAGAATCGACTAATATTACCCTAACCATCAACCCAGAGCAAAAACAAAAACTAGAAAAAGCTGCCGCTTTAAGGTGTTTGAGTATTAGCGAATATTTGCTACAACTTGCTTTAGATGCTGCCACTGAAGAGATACCAGAACCGGAAGCGATAAAGGAATTAGGAAGCATAGATGAAATAACGATTTTTGCCAAAAATTACTTCCCAGATAAACATCAGTATTTGTGGGAAAGGATTAGATATTTAGTAGAGGTTTTTGATGATGACGAAGGAGATGAAATTTCTGTAGGTTCTCTGAAATCAACGCTTTTATTTTTATTGAGTCAGTCTCAAATTAAAAAACCTACATTGACATTAAATGAAAATGGAACTTTTCAATGCCAGTGGAAAATAGAGTCAGATAATTTGATGACTTTACGGTTTAAAAATGACGAATATTTGGACTATGTAATTTTCCAACCCAGTCAACATACCGCCAAACCAATTGTATTGGATGGTAGTACGAACATCTGGGATTTTAAGGATTATCTTCAGAGTTTAAAAGTTGAAATTCACTAGACATTGAAAATATGTTATCTTGAAAAAAGACGTTTACGGTGATTAAGATCGTGTCGCAAACAACAACGAATGAAAACATGGGAAAAGTAATTACAACCCTAACCGTAACCAACCGGCTAGACCAAGGAAAGGCTGAAGATGGCCTAATTCCTCTCGAACAGGTGCGGTCTGTTACCCTAGAAAATGTGCTGGTAGATACAGGAGCAACTACCTTGTGTCTGCCTCCAGATGTAATTGCCCAACTTGGGTTGAAATTGCTTAAAGAAGTCAGAGTGGATACGGCCCTTGGTGCAAGTTCGGCCCGCATTTTTCAAGATGCTAAAATTTCTATATTGGGACGGGAGGGAACTTTCGAGTGTCTGGAAGTAACTAGCAGTAAGTATCCCCTGCTGGGAGTTATTCCTATGGAAATGTTGGGAATTGAAGTCGATTTGAAAAATCAACGATTAATCGTTTTGCCGGATACTACTGATGACACTTATTTAACAATTTTGTAATAGTAGAGCAAAAGAAAAAATCAATCTGTAGGGGCAAAGCATTCGGGCGTTCAATCTCAATAAAAAGCATAAATGTTATAGCAGTTTTATTTGAGATGTGTCCAAAAGGCTGACGCTTTTTGGGAATAGGGAATGGGGAATGGGGAATGGGTAAGAGGGTTTCCAGAATTTTTTGCTGGTAGTAAATAGCCCTTTCTTGTTTACATCTCATTTGAAAACGCTATAATATCCGAATGCTTTGCCCCCACCTCCCGTTTAACTAAAAATAAATGACTATTACAACAGAAGTACGACAAGGAGATTGTTTAAACCTCCTCAAAAACCTCCCAGACAACCATATAGATTTAATTTATCTCGACCCGCCCTTCTTTACCGAAAAAGTACAAAAACTGAAAACCAGAGATAGAACTAAAGAATATGCTTACAGGGATATTTGGGGCGGCGATCGAGAATATGCCGATTTTCTTTTTCAGAGGATTAAACAATTAAAACGAGTCTTAAAAAATACGGGTAGCATTTTCGTTCATTGCGACAGAAACGCCACTCATATTATTAGAGCAATCTTAGACGAAATCTTCGGCGAAGAGCAATTTAGGTCGGAAATAATCTGGTATTATAAAAGATGGTCTAACGCTAAAAAAGGTTTGCTGCCTTCCCACCAAACTATTTATTTTTATTCTAAGTCGGACGAGTTTAAATTTAACGCGATTTACACTGAATATTCGGCAGCAACAAACATCGACCAAATCTTACAAAAACGTGCCAGAGATGAAAATGGAAAAGCAATTTACGCCCGCGACGAGGACGGTTCGATTATTCTCGACGACGAGAAAAAAGGAGTACCGTTAGGGGATGTTTGGGAGATTCCTTATCTCAATCCCAAGGCAAAAGAAAGGGTAGGTTATCCAACGCAAAAACCTTTGTTGCTTTTAGAAAGAATTATTAGGCTGACAACTGAGGAAAACGATTTAATTTTAGACCCATTTTGCGGTAGCGGTACTACTTTGGTTGCGGCAAAACTGTTGCAAAGAAATGCAATGGGAATGGATATATCGGCGGATGCAGTATCTTTAACTGAGGCAAGATTGAGCAATCCGATAAAAACCGATTCCAATCTTTTAGAAAGGGGTCGCCAAGCATACTTAAATGCGGATAAAGATGCGTTAGCTTTGCTGGATGGTTTGGATGTAATTCCGGTTCATAGGAATAAAGGTATCGATGGGATTCTCAAACAACAATATCAAAATAAACCGGTGTTAGTGCGGGTGCAAAAACGGGGTGAGTCGGTTATAGAAGCGGCGATTTTGTTATCGAAGGCGGCGAAAAAGAAGGGGGCGTTAAAGGCGATTTTGGTTAAAACTGATGGGGGTGGAGTTTTGTTTGAGGAGGCGATACCGGAGAATATAGAAATAGTGGAATCTGTGGCCTTGTCTGTGAGGAGAATAATCGAGGAATGAGGCCAAAAATAATTGCTGATTAAAGTTCTCAAAAGTAGATTTTTAAGCTATAATAAATAGAGTAAGTTTAGCCTAGAAAAAGTGAAAGAAGTTAAAGCTAATTACGATGCAACCTGGAAAGAGGCGATCGCTTCTTACTTTGAGGAATTTTTGGCCTTTTGTTTTCCAACAATTCACCAGGGAATAGACTGGAGTCGCGGCTTTCAAATCTTAGAACAACAACTCCAAGAAATAGTCGGCGAAGCCTATAAGGAAAATATCATCGCAGACAAACTCTTCCAAGTTTGGCTGTTAGAAGGAACGGAAATTTGGGTGTTAATTCATATTGAAATCCAAAGCCAAAGGCAAGCAGAATTTGCCAAGCGGATGTTTCAATATAATTATCGGGCCTTCGACCGTTACGAAAAGCCGGTTTTGAGCCTCGCCCTCTTAGGAGACGATAGCGCCACTTGGCGACCTTCATCATATAGTTATGGTTTGGATGTCTGCCAAATGCGGTTAGACTTTGCCATTGCTAAAATCTTAGATTACGAGCCCCGGTGGGAAATGCTCGAACAAAGCAGCAGCCCTATTGCCATTATGCTGATGGCTCATCTAAAAACCCAAGCTACTACTAGCAATTTAGACGAAAGGTTGCAATGGAAATGGACTCTAGCCCGGTCTTTATTTGAAAAAGGCTATACTAGGGATGATGTCGTCTTGCTGTTTAGAATCATCGATAAAATGATGGCCCTGTCGGCAGAATTACAGCAAGGTTTTAAACAACAAGTAGCAATTTACCAGGAGGAAAGGAAAATGCCCTTTTTAAGTACCATTGAAGAGGATGCTATGGCGGTAGGAATAGAACGAGGCATGGAACAAGGAATCCAACAAAGTTTGAGGGATAATATCAAAGTAGTTCTGGAAACTCGTTTTGGCGAAGTTCCTTCAGAAATTACGGAAGCTTTGGGGAATATTTCCGATATTTCTGTGCTGCAACCGCTTTTAGTTCGGGCAGTTACGATTAACTCTTTGAGCGATTTTCAGGAGTTATTGGCTTAATTAATTGCTGTAAATTAGGAGGGCGATCGCTTTTTTGGACAGGAGAAGCGATCGCTTTTAATCGCCAATGACTCTTAGAAGTTCGAAGATGAACCTCATTAGGTCATTATCTGACTCTTAGAAGTTCAAAGATGAACCTCATTAGGTCATTATCTGACCCTTGGAGGTTCAAAGATGAACCTCTTTTGGTCATTATCTGACTCTTGGAGGTTCAAAGATGAACCTCTTTTGGTCATTAT
>CAZSTZ010000217.1:9816-12063 GCA_964609515.1 uncultured bacterium | reverse complement strand
GCCTCTTGCCTAAAAGCGTTTAATTTTTGGGTTTTTACAAAATTGAGATGCACCCTCCGAATGCTTTGCCCCGCCACAAATTTAACCCCCTGTCTTTTTTATTTTTTCAAGATATGCGTGGCAATGTTAAGTGCAGGTTTAATTGCATTTTCATTGGCAGCAGCAAAACAAAGCAAAAATAAAAGACTATTGCAAGAATTACGAAGCAAAAGGGGATTTTTTGCTACACCTGGAAATATGGTTTCGAGGCGATCGACAAAATATTGCCCGATAGATTTACCATCCGCCGTTTTTTCCGTCCAGGAATACTCCCCAAATAGATCTGCACTTCCTCTTGCTTGATAAAAAGCATCGTACCAATCTGTGGTGCCGAAAATCTTGTCTAGTTTTCTCCTATTAACCTCATCGATATTACCATCAATCTTAAGCAGCCTGTTAACTCCCATAGAAAATAAGTACCACAAATCAATCGCTCTTGTTTGAGCAATTGCCGTTACTGTCTCCCAGGTAACATTCATTCCAAAAGGATCTAAAAAAAGCACTGCCCGCCGCTTACTCCAGTCACCAGAACATAACTCGGCAAGATATTCGTTCGCATCCTTGTTAATAATAAGAATGTCGTCAGCTTTTTCTGGAAATTCTTCTTTTAGCTTTTCCAATTCCCTCGCTTTTTTCTTATTTTTTTCAATAAAAATGTATTTATGAAACCGTGGTTCTACCTTTAGTGCAATGCGGGCAGAACCATCAAAAAACTTTTGCGCTGGCAAATCAAACTCGGGAAATAATGGCAGGCTATTATCTTCTTCTTGTTTAACTTCTCGATATCCCGTTCCTGCAAAAGCATCTATATAAGCATAGCGTAAATAGGGTCTTTTATTCATTATTTTTGTGTAAGCAGCCAGATATTTTCGCACCCTTTCTAACTTATCTTCCGTCCAATCTCCACCAAACTTTTGCTTGGCCATAACTCAATCCTCCACTTTTTAAAAGTTTTACATTTATTAACAAAAACCACCAACATTTCTGTTATAATTAAACCCAAGACAAAAAGCTAAATTAACTAGAAATTGTTACCACCATGTCCACCATCAAAGGCACAGAAACTATTGTTAACCCCCTGCAAAAAAGCAAGCTCAATAAAAAGGGACTTTGCGACTATGTAATCAACATAGCATCCGGCTGCTTGCATGGATGTACTTTTTGTTACGTTCCCTCAACCCCCGCCATTAGAACCAAACAAACCCAGCTAAAAGATAAAGGAGTAAAAGACCCCCAAATGGAATGGGGAAAATATCTTTTTATCCGCGAAAACATACCCGAATTACTAGATGGAATACTTACTCGAAAAAAGACTTGGGACGAAACACACTCCGGTAGAGGAATAGTTTTATTATGTTCTGGAACCGACCCCTATCAAAACCCACAAACCGCATCGATAACCCGACAAGTGGTAGAGGTTTTACTAAAACACAACAAAAAAATCAGAATTTTAACTCGCGGTCTCTTATGGACCAAAGACCTAGACCTTCTCGCCTCCCCAAACATCAAAGTCGGCATGAGTATCCCCTATTTGGACGACCAACTCAGCCGCAAAATCGAACCCCAAGCCCCCCCACCATCCCAACGCTACCAAGCCCTACAAAAAGGTCATAAAGAAGGTTGTCACTTGTATGTCGCAATGGCACCCACCCCGCCAACCATGACCTTAGATAATTTTAAAACCAACTTGGAACAATTAATGCTTGTTGACCCAGAGGTTATCTTTTGGGAACCCATTAACGCCCGGGGCACCAACGGCAAGCGAATGCTAGCCGCAGGTTTAGATTTTGCCGAGTCAGTAATGACCAAAAAATCTTGGGCAGAGAACTTCCTCCACCAGTGGGACTTAGTTAATGAAGCAGCTAGCTGCCTTGGCTGTTTGGAACGCCTGCACTTTTGGCCCGACCCAGAATTAAAGGGTTATTTGGACGATAAAAAACTAGATAGTTGGTTATATCGACGGACCAGAGAAAACTGGAACCAGGACACCACTTCTAAAGGGAAGAAAAAAGCGAGTAAAACCACGGGGAAAAAAAGCAAAAGCAAGCAATCTTTGGCAAGAGTTTAGTTAAAGTAGGGTGCGCAATGCGCACCTTACAAATTAGCCAGTAGGGTGCGCAATGCGCACCTTACAAATTAGCCAGTAGGGTGCGCAATGCGCACCTTACAAATTAGCCAGTAGGGTGCCCATTGCGCACCTTACAAATT
>CAZSTZ010000217.1:0-9716 GCA_964609515.1 uncultured bacterium | reverse complement strand
TGCCCATTGCGCACCTTACAAATTCTTAATTGGGTTGCAAAACATAAACCCCCAAAATATCCATCGGCAATTGTGGTTTAACCTTAACCTTACCCTCCTTAGTAATCGCCCTTACCCGACTGTAAGACGAGCTTAAAACCTGAGAGCGATCGCCCGCTATCCTCTCCAATTCTACCTGTAAATCCCCCAAACGAGACAAGTACAAATCTAACCTGTCTCGCTTGCTTTTCAAATCCCAATCTTTCCCAAAAGGTTCGGCATTTTCTAACAGCATTTTCGCCTCATCTGGAGGCAACCATTGAGGATTAGAAGGAGTGCCAGTAAAAGCCAAAGTCAAACATTCTTCAGCCAACAAAAACTCTTGTTTGTTAGTCTCTAATAAATGTCGCAAGCGAGTTAAAAAAACCGCCGTAGTTTTTGATACCGCATTAGTTACAGTCACCCCGCAACGCCCCGCCACTACCTCAGTGGAACTATTCAAAGAATCCTCTAATAAAAACCTCGCCAAACCTTCAACTAAAGGATGATTTCTCCCTACATATTCCACCCCCTCTGGAGTGGGAAAAGTAAAAGCCAGCTTTCGCTCTTCCCTTCCAAGCAAAGGCAAAACGCACTGAGGAACACTAGGCATCGACCAATATTTTCCTCGCTTAACTAAAGAAGCATTTAACCTAGCACAAGCATCGCGGACAAAACGTTCTACAGTAGCCTCGTCTCCCAGAATCTCATCAGATTCTATCAATTCTTGTTCTACCTCTTCCGGCTTAATCGCCCTTTGAGCAAACCTAGTACGATTTTCTTTTTCCTTGTTAACCGCCCTTTCCCATTCTTTTTCTATACTGACAAATTCAGGGAGCAACTCAAAAAGAGAAAGTTGCTGGGTATCAGCAGCTTTCTCAAACAAAGACTTAAAAACCGTCTCTTGTACGCTACCGCTATCCATCGGCAAAGGAACGGTAATTCCTAAAGTTTTATGAATAGTAACCGCCTTTCTAATTAATACCTCTAAAACGGCAACATCGATGAGATTATTCTCGCCGCAAAGCAAGATACACTTAACAACTGGGGCCGTTTGTCCGTAGCGGTCTATTCTACCCTCCCGCTGTTCTAATTTATTCGGGTTCCAGGGTAAATCGTAATGAACTGCTGCGGTAAAATGTTGTTGTAAATTAATCCCTTCGCTCAAACAATCAGTCGATACTAAAACCCGCCTTGGAGCTGCTGCTAATTCTGCCAACCTAATCTCTCGTTCGTCCTCCAATAACTCTCCAGTTATGGCAATAACGCGAGTCTCGTTATTTTTCCCTTTTTGTAACTCATTTTTTAAAGCAGTAGCGACATAATTAGCAGTAGCAATATAGCGACACCAAATAATAGGATTAAAACCTTCTGCTAATAACCTTTTACTGAGAGCGATCGCCTTCCGCAATTTACTATCTTTTTTAGTATCTTTTAACTTCTCGGCATCGGCGACAAAAGACCTTAAAAGTTGTCTTTGTTTGGGGGTATAAGTAGTTTTTGCTCGTTCTACTACCACCGTCGGCGACACATCAACAACCTGCTCTTTTTCCGTTAAATCGTAAACATAATTAGCCGTCAATTCCTCATTTAATTCTTCTGCTGATTCCTCTAATTCTGCTCCTTTATTTACCCCCTTGTCCGCCTGCCCCGAAAGAGTAGTTGCTGCCGCCGCTGGAGAAGACATAACGCAGCGCAAAATTGCCAAAGCAGCCCAATAACGTCCTCGCTTTTGAGCGTAAGTAAAAGAGTCATCAACACCGCCAACTAAATCAGCCACCAACTCATAAACCGCATCAAATAACTGCCGATAATCGCGAGAAAGCTGATAAGCAACCTCTTGAGATTCTCTCTCGGGAAAAGGCGTTTCGCTTCCCAACCAGCGACGAACGTCCGCCCGCCGCCGCTGTACGAAATGGTTAGCTAATTCCGTCCGTTGCTTATGGCTTAAATTATCGAGATTAAAGTCTCCAAATAGAGGTTTTAATAATCCCAAAAGAGACGAAAAAGATGTTTCTATGCCGCTGTGGGGAGTAGCGGAAAGCAAGATTAAATGCCTATCGTTTTTCTCTGCTATTTCCTTAACTAATTGGTAGCGTTGCTGGTTATTATTCGCTTTACTATTATTAGTGCAAGTATGAGCCTCATCAACTATTACTAAGTCGGGACAATGAACCAAAAAACTAGCCTTGCGACGCTCCGATTTAGCATAGTCCAAACTAACAATTATGTGGGGATAGTAACTAAAAATGTGACTATCTGCCGACGGCAAACCCCGTTCTAACTTAGAAACAGTACCAGAACGAACGACAACCGCATCGATAAGGAATTTTTCCTTAAGTTCTCGCCGCCATTGGTCGCACAACTGGGGCGGGCATAAAACCGCCAATCTTTTAACTTCTTTTCGATCTAATAATTCCCTAGCAATTAATCCCGCTTCGATAGTTTTACCGATACCCACATCATCGGCAATTAACAGCCTGACAGTTTCCAACCGCAGGGCCATTAACAACGGGACAATTTGATAGGGCCTGGGCCTAACCGACAGCCGCCCCAAACAGCGAAACGGGCCAGCCCCGCTACGCAAGCTCAATTTGGCCGCATCCAGCAACAGTTGGCCCGCCTCCTGGTCGGCGACAACCTCTGTAGTGGGGAGGGGAAAATCAGCGGGCTCGATGGTTTCCCATTGAAGGCCAGTAAAGATGCCGCAGATTTGGTCTTCGTTACCGCTTAGGGGCCGCAAACGAACGACACCAGGGTTATCCGAAGGCAAGACAACCCATTGGCGATCGCGACATTTAACTATAGAACCGGGAGTATGTGTTAAAGCGCTCAATTGACAGACAGACAACTTCTTATTTTCTGATTAGCCTATCATGGTGCTTGTTAAAACAATTAAACCTAGCAATAAAACTTAATCTTAACCGGGAGCAAGTCATAGTTGATAGCAGCTTGTGGCTTGTAGGGTGCGCAATGCGCACCTTGCTGCCGCTATATTTCATTTCCTATTTATTAAAGAGCGATCGCCTTTTTCTTGTAGGTCGGGCTCCGCGAAGCGCAACCCAACAAAGATGTTGGGTTCCACGGAGGTTCGCACAACCTACAAAGAACTATTTATTAAAGAGCGATCGCCTTTTAAATGAAAGTCAAAGCCTGGATGTAGTAGTTCCCAAAAACTTTTTTTTGAGTAAGAGTAAGAGTATGAGTATGAAGGGTCATACGGGTAACAGGCAAGATGCCCGTTCTACAACCCAATCTCCTCCACCACCGTCAGCCCCGACAGTAATTTCCGATCCTCGCTGATGTGGGGAAACTTTAATTGAGAATCGGACATTCCTTTCTCTACCTGTCGCCGGCGCACAATGGCAAAACTCCCCGGTGCTAAAATTTGCAGTCGCGGTGGGGGCACTTCGCTCCCGCGCACGGTACCGTAAGGATTGTTATACTCCGCCAACCAATAATCGAAACGCTCTAAAAATGCCTTCGGATTATCCAAACGGGCATCCCCCGCCAACTCTACATTTACCAGATACCGCGCTGGAAACTCGTCGCCAGACAAAGCGACACAAAAATCGTCCAACTCCACCCGAAATTCTTGGCACAACGCCCGCATCGCTTGGGTGACGTGAAACTCCGTGGTTTTTTCCGTCGTCGATGACAGCAACCCGCCCCGTCGGTGGCGAAATACGATTATCGGCGTTTGTTCGTAAAAACCCAACACCTCCACTACGTCGCCGATGTCGTAACGGTAGAAACCGCTATAACTCGTTACTAAAATCCGATAGCGATCGCCCGTCTTTACCTCGGAGGGCATTACCGTTTTCGGTTGTTCCGCCTCCCACTCTGCCTCTGGGATAAATTCAAAAAAACCGCTGTCGATGGCGAGGATGCTGCCTTCGTTATTAAAATCGTGATAAATGCCGAAATGCCCCTCCGCAGTTCCGAAAATACCGCCAAATCTCGGAGTATCGCCAAAATAATCGGGGAAACGTTCAAAATAAAAATCCGAAGTGCCCCCAAAGGCCGAAGTCACAAAGGATAGTTGCGGCCAGGCGAGTTTGGGGGTGAGTCGTCCCTCGGATTGGAGAATTTCCTGCAATTCCCGCGCCCGTTTGGGGTTGGGGCGCAACTGTCGTTCCAGTTTGGCGCGAAGTTCGGGTTGGAGTTGTACCCAAGGAGCTATAGTTCCGGTTTTTAAATCGTTTATTAGTTCGGGAGCGTACTTTTCTAAATAGCCGCAAGTCCGCAAAACCAGCATCGGAAAGTTAGCGACCACAGACCGCACCCCCCCATCCCCCAAGGCAAACAGCAAGCAAACGTAGTGCCGCCCAACGCTGTCGGCGATCGCCAAACTATCGTAAGAGTTAGCCAGTACATATTGATAAAGCAGTTGACCCCGACGCAAACTGCCCACCGTCACCGGTCCGTATTCGATACCGCCGTCAGTCTTACCTTGAATATTTATAGAGTTAGTCACTAACAGTTTGCCAAATTGTAACTTTCTTTCCGAAAGGGCATCCAAGCAAAAACCTATGGATGCCAAATTAGCGCTTATCAAAGATTTGTGGAAGCGTTTAGTCACCGGTACTTTCTTCTGGTTGCCAGTAGAACCGCTAGTGAGATTGATATAAACTACTGAATCTGGATTGAGTACGTTAGCCTCGCCCCTAGCGATTCGTTCCGTATAAGGCGCGTAGCTGCTGTATGGCAAAATTGGCACTCGTTCCCGAAAAGCATCGATAGTGTTTATTTCTGGCAATCCAAATTGTCTGCCTAATTCCGTATCTTTGTGAGCGCGGAGTAATTTAAGCAAAAATCGCTCTTGTATAGCATCCATCTGCCGAGTTTTCGCGACAAAATTTGCTTTGGCGCGTCGGGCGATCGCCTTCAATACTGGTAATACAAAGTTCATCTGAACAATTAACAATTAATAATTAACAACTCACAATTAACAATTAACCATCGTTTTCGGACGATATAAAGCATTGCGAGTCGCCACCATCGCCGCCACCAGACGATCCATCTCTTCTTTAGCGTGGAGGGCGTTGGCAACTACTCGCATTCTCGGTTTGGCAATAAACCAAATCGGAGAAACCCATAAGCCGTATTCTTCTATCAAGTGACGACCGAAACTTTTAGGACTGAGGTCTTCGGGTAAAATTATAGGAATAACGTTAGTTTCTCCTATAGCCTCAAATTCATGTTCTATCAACCGCGAGCGTAAATAACGAGCGTTAGCTTGAAGAGTTTCCACCAACTGAGGATTTTTGCGCATCTGCCGGATCGCTTCTAGGGCGGCGGCAGTCGTCGGCGGCGGCAGAGAAATAGTGCCGATAGAAGTAGGGCACACATCCAACAAATCCGTTAATGCTTTAGTATGGCTGCTAATAGCCGCCCCCGCAGAAGCAGCAAACTTAGAAAAAGTCGTCATAATTATCGGAACCATACCGCGATCGAGAACTTGTTGGGGCCTAATTCCGAAATGTTCGTAAATTCCCCCCCCAGTCGCTCCCAGGGCCCCGCTGGCATGAGCCTCATCCATCACGATAACGCTACCCGGGTAATTTTCCAACACGTCCAGCATCTCCGGCAAGGGAGCGATATCCCCATCCATCGAGAAAACCGCATCGGAAACCAACAAAATGCGATCGCCCTGCCTCGCATAGCGCCGCAACTTCCGCGCCAAATCTCCCACGTCGCAATGGCGATAAGGTTTCACTCTCACTTTAGCGCTGTGACTAAAAACTCGACCAGAACGAGTCCCCGCATTTACCACCGCCGAGACGATGCAACCGTGATTGAGAACGTCTGTCATTATCAGAGTTTCGCGATCGTTGTGAAAACCCGACACCGGCGCGGCGAAGTGACAGAAACCATCGATTAAAGCCTGCATTGCCATCCAAGCGTTAAGAAATAGATGGGTATGAGGTAAATGCTTAAAAGCCGAAATTTCTCTTTCGAGTTGGCGATGGAGGTCGATGCGACCGCTTAGAGTGGGACAAGAACTATTAGAGGTACCGTATTGGAGAATAGCATCGATCGCCGCTTGCTTGACCGCCTCCGACTGGACCAACCCTAAAACGTCGTTGGTACAGAAGGTCAATACCTCGCGCCTTATTCCCGTGGCCTCTTCTTCTATTTCAACTAAATTTCCCCGTTTTTGATGGCAGATGTAGTGGTCTGGATACAGGCCACTGTCGTAAAGACCCTGCATATATTCTTGAACGACTTCCACAATTCAATCTTCTCCGCTATTGGTGGATGGGCAATTTGGACTAGCATAGATTATGGCACAAACTTTTCCGATTACCTAAAGAGCCACTCAAGAAACCCGGTTTTTCTAAAAAACCGGGTTTCTGAGAATGCACCAGTCGGCTCTCTAAGATCGGTTCAGATCGTTTATCAATGTTTGGCACGGGCCATCGGAGATTGCGGCGTCAGTCACGTCGGATTCGGATACCATTTTTAAGAAGCTTTCAGGATTGAGTCTGGGGACACTCGAACCGTGGCCCTCCCCCTGCTTGGCTGCATCAGGCCAATTTCCCCAAAACAGTCGTTGCGGTCCAGTTTTGCCAAGAATACTGGTTCTTAAATAGGGCTTGCTGAAAAACCGTAAAAGCTGATGATTTTGCTAATAGGTAATAGGTAATAGGTAATAAATCCCAAGCAAATTGAACGATTTCTTCGAGATGTTTTTGCCATCTTACTGTTATCCCATTACCCATTACCCATTACCCAAAACCCTCCAACACAGACAATGTTTGTTTTTTCACTACTACCCTAAATAGAATCATGGCTAATCGCTCATAGTTAGGATTAGCCATTAACAACTAACCATTAGCCAACTTTTGATAAAACTCCCCCACCACATCGACAAATTCAGTTGGAGACTCGTAAGGTAAAACATTACGACCGGGAATAATCGAACCTTCCCCCCGAGGCAAAGTTTTAAGATAAGCATCGAGTCTTTCTTGGGGACTTTCTGTCGTTTTAGTTCGGGAAATACTCGAAGCACTTTCTCCAAAAATAACTAAAGTTGGTTGCCGGATAGAAGCGATCGCCTCTTCATAATTCTCCCTCCAAAAACCCGCTAAAAAAGAAAAAACTGCATAACGACTTTGCAGATTGACCGCCCCTTTTTCCAAAGTATCCAACCATTCATCATCCACATCTTTAGCCTCGCCAAATAACTGTTTAATCGAGAAAGAAGTTAAAAATTGACGGCGGCGGGCGTAAAGATAAAAAGCACTCCCCAAAGGAGAAGCTAACAAATTCCAAGTAATTTTTTGACTCCTTTGAGAACGAGAAGTAGTTATCACCTCCCAAGAAGGAGGACCGGCAAAAATTAACCCTTTAAGAAAGTTGGCTTCTGGTTGTATTTTAACTAAAGAAAGCAACACCGGTAAATCGGCACCTTGAGCGATCGCTATAACCGGTTTTTTAACCACATTTTCCAAGAAAAATTGCAACTGTCGCCCCCAATCTTCCGGGTAATATGCTACTTTTGGCATATCGCTATCCCCGCAACCCAATAAATCTGGATTATAAATAGGATTAGAGAAATTGCGCCGCCACTCGGAACAAAAACGATGCCAAAAATTCCCAGATAATCCTACTCCGATGGGATGCAAAAGTAATAAAGGAATATCGGCAGTTTGATTATCCCGCCCCGGATAATATTCGTAAGCGCAACGGTACCCTTTCCAAGTGTAAAAGTCTCGATTTTTTGATAAATTCATAAGTTTTTTTAGTAATAATTAGATTGTTGATTTTTAAGGGTATCTCAGAAACCCGGTAATTCCGGCAAAACCGGGTTTCTTGACCGCCGGAAAAATGCGTCCTTACTCTGGAATTTGGTTTTAACAACTATATCGGTTTCAGGCCTATTCTGCCAAGGGTATCTTCTGAATTACCCGTAAAACAGGCATCCTGCCTGTTCCCCATTCCCAATTCCCCATTGCCAAACCCGTTATACTGAACTCATTCAGTTTAAAGCATCAAACTAAGCCAAAAAAAATGCGAGTTTTACTCTTATATCCTCTATTTCCCAAATCTTTTTGGTCAGTCGAAAAAAGTCTGGAACTCATCGGGCGCAAAGCACTACAACCACCCCTCGGCCTCATTACCGTCGCCGCCATCCTTCCCCAAACCTGGGAATATCGCTTATTAGACCGTAACGTAAAAACCGAAATCCCCGAAGCCGACTGGCAATGGGCCGATTTGGTCATCATCTCCGGCATGATCGTCCAAAAAAACGATCTGCTCCACCTCATCCGGGAAGCCAAACTTCGCAACAAACTCGTGGCCGTAGGCGGACCCTACTTTACTTCCGTACCCGAACCGGCTAGGGCCGCCGGAGCAGATTTTCTCATTCTGGACGAGGGCGAAATTACTCTGCCTCTATTCGTCGAAGCTTGGGAAAGAGGAGAAACCTCGGGAGAATTTCGCGCCAACGGCGAAAAAGCTGACGTCACTAAAACTCCCATTCCCCGCTACGACCTCTTGGAGCTCGACGCCTACCACGAAATGAGCGTCCAGTTTTCCCGTGGCTGTCCTTTTCAATGCGAATTTTGCGACATTATCGTACTCTACGGCCGCAAACCCCGCACGAAAACTCCGGCACAACTATTGGCAGAACTCCAAAGCCTTTACGATTTAGGTTGGGACCGCAGCATCTTTCTGGTGGATGATAATTTTATCGGCAACAAGCGCAATGTCAAACTCTTTCTACAAGAGCTAACTCCCTGGCAGGCAGAACGGGGTTATCCTTTTTCTTTTACCACTGAAGCATCGGTGGACCTGGCAGAGGATACAGAGCTTTTAGATTCTATGGTGGCCGCTAATTTTAGTACGGTGTTTTTGGGTTTGGAAACCCCCGACGTCGACAGTTTGAAGCTGACCAAAAAATACCAAAATACTCGCAAACCTTTGTTGGAGGCCGTGCAAAGTATTAATAGATCTGGTTTGCGGGTGATGGCCGGTTTTATCCTGGGCTTTGATGGAGAAAAACCGAGGGCCGCAGACCGCATTTTTGAGTTTGTGGAAGCTACCGCTATTCCCCAAGCGTTTTTTAGTATGCTTCAAGCTTTACCTAATACTGCTCTCTGGGAGCGTTTGGAGAAGGAAGGTCGTTTGCTGGAGGGGCAGGAGGGTAATATCAATCAGTCAACTTTGCTCAATTTTGTCCCCACTCGCCCTATTGAAGATTTGGCTCGGGATTATATTACTTGCTTTTGGGAGCTTTACAAGCCGGAACGCTATTTGGGACGGGTTTATCGTCATGCCATGAGGCGAAAACCCAAGGGGTTTAAGTCTAAGTCTAAGACGCCTTCTTTGGTGGAACTTCGGGCTCTGGCGATCGTTTGTTGGCGCAATGGTTTTGTCCGCGAAACTCGCTTTCAGTTTTGGGCTCAGTTCTTCTCTATTTTCATCCACAACCGCCCCCGGTTGATGAGTTATATTGACGACTGCGCGGCCTTGGAGCATTTCTTGGAGTACCGCCAAATCGTCCGAGGCCAAATTGAAAGCCAACTGGCCGAGTTAAAGACCGAACAAACTCAGAAGCAGCCAGTGGCGATCGCCTAACTGAAACCGGGTTTTTTGCCAACCGGGTTTCTGGGGGGAGCTAAAACCGACATCCAATCTGAAACCCGGTTTTTTGCCAACCGGGTTTCTGGGGGGAGCTAAAACCGACATCC
>CAZSTZ010000216.1:0-12079 GCA_964609515.1 uncultured bacterium | reverse complement strand
CCTGGTTTCTGGGATATTAAAAAGTTGGGTTTCTGACAATGTTTTTGAAGCATATCGACTTTCCGAGATATCCAACTTTCCAGAAGCGAGGGGTTTTTGGGGCATATCGGCTTTTTGGGATTCACCTCATCTGCGTAGTTTTGTGGAGTCTCCATATTTTTACGCTTAGAAATAGAACCGTTTTGCTAATTAACCAGGGAACCCAGAAGACGAGTCTCTTGATTTATGAAAACTTCTACTGGCAGGTCTGTTATCCAGAGGATGCGGGCGATGTTGCTGGTTTTTCTTTCTTTTAAAACCAGAGGACTTGTTAAGAAACCAGGTTTTTTGAAAAAACCTGGTTTCTGGGATATTAAAAAGTTGGGTTTCTGACAATGTTTTTGAAGCATATCGACTTTCCGAGATATCCAACTTTCCAGAAGCGAGGGGTTTTTGGGGCGATCGCTACGAGGCGTAGTAGTTCCCGCCCGACAGGCATACTCCCACTCTGCCTCCAAAGGCAACCGATACTGTCTCCCCGTCTTCTGGGAGAGTCGCCGACAAAATTTCGTTACATCCTTCCAACTTACATTCTCTATCGAACGGTTTGCACCTTTGAAATAAGAACGATTATTTCCCATCACCGCTTCGTATTGTTTTTGCGTTATTGGATACTTCCCCAGGAAAAACGGCGGAACTTTGACTCGGTGTTGCGGACTTTCAAATTTACCTCGCTTCTTCTCGCTTTCTGGGGAACCCATTAAAAAACTCTCGCCAAGATATAGATACCATTTTTAACTTGATACTATCTCCCAAGTTTTCGGCGAAATAGTTCGCTTGGGCTAGTTCCCGTTTAATTACTTCTTCTCGGGCGTTGACGGTGACTGTCTCAAACTCTTCTCGATAAAATTTGATTAATTTATTGTTGACTAATTTGAGTTCTTTACCCAAAAGGGCTTTAACTTTTGGGTGAGTTAGTTTTTCTTCCAGCAAATCTAGAACCGCCAGTCGGACTTTTGGGGAGTTATCTTTTAGGGAAGCGATCGCCGCATCCAACCCCGTCTTCCTATATTTCATCGCATCTCAAACTGCCCCCACTCGGACTAATTTATTGTTTGCCGCCAAACGTCTTTTCGCTCCTTCGATGTTGCCCAAAACCGCAGTATTAACTGGAGGAAGATTTTTGCCGCCTAACGCGGCATCGTATTCTCTGGGTCGATTTGGTTTTTCTGTTATTTGTTCTTCTTCTTTTTACCGAACGCCATTTTTTCAAGGTTAACCCCATCAGAAACCGAGTTTTTGCGAAAAACCCGGTTTCTTAAAATCTGTCAAAATTTTTTTGTTTAACCCCTTGACAATCCCTTTTTTATTTGTTATGATGGAGTCGATGAGGAAGAACTATCTACCCATCTGAGGGGTTAGACACCCTGGCCTTTATCGCTGAAGCGATCGCTACGAACAATTGCTACGAACTGCTTAGTTTTTGCGAAAAACCCGGTTTCTTAAAATCTGTCAAAATTTTTTTGTTTAGCCCCTTGACAGTTGCTTTTTTATTTGTTATGATGGAGTCGATGAGGAAGAACTATCTACCCATCTGAGGGGTTAGACCCCCTGGCCTTTATCGCTGAAGCGATCGCTACGAACAATTGCTACGAACTGCTTATCCAAAAGCAAACCGGGCAAAACTCAACTCGTTGGTTTCGTTCCAATTAAAAACTAGCTTCTTAAACTCTTTCCACTGTTGGTAAACTTCTTTGAAACTCGCATCTTGACTGGCGTTTTCCTCATAAATCTCAACCGCTGCTTGTTGAGCGGCCTGGAGAATTTCTGGACTGTAGGCTCTCAATTGAGTACCGCTAGCTATCAATCTAGTTAAAGCTTGTGCGTTCAAAGCGTCGTACTTAGCTAACATATTGATATTAGCCTCATAAGCAGCACTTTTAAACACCTCTTGATATTCTACAGGTAACTGATTCCAAGCTTCGAGATTCACTTGTGCGAACAAAGTAGGTCCCGGCTCCCACCAACCGGGATAATAATAGTATAGAGCTGTTTGATGCAGACCTAACTTTTCGTCGTCGTAAGGACCGACCCACTCAGCAGCATCGATCGCCCCCTCTCCAAAGCCAGATATACTTCGCTTCCTGGCAACACTTGTACGTTAACCCCCAACTTCGCCATCACCTGTCCGCTCAAACCGGGAATGCGCATTTTCAAACCGTTGAGATCCGCAAGAGCGTTAATTTCCCGTTTAAACCAACCTCCCATTTGAGCGCCGGTATTGCCTGCAGGAAAGCTAATTATATTAAAATCGGCATAAATTTTATTCATCGCCTCCATACCGCCGCCGTGATACAGCCAAGCATTTTGCTGTTGGGCGGTTAAACCGAAAGGTACCGAAGTACCGAACACTAGGGCAGGATTTTTACCGATATAATAATAACTGGGAGAGTGACCGCATTCGACAGTACCTTCTTGAACCGCATCCATCACTTGCAAACCCGGAACGATTTCGTCTCCGGCCTAGGGAGTAATGGTAAACTTGCCGTCGGTCATGTCGGCAACGCGATCGCATACTGTTTGAGCGCTGCCAAAGAGGGTATCGAGAGATTTCGGTTAGCTTGTCGCTATTTTCCATTTAATCCTTGACTGGGTATTAGTTGTTTTACCTGGATGTTAAGACGGCGGTGGTGACGACACCAATACCAACGTTAGTTATTACTTGTCTGCGTTTCATGTTTATTGTTAATATAATATGCGATTTGACGGAATTAGTATAACGCGCGCTAAAGTATTGGCATTACCGATGCTTTTATACTTAACTATCTATTACCAAAAGTAAACGTAGCAAAACTCAATTCGTTAATCTTATTCCAATCATAAATTTGTTCTCGGAACTTTTGCCACTCTTCATAAACCTGTTTAAAACTAGCATCAGCACCGGCATTCTCTTCGTATAAGTCGAAAGATGCTTGTTGTGCGGCATTCATAATTTCTTGGCTATAGGGTCTTAACTGAGTACCCCCAGCAATTAACCTCGATAGCGCCTGTCCGTTGAGAGCATCGTAACGAGCTAACATATTGATATTAGCTTCGTAGGCTGCCGTTTTAAATACTTCCTGATACTCTTTGGGGAGTTTGTTCCAAGCATCGAGATTCACTTCTACCTCTAAAGTCGTACCCGGTTCCCACCAACTGGGATAATAATAATATTGGGCTGCCGTATGCAAACCTAACTTTTCGTCATCGTAAGGACCGACAAACTCTGCCGCATCGATCGCCCCCCTCTCCAAAGCCAGATAAATCTCACCTCCTGGTAAAACTTGCACATTTACTCCCAATCTCGTCATTACTTGACCGCCCAAACCGGGAATGCGCATTTTCAAACCATTGAGGTCGCCTGCCGTATTAATTTCTCGTTTAAACCAACCCCCCATTTGCACGCCAGTATTACCTGCAGGAAAGCTAATAACATTAAAATCGGCATAAATTCTATTCATCGCCTCCATACCGCCGCCGTGATACAGCCAGGCGTTTTGCTGTTGGGCCGTTAAACCAAAAGGGACAGCACTACCGAAGGCCAGGGCTGAATTTTTGCCAATGTAGTAATAGCTGGCCGAGTGACCGCATTCAACAGTACCTGCTTGAACCGCATCGAGGACTTGAAGGCCGGGGACAATTTCTCCGGCGGCGTAGGGAGCGATCGTAAATCTGCCTCCAGTCATAGCCGCGACGCGATCGCAGATAGTTTGCGCTCCCCCAAAGATAGTATCCAGAGATTTCGGCCAACTGGTAGCCATTTTCCACCTGACCCGAGGCAAATCGTTGGTCAAGGAGCTTTGATTAGTAGCAGTAGGGCCGCAGGCAGCTAAAGCGGCAGCGCTGGCAGCACCCAGGGCGACATGGTTAACGAGCTTTCGGCGTTTCATAAGCTTATTTTTATTTAGGCCTAGTGTTGTTTTAAGGTAGAACGATCTTAACAGAATCCATGCAGAGGATTAATGCGTTATTTTTAAGGTAGGGATCGTTAAGAAAATATTAAGGATCCCGCACAGAGGCCGAGATTTAACAAATCTTAATAAAATAGATGCCATTAACAGACCATCCAAAACAGGAGTCACACTCGATGACTAACAATCCTTCCTTTAAACAACTCCCAGACAAACCAGAAGAAGCCTGCGGCGTATTTGGCGTTTATGCCCCGGGGGAAAGCGTAGGCAAATTAGCTTACTTTGGCCTATTCGCCCTCCAACACCGGGGCCAAGAATCGGCAGGTATCGCTACCTTCGAGGAAGACAAAATGCACCTCCACAAAGATATGGGCCTCGTTTCCCAAGTTTTCAACGAGTCCATCGTCAGCGAGCTACCGGGTCATATAGCGATCGGTCATACCCGCTATTCCACCACCGGTTCGAGTCGAATAGTTAACGCCCAACCCGCCACGGCGAACACCCGCTTAGGTCAGCTTGCTCTAGCACATAACGGCAACCTCGTCAATACGGCAGAACTGCGCCAAGAGCTAATAAAACGAAACTGCGATTTTGTCAGCACCACCGACTCCGAAATGATTGCTCTGGCGATCGGCACCGAAGTAGATAAAGGAAAAGACTGGCTAGAAGCAGCCATCAGCGCCTTTCACCTCTGCAAAGGCGCTTTTAGTTTGACCATCGCCACCCCGGCAGGCTTAATGGGAGTACGAGATCCTCACGGAGTCCGTCCCTTAGTCATCGGTTTGCTCGACACCAACCCCAATAGATACGTTCTGGCATCAGAAACCTGCGCCCTGGACATCATCGGTGCCGAATATCTGCGAGATGTGGAACCTGGAGAATTAGTTTGGATTACCGAAGCGGGCATGGCATCCTTCCACTGGAGTCAGAAGCCGCAGCGCAAACTCTGCGTCTTTGAAATGATTTACTTCGGACGACCCGACAGCATCATGGAAGGTCACACTTTATACAACTATCGCATGAGGATCGGTCGGGTTTTAGCCGCCGAATCTCCCATTAATGCAGATATGGTAATTGGCGTTCCCGACTCCGGCATTCCTGCAGCTATTGGTTTTTCCCAAGTATCGGGGATTCCTTATGCTGAGGGGTTAATTAAAAATCGTTATGTAGGTCGGACTTTTATTCAACCCACCCAACACATGAGGGAATCTGGGATCCGGATGAAGCTCAACCCGCTTAAGGATGTTTTGGATGGCAAGCGAGTAATTATGGTGGATGATTCTATTGTTCGCGGTACTACAAGCAAGAAAATTGTTAAGGCATTACGGGATGCAGGGACCGCTGAGGTTCACATGAGGATTTCATCTCCACCCGTGACGCACCCTTGTTTTTATGGAATAGATACCGACAATCAAGACCAGTTAATTGCTGCTAGGAAGTCGGTGGAAGAGATTGCCGAACAAATAGGCGTGGATACTTTAGCTTATTTGAGTTGGGATGGAATGTTAAAGGCTACTGGAGAAAATCCTGAGAGTTTTTGTTCGGCTTGTTTTACTGGAGATTATCCCATTTCAATACCCGAAAATGTGAAGCGTTCTAAATTAATATTAGAAACTGCGAGTGTTTCGTAGGTTTGCTAATTGTTAATTTTTTGTTAATTGTCAATTGTCAATGGTTAATTGTGGGTTCTTTACCATTAACAATTGATAATTAGCACCTTTTTTTCCTTGTTATCCTACAAACCAGGACAATCTAAATATGCTCTCCACGCCCAACCAGAAATGCCGCGAGAGGATACAAAAGCCCAATTATTATCGAGGGATAATCCATAAAGATTTGTAGCAGAACCGTTGGGTAAAGTAGCATTAATACCGCTGTATTCAGAATTAGGAAAATCCCGAAGATTTAAAGGAGTACCGGTAGGATCGACCACAGTACAAGTAACATATTCTCGTTGAGCGATAATATTTTCTTGACTGTTATTTGTTGGTAGCGCAGCAGGATTAGTGGTTGTTGCAGCGTTTAATTTATGAGTCGAAATGACTGCCAAAAGGAATATTGCAAAGGCAATAATTAGGCTCGATAATTTAACTTTTTGGAAGATTTTCATGGCATCCACCTTTGGTTTTGGTAGTTACAAAGAAGGCTGAGAGAGCGATCGCTTACCCTTAAGAAACCAGGTTTTTTCAAAAAACCTGGTTTCTGGGTTATTGAGATTCGATGGAGGCGATCGCTTTTTGACAAATTAAATTATATCCAATTGATTCTCAATTTTTTCTATAACCACTCCAGCCCTGGTCCCACCGCAGATATAATTAATAAATAAAAGCTCGCATTTTGCCCTTGGGAGAAAGCCATGCTTTACAGTAAATTCACCTTAGAGGAACTCAAACAAAAATTTAACATCAACTTGACAGGAACCGAAGGAAAATTCAACAATTTACCCGAAGTTGCTCCCAGTCAAATTCTCCAAGAAATCTTAAAAGACAACGTACCATTAGCAGTGGCTATTGGTTCTGAAAAAGCTCGTTCCGAATTAATAGTTTCGCCAATTTTAGTAGAAATTAGGAAATCTTTAAACAAACAAATTAGCTTATTTTCCGGTATTGATTTTAACGTCGATTCCGACCAGGGATTAAACGGTTTTTGCGACTTTATTATTAGTCGTTCTAGCCAACAGTTTTTTATCGAATCCCCAGTTATTGCCTTAGTAGAAGCCAAAAACGATAATCTCAAATCTGGTTGGGCTACTTGTATCGCAGAAATGACTGCAGCCCAAATTTTCAACCAACGTCAAGGTAACGATATTGCCAAAATTTATGGAGTTATTACCACTGGAACTGCTTGGCAATTTTTCGAATTAGAAGCGCAAAACGTGGTCTTAGATTTAGAGGAATATTCTGTTAAAAACTTACCGAAAATTTTAGGAATTTTAATCAATTTTGTTAGTTAGTTGGTAGGGTGCGCAATGGGCACCTTACAAATTTACGAAATCTTTAATTTTAATTGAGAATTAAGAAACCCGGTTTTTTGAAAAAACCGGGTTTCTGGGCTAATCTTCTTCAAGATTCGATAAAACCAACGGAGAGGGAGGGATTCGAACCCTCGTTAGCGGCTTTACCACTAAACTGCATTTCCAGTGCAGCGCCTTCAACCACTCGGCCACCTCTCCAGGGGACTTAAATTCTTTAATTATCATCCACAAGTAAACTATCCTAGCAGAAGCATTGCGATTTGACAACCTCTTTCGGCAAAAAAAATTTTTCGGTAATTTTTGGCCTCCTTAGCTCTTTTCGGGCTCGAAAATCGTTATTCTAGGTAATGTCCCAACTAATTAATCTAATAATCTAAAATCTAATTAATGGTTATGGTCAAAGAATATCAGATAAAGATACACGATCGCCGCACGGACACCTACCACACCCGAACGGTGCCAGAAGACAACTACATCCTCCAAAGCCTGGAAAGTCAAGGCGTGGAGTTACCCTTCTCCTGTCGCAATGGGGCCTGTACTGCCTGCGCGGTTCGAGTAATTTCTGGAGATATCTACCAACCAGAAGCAATGGGACTATCTCTGGAATTGCAAAAACAAGGTTACGCCCTCCTCTGCGTCAGCTACCCTCGTTCCAACCTGGTAGTAGAAACTCAAGACGAAGACGAAGTTTACGAACTCCAATTTGGCCGTTACTTCGGTAAAGGCAAAATCAAAAGAGGGTTGCCCATTGATGAGGACTAAGAAAAAAAGAATCAGAAGACTGATAGGAGCGATCGCTGCCTGTCTTTTTCTCGCTAGCTGTCAAGAACCAGAAATGCCCCAAGGGCGATCGGTCAAAGTAGAAAGAGTAATTAGCGGCCAAAGCATAGAAATTGTCGATAATTTCAATCCAGTCCCAATATTACAACCCGTCCGACTCATCGGCATCGACGCACCAGACCTCAAACAACAACCCTGGGGAGTCGAAGCTAAAACCGAGTTAGAAAAACTGACCCTGGGACAAGAAGTATTATTAGAATTTGATGCCCAACAAAAAGACAGCTACGATCGCCTCTTGGGATACATCTGGCAAGATCGAACCTTCATCAACGAAGAGCTAGTCAAACAAGGCTACGTCCTAGCTTCAGAAAAAGTCCCCAACATCAAATACAGCGATCGCCTAGCCAACGCCCAAGAATGGGCCCGCCTCATGGGCAAAGGAATTTGGAACCCAGAACAACCCATGCGGATAAGTCCCAGCGAATTTCGCCGCCAACAAAGATAATCGTGTTAATTGTCAATTGTTAATTGTCAATTGTTAATTGGGAACTTGTTAATTACAGATGAGCGAACCACTGGAAAAATTTTTAGACATCGCCACCGAAGCTGCCCTTGCTGGAGGTGGTATTCTCAAATCCTACTTTGGCAAGTTAGAAGAAATTCAGGAAAAAGGTTCTCCTGGGAACTTAGTCACCGAAGCAGATAAAGGGGCCGAAGCTGCCATAGTAGAAATTATCCAGCGCCACTTGCCCGACCACGGGCTTCTTACCGAAGAATCTGGGGAATTGGGAGATACTAAAAGCAAATATCTGTGGGCGATCGACCCCCTAGACGGTACGACCAACTACACCCACCAACTGCCCATCTCTGCCTCTTCGGTGGCGCTGTTAATTGATGGAGTGCCACAAGTAGGAGTAGTATTTAATCCTTTTAGTAACGAACTGTTTAGAGCTGCTAAAGGTTATGGGGCAACTCTCAACCGACAACCGATTGAGGTTTCCCAGACTAGCTCCCTCGACAAAAGCTTGCTCGTCACCGGTTTTGCCTACGATCGCCGCGAAACTCCCGACAATAACTACGCCGAATTTTGTTATATGTGCCACTTAAGTCAAGGCGTTCGTAGGTTGGGCTCTGCCGCTCTAGACCTCTGTTTTGTGGCCTGCGGTCGGTTCGATGGTTATTGGGAACGGGGGTTGTCGCCTTGGGATTTGGCCGCAGGTGTCATAATAGTAGAAGAAGCGGGGGGTAAAGTCACTGCCTACGACGGTAGCCCTTTGCAAGTTAAGTCGGGCCGCCTCTTGGCCTCTAATACTAAGTTGCACGATGGCCTCAGGGAGGCATTGGTCAACACTCCTCCTTTGCTTTCTTGGCCGAGTAAGGAAGGGACTGGCAAAGGTTGAGTATCGGTTGGGGCGGGCGATCGGGGTGCATTCTACTGGGTTGGTGCGCCGAAGCGCACCCTATGAGAGCAACACAGCTAAAATGGTGGGTAAATCATACTCCTGACGAGTACTAAAAAAGAGTTTTTTCTTTGAGTCAGAGTATGAGTGTGAGTCAGGAGTATTAAGAGAAAATACCCACATTTTTAACCTAAATGCGCTGCCTACTTTAGACAGGAGAAATACTGCTATGTCTTTTGAATTTAAAAACGGGTTATTTAAGTTTGATTTTACGGACCAGAATGCAATTTTGGGAGTACCCATAGATGCAGAATTTAATGACATCCGCAAGCGCTACATCAAAATTAGCCGCGTGTTACATCCAGATACTTGCTCTTTTGAAACTGATAAAGAAAAGGAATTTGCCAATCAGTTATTCTCAAAATTGGTCAGCCCTGCTTATAACAAGTTTTCTAAAGAGAGTGCCAGAGCGGAATATTTTGTCGTTTTAGCGAACTTACAAAAGCGGTTAGCAGAAGATAACAATAAGACTGAGTTATCTACAGAAGCAGCTCGACAAGTAGCTAATAGCAGCAATTACCAAGAGGCGTATAATTCAGCATTTAGCGAGTTAGCTAAAGAGCAGTACGAAACCCTGGATCGAACTTTAGAAATAATCGGGGAACTTAGCGAATTAAATTTAGCTTATTTGCAGCGCAAAAAATCTAAATTTGGGGCCAACGTAGGGGCAGCTTCGCCAAAACCTACTCCAGATAAAAAATCTCCTACAGATAAGAAGAAACCTTCCGCCCCGGCGCGACAAATTGGCAAAAGTGCTTTAGTAGAACAAGCTTGCGATCGCGCCCAAAGTTTGATAACCAGTAACAATTATTCTAAGGCAACTTTGGAGTTAAAAGAAGCTATCAAGCAAGAACAAAATCACAGTCGCGCTCATGGTTTATTAGCCTACTGTTACTTGCAGCAAAATCAGGGGACAATGGCGAAAATAGAAGCGAAAAAAGCCTTGTCTATCAATCCTAAAGAACCAAAAGCTTTAGAAGTTCAAAAACAGTTAGAAAAAGCTGGAAGTCAAGGTAAAAGTTCAGCTAAAAAAGGTAAATCAGATAAAGGCGGCGGCTTCTTCGGCGGTTTGTTCGGCGGCGGTAAGAAAAAGTAAAATTAATTAGGGAATGGGTAATAGGTAATGGCTAATTGCTAACTGCTAATTGCGCTCTTCCCCATTCCCTGTTCCCAATTCCCAATTAGCAGATTATGGCAAAATCAGACCAAATAAATTATTCCTGTCCCAGCGGTTTTCCCGAATTTACTCCAGGAGAAAAACGCTTAGAAATGTATTTAATAGATAGGATTCGCCAAGTGTTCGAACGCTACGGTTACACTCCTATAGAAACGCCGGCGGTTGAACGTTTGGAAGTTCTCCAAGCTAAAGGAAATCAAGGAGATAATATCGTTTACGGCCTAACACCAATTCTGCCGCCAAACCGACAGGCAGAAAAACAAATTGCCGGAGATTCTGGTTCGGAAGAAAGGGCTTTGAAATTCGACCAAACCGTTCCTTTAGCTGCTTATATTGCTCGCCATTTAAACGACTTACAATTTCCTTTTGCCCGCTACCAAATGGATGTAGTATTTAGGGGAGAAAGGGCAAAAGATGGTCGCTATCGACAGTTCCGACAGTGCGATATTGATGTAGTTGGCCGAGGTAAATTAAGCTTGCTTTACGACGCACAAATTCCGGCGATTATTGCCGAGATTTTTGATGCGGTTAAGATTGGCGATTTTCTGATTAGAATTAATAATCGCAAGGTACTTTCCGGTTTCTTTGAGGCGATCGCTGTAGAACCAGAAAAAATTGTTCCTTGTATCAGAATTATCGACGCTGCAGAAAAAATCGGCGAAGCAAAAGTCAAAAAATCTCTGGGCGAAACCGGTTTATCGGAAACTCAAATCGAACGAGTTTTAGCCTTTACAAAAATCAGTGGTTCGGTGGATGAAGTCTTGGCAAATATGAAAGAAACTGGCGAAAGTTTGGAAAATACCGAAATCTTAAAAACGGGTATTTCTGAATTAGAAACCGTAACTGCGGGAGTGAAAAATTTAGGAGTTTCCGAAGAGCGTTTTTGTATCGATTTATCAATTGCCAGAGGCTTAGATTATTACACGGGTACCGTTTACGAAACAACTTTACTGGGACACGAAGCATTGGGCAGTATTTGTTCTGGGGGCAGATATGAAGAATTAGTGGGAACGTTTCTGGGCGAAAAAATGCCGGGAGTAGGAATTTCTATTGGTTTGACGCGGTTGATGAGTCGCTTATTAAAAGCAGAAATTCTTAAACCTTTTCCTCCCACTCCAGCAGAGGTGATGGTAGTCAATATGCAAGAAGATTTAATGCCCCTTTATTTAGAAGTCTCCCAGAAGTTGCGGCGGGAGGGAATTAATACCGTAACCAGTTTTGAAGGAAAAGGAGTAGGCAAACAATTACAGCAAGCGGACAAGCGGGGCATTCGCTTTTGCGTTATTATTGGTTCTGAGGAGGCCGCGTCGCAAAAATGCGGTTTGAAGGATTTGCAGAGTGGGGAACAGGTGGCAGTTGCTTTTGAGGATTTGGCTGCTAAGATTAAAGGGTTATTGGGATGAAAATTATTTTCTTAAAGCGGTTGTACTAGAAATAGGAAAGCCCCGAAGCTGTCTGCTCCGAGGCTGCGTCATCTATACAGAATCTAGTGTCATCTGACCGGGAAGTTTATTCTAAGGTTCCTCTGGTTGTCAAGTAGGCCATCTTTTTTAGTGGGAGAGGGGGAGTTTCGGCAGACTTGCGGGGACTTTCGGCAGACTTGCGGGGACTTTCGGAGACAAGTCGGAGACAAGGAGGACAAGGGGGAGTTTCGGCAGACTTGCGAGGACAAGGGGGATGGAAAAACGACAACGAGCAAGTCTGCCCCCTCTCCGCAAGTCTGCCCCCTCTCCGCAAGTCTGCCCCCTCTCCCTTGTCT
>CAZSTZ010000215.1:0-12091 GCA_964609515.1 uncultured bacterium | reverse complement strand
AAACCGATCGCCTCATAACCAAAATTAGATAAATTAAACTTAAGAAGGCATCCACTTTTAGGGGTAAAATTTACCATAATTGGATGCTTTATCCTTTTAAATTAACCTTTCCATCCACAGAGCAGGAAAACATTTATGAGTACAATTATGATTGTGGACGACAGCGTCACCCTACGGGAAATGATATCCGATATGCTCAAAAAAAGCGGTATTAATGTCATCGAAGCCAGTAACGGTGAAGAGGCCATCGAACATTTAAAAGAGCATAGTCCCGATTTGGTAGTTTTGGACGTAGTTATGCCCAAAATGAATGGCTACGAACTTTGTCGTCATATTAAGAAAGATCCTAAAACTCAAAACGTACCCGTATTAATGTGTTCTAGCAAAAGTCAAGAGTTCGATCGCTACTGGGGCATGAAGCAAGGAGCAGATGCCTACATAGCAAAACCTTTTCACCCACAAGAATTAATCGCAACCATTAAACAACTACTTAAAAAATAAAAACATCAGCTTTCTCAGATTCAACCTGAATTAAGGCCAAAGCTGAGGATAAGTTATGCTATAATCGCACATCAAATCTGGCAACATCCAGTTTTTGGTACAGACTAAGGAAAGATGATGAAACTGATAAAGCTAATAACAGCAACCATATTGGCCTCCAGCGCGATCGCACTTACTCCGGGCCAAGTATTGCCTCAAGCAGGAGTGGGTTATGTACCTGGACATTGGCAACCAGAAGTAAAAGCAGAAAATCCACGGGAACCAATTGTTTTAAAACTTGTAAATGAAAGCGGATTGGCTGTTACCTATAACCTAGACCCTGGACCAGAAAGATTTTTACCCGCAGGAAACACCACAACTTTAATAGTGGATTTAAACAGTCAAGCAGATAATTACGCAACGGTTAATATTTACAATTCAGACATCTTAGGTTACGAGTACAACGCTGAAGGAAATGCAATTACCGTTCGCATTACCAGGGGATATCCAGATAAAGACCATAAAGCAGTTTATATTACGGAAACTGGAAGAGTTTACTCTTTTTAATTTAAAAAACTGGGTGCATCTTGTTAGCCTACCGGTGGCCAGGTAGTAATGAGAAAAGTAATAACAGAAGCGATCGCCAAAACCCCCTGAATCAAATTCCCCACCAAAGTACCCACGATAATTCCAAGAGCAGCTTTGAAAGATAACTTAACTCTTTGTTTTAACTGCAAATTCCGTCTATAGAGAAACTCCCCAATCATGGCCCCTAAAAGCGGCCCAAATAAAATACCCACTAAAGGTCCACCAAAAGGCAAAGCAGGTAAAAGACCAAAAAAGCCAACAGCAAAACCAACAAAGGCCCCAATTTGTCCCCACTTACTAGCCCCAGCTTGTTTGGCCCCCCAGTAAGTAGCGATCGCATCAATAGCAATACTCACAATCAAAACAGCGCTGGCCACACCCAAAGCCCGCCCCATACCCACAAAACCCTTAAGAGCTCCCCAAATTGTAATTCCAAACAAAATCAAACTAGCCCCAGGAACCCCAGGAACCACAGCCCCAACCACTCCAATCAACATCAGGATAACAAGTATCCAATACAGAAATAACATTACAGTGAAACCCAAACTATCCGAAGTATCTATTAGGTTTAAAGAATTAAGATAAAAATCAAACAATTGACCCATTAATCCCCTAAAAATAACCATAAGAAAAAGCATTTGAACTGCCAACTAAAAATTAATCTGGTAACTGGGAAAAAACAGCTTTTTACCTAACTATTATCTAACTTCTTCAAAAGAGTATCAGCCAACTTCTCAGAAATACCCTCAATCCAGCTTTCATCTTGTTTGGTGTAGCTGCGGGGAGCATTAGCACCCAAAACCATAACCCCATAACTTCCCAAAGGTTGACAGATAACACCCTGAGTATTCTCAGGCAAATAATCAAACTCAATGCGACCTGGATAAACCTTAAGGTCAACCAAATAAATAGGTTTCTGCTTATCCAAAACCCTTTGCAAAATAGGACCCAATTTTACCTGAGAATTAGCAGGTAAAATTCCACGTCGCAACAATACCCTATCTCGATACCAAACAACAACAGTCTTAGTAACAGTATTAGTAAGCAACAAACTGGATGCCCAAGCAAGTTCAGTCTTAACTTCCTCTGGCAGTTCTGATAATAACTCAAACCCCTCTTCGCCAATAAGTACAACAGAATCAGGTGGAAGGGACTGTATCTGCTGCCAAAGCAAACCCGTTAAAATTAACAAAGCGCTCAAAATCACCCCCACCACATCAGAACGAGCTTGAGAAGAAACTAACTCGGGAGTCAGCAGGCGATTAACAGCCAACAACAACCCCCCAAGCACCCCTGTTACCAGAGGAAGGAGTCGCAAAACTCTATTGGCATCTGGTTTAGACATAATTATTAGACTTCTTGCAGAAGTAGGCAAAAGGCAAAAGGCATGCATGCAAAAGTAGGGATTTTTTGAGGAAAAATAGGCATAAAAAGATTTTTGTTTGACAATTGCTGCGAAGTCTATTTACTTAGAAGCTAGTAGGAAAAGGCCATTGGACAATGGATTCCAGCGGCCGAAACCATTCAGATAAACTCTGGACCATCAATAATTCGTTGAAACAGATAGCCAGTCCCCCGTGCCGTTAAAATTAACTCTGGATTGCTAGGGTCATCCTCCAATTTAGCCCTAAGACGGGAGATATGAACGTCAACCACCCGCGTATCCACATGACGTTCTGGAGTATAGCCCCAAACCTCCTGTAAAATTTCCGATCGCGAGAAAGGTTGCCCAGAACGACTCACCAACAATTCCAGCAAACTAAACTCCATGCCCGTCAAGCGAATGCGTTCGTCGCCCTTATAAACCTGTCGCTTGTTCGTATCAATCTTAATATTAGTTACTTGAATAACTCCAGAACTGGGAATGCCAGGAGCCCCATCTTTATCAACTCGCCTAAGCACAGAACGAATTCTCGCTTCTAGTTCTTTAGGAGAAAAAGGCTTAACCACATAATCATCGGCCCCCAGCTCCAAACCAGTAATCCGATCCGCCACATCTCCCAAAGCAGTTAGCATGATAATAGGGATATCGGACTCCTTGCGCAACTCCTGACAGACACCATAGCCATCGAGCTTCGGCATCATCACATCCAAAACCACTAGGTCTGGATCGCTTTTGCGAAAAATATCGAGAGCTTCCTCTCCATCGGCAGCAGTTACAACATCGTAACCGATCATAGAAAGTCGAGTTTCTAAAATCCTGCGGATACTAGCTTCATCATCTACAACCAGGATTTTTTCTTTATGATTTTCCAATTTAGCTAACACTCCTAAAATTTGATTTATCTTTGTTTAATTTTTTTACTTTATCATTAAGGCACAAGCCAGACCCTTAGTCCCACAATCAGGATCGGCTCTTTATTAAACTTGCAGCCCTCTTTAAATTGAAAAGCCTATATTAGATTATTTTAAGAAATGCCAAAAAAACGAAGTAAGTTTGTATGCTCAGATTGCGGGTACGAGTCCCCCCAATATTACGGCAAATGCCCAAGCTGTGCTACTTGGAATTCTCTGGAGGAACAATTTGAAGACACTGGCTCTACGCAACTGCAACGACTTCGTAACAGTCATACGATCTTGGGAGAGGGAATAGAAGGAATTGATGGCTCTTCCGGTCAACCAAGAGCATCTTTTAAATTATCGGAAATTTCAGAGCAAAGCACCACCAGGATAGGTTCTGGCTTTGGAGAATTAGATCGGGTTCTCGGCGGTGGGATTGTCCGAGGCTCTTTAATCTTAATTGGTGGAGAACCTGGCATTGGTAAATCTACTTTACTTTTGCAAACGGCCAACCAGTTATCCCATAATTGTCGAGTTCTCTATGTTTCGGCGGAAGAGTCGGGACAACAGGTGAAGTTGCGCTTCCAACGAATAGCCTCCCCAATGGCGGAAAAAGAATTAAACGATCGGGCAGAAGCAAATGGTTCGTCCCCAGCAGAAGAAAATAAAGCAAATAATTCCCCTTCAGCAGAAGACAAGAAGGCAAATACTTCCTCTCCAGCAGAAGAAAATAAAGCAAATACTTCCCCTCCATCAGAAGACAATAAGGCAAATACTTCCCCTTCACCAGAACCAGTCCAGGAAAATGCTACTCCCAATGTTGCTCCAGAAGAAAATTCCCCCGTCAAACAAAAGCAAAAGAAGTCTAAGGAAGCAGCCAAAAATGTTGTAGAGGATGGAAAAGCAGAAACTAAAACTACAGACAGAAAAGAAAAAAAGAAGAAAAAAGAAAAAGAACAGCCTGAAGGCGATCGCTTTGAAGAAAATCTCTATCTCCTGCCAGAAACGGATCTCGAAGCAATTTTAAGAGAGTTAGAATCTCTCAAACCCCAGCTTGCGGTGATTGACAGCATCCAGACTATTTATTTTGCCTCGTTAACTTCGGCACCGGGTTCGGTGGCTCAGGTACGCGAATGTACTTCGGCCCTGATGCAGGTGGCAAAAAGGGAAAATATTACTCTGTTTATTGTGGGTCACGTTACCAAGGATGGAAGCTTGGCCGGACCTCGGGTTTTGGAACACCTGGTGGATACGGTGCTTTATTTTGAGGGCGATCGCTTTGCCTCCCACCGACTGTTACGCTCTATGAAAAATCGTTTTGGGGCGACTCACGAAATTGGGGTTTTTGAAATGGTGGCTCATGGTTTAAAGGAAGTGCCCAATCCTTCGGAGTTGTTTTTGGGGAGTCGAGATGAGTTTTGTACGGGTAGTTCTACGATTGTTTCGATGGAGGGTACTCGCCCAATAGTTGTAGAATTGCAAGCTTTGGTGAGCCCTGCCAGTCAAGGTGCCCCCCGTCGTTCCACTACTGGAATTGATAGTAGTAGGTTGCAGCAGATTTTGGCGGTTTTGGAGAAGCGAGTAGGGATTCCTTTATCTAAGTTGGATACTTTTGTGGCTACTGTGGGCGGTTTGGTGGTGTCGGAACCTGCGGCGGATTTAGGGGTGGCTATTGCGATTGTGGCTAGTTTTCGCGATCGCGTGATAGATCCCAGAACTATTTTAATTGGTGAAGTTGGTTTGAGCGGACAAGTTCGACCTGTGGCTCAGTTGGAATTAAGGTTGAGGGAAGCGGCTAAGTTAGGTTTTAAAAGAGCGATTATTCCTAAAGGTCAGAAACCAGGCGATATGGGCATGCATATTTTATCAGTTGGTAAGGTTATTGATGCGATTCTTGCGGCTATTCCGACTTTGCCTGCCACTATGGGAAAGAAAGAGAGTACAACTGAATTTTGAAGAGAGCCAATAACTTACCGCTTTTTGTTAGTGGTGAGTTGTTAACTTGTATTTTTGAGGTATTTTTAAGGTATTTTTAAAATGTTAGAAATTAACAAGCGTTATGTAACAAATGAAAATCTGGAGGCGATCGCCGTACAAATTCCGATTGATGAGTTTGAAAAAATAGAAGAAGTTTTAGAAAATTTTGGCTTGGTTCGGTTGATGGAAGAGGCAGATGACGACGAAATATTATCCAAAGATGAAGCTGTAAAATATTATTTTTCTTTGAAGAGTAATAATGTGGAAAGTTGAATATACAAAGAAATTTTTGAAGGAGCTTGCTGCTTTGCCTGCAGAGGTTCAAGCTCGCATAGAACCGATTGTATTTGAAGAATTGGAATGCGAAAATCCTTTTGCTTTAGGGTATCTTGAAAAGATGAAAGGATATGGTGACAAGTACAAAATTAGGATAGGTGACTACAGAATTGGGATTACTATTGACACAAATTCAAAAATATTAATCTGTCAACGTGTTGCCCATAGACGAGATATTTATAGGATTTTTCCTTAATTTGTGCGCAAATTGCCCACTTTAATAATTTCAATTTTCCCCCACCATCGCCACTAAACGATGTTCTCTATCGGCGGCAAATTCAAGACTTGCTTTAATATCTTCTTCGGTTAATTCTGGGAAGTCGTCTAATATCTCTGCAAAAGACATTCCCGCCGCTAACCATCCCAAGACATCGTAAACTGTGATTCGCATTCTTCTAATACAAGGTTTTCCACCACGTTTATCCGGTTCTATGGTAATTATTTTTTGATAGCTCATTATTTTATTTGGTAAAGTTAATTTACTAATTTAATCTTAATCGAAAATCTTGGCGGTAACTACCACTCCAATTCGGGAGTAGCCTCCTTAAATTTTCTAAACGTTTCCATCTGTTGAAGAAACCAGTCTGTTATTTCTTGGTATTGGCGATCGCTAGAAATAAAATCCGCCAGGCTTTTCTCAAACAAAACCGCATATCCATACTCGTATTCTTCCAACTTGGGTTCAAATTTAGATAATTCACGCTGGCAGCTTTCTTTAAATTGTTCGTATAAATTATGACTTTTACTGCAAAAACAATGAACACAAATACTAGGACTTTTTTCTTCAAAAAATTGAAATCCTAACAAAATTTGAAAAAACTTGCCGCCTCCACCTTGACGAGCTAATATGTTTTTCCACCGAGCATATCGATTAAATTTAGAGAAATCTGTTAAGTTTCCTCTCTTGTTAGGTTCTCCAAAATATTCACTAAATTGAGGCCTAACTTTGTCAAAACACTCATCCATTTTCTTAATAGTTCTGCCAAACTGCTGCATAGCCATTAAATCGTAGAGATCGAACTCTGGAATACTACTCATCCCTAACTCCTTGAGATATTTAACAAATAGTTGCACCAATAAATTATCTTGATGGCGATCGCAAAAATTAAAAACATCAACCCATCTAAATTGCTTAAACTTTTCTAATGGTAGAGGTTTAATATCTGAGGCATTTTTTTTGTCGTAGTATTTCGTACAATATCTTAAAAAAACTTCTTTCCCATTATCTAATTGTGACAAAATACTTGCATATTTAGAAAGTTGCCCGTATCCTTCGCTGGACTCAACTTTATTTTCAACAAAACAGATTGATTCATGGTTTTTGAAAACCATATCTATTATCGAGTTATCGTAGTTTTTTTGCGTTTCAACTGTAAAACCACTCCCCTGTACGCACAAAACCTCATTTACAAATTGGTCTAATAACCCTCCATCTGACTGTAAGACACCTGCCAACAGTTCTGTTGTAAAATCTTCCGTTGGTGTTTTTTCTGAAGAATTTCTATAAAGTTTTAAAAGTTGGAGAAATAAATCATTTTCCATAAATGCGGTGGGGATATTCACCTTCTAACGAGGTCCAATTTTTGTGCGCAATTGCGCACTTTTTGGGGAAGCAACTCTACCGAGGTCCAATTTTTGTGCGCAATTGCGCACTTTTTTGGTGACTAACTCTAACGAGGTCCAATTTTTGTGCGCAATTGCGCACTTTTTGGGGAAGCAACTCTACCGAGGTCCAATTTTTGTGCGCAATTGCGCACTTTTTTGGGGATCGATATTTATGATGAAGTTTTGGCCATCGCCTAATAGATACCCAGAAACCCGGTTTTTTCAAAAAACCGGGTTTCTTAATTCCTAATTTCTCCTAACTATATTGACTGCCAGAACTAATTTCCGACTCCAAATTAAACAAAGTTTGGAGAGTTTGCATCGCCTTTCTCCGCGCCTCAATATCCTGTTGGGCTCGCAACTGTACCATCGGATCGTGTAAAATCTTATTAACAATTCCTCTGGTTAAAGCCTCTATTACTTCCTGATGTTTTTCAGCAAATTCCGAACCCAAACGCGACAAAGCTTTCTCCAATTCTTGCTCGCGAATACCCTCTATCTTCTCCCGCAAACAATTAATTGTCGGTACCGTTTCCAAACTGCTCCACCACACATCAAAAGCTTCTACTTCTTCCTCCAATAACACCTCAGCTTCCATTGCCATCTGGCGGCGGGATTCTTGATTTTGAGCCACTACTTCTTTCAAGTCGTCCACATTAAAAGAGCGAACGTTTGGCAACTCGCTAACATCAGCGGCAACATTTCTCGGCACAGAAATATCCACCAACATTAAGGATTTATCTGGCGTTAAAACAGGCTCTAAATTGCCTTTATTAAAAATAGGTTGCGTAGCGCCCGTACTGGTAAAAACGACATCAGAATTACTAATTACTTCCATCATTTCTGATAGCTGATAAACGGGAATATTGACCTCAGAAAACTTACTGGTCAATTCCCGCGCCCGTCCCAAAGAACGATTAATAATGGAAATATTAGTAGCTCCTTTTGAGAGTAAATGCTGCACCAACAACCGCGACATTTTACCCGCACCAACGATCGCCACTCGATAATCTGCAATAGTTTCGAGCTTCATCATTACCAGTTCCACTGCTGCAGAACTAATAGAAACAGCACCAGTACCAATACTGGTTTCGGTGCGCACTCTTTTTCCTGCAGTAATTGCCTGTTTAAACAAGCGATTTAAAATTCGCCCTACACCTTTATATTGCTGTCCGAGTTTATGAGTTTGTTTGACCTGGGCTAAAATTTGCCCTTCTCCCAATACCAAACTATCCAGTCCGGCAGCAACCCGCATTAAATGCATGACTGCATCTTCATGGAGCAACATAAATAGATGAGGTCGGAGTTCTTTAATTGGCAATTTGCTAGATTCTGAAAGGAAATGAGTAACTTCTCTAATTCCCGGCTGCATTTCCGAGGCAACCACATAAATTTCTAAGCGGTTGCAAGTGCTAAGAATAGCAACTTCTTGAACGTGAGTAGCACTACACAAATTGGCAATTGCGTTTTCTATTTCTGTTTCTGGAATGCTTAGTTTTTCCCTGACTTCAACTGGGGCTGTTTTATGGCTCAGTCCGATGACAGCAATATTCATAAAATAGTTTTGATTGGTTGGCTAAAGGTGTAATTGGTAATTGGTAATTGGTAATGGGGAATAGGCAGCAATTACCTATTACCTATTACCTATTACCTATTACCTATTTGCTAATTTTTATCTCAACTGGATGTACTTCGGTTTGTCAAACATGTGGATGGTATCCACAAACCGAGCAGTTTTTGATTGAGAAGAAATAACTAAACTCTGAGTACGAGCGCCACCGCCAAAGAAGCGAACTCCTTCCATTAAAGTACCCGGCGTAATACCGCAAGCAGCAAATAGCACCGTATCGCCAGATGCTAATTCTTCGGCATTGTAAACCTTATCTGGGTCTTCAATACCCATTTCTTTTAGGCGATCGATATTACCTTGTTTGCTCTCACCAATTAAACCAGTTTTTACAACTTCTGGGTCGTAAATTAATTGACCTTGGAAATGACCTCCCAAACAGCGCATCGCTGCTGCGGAAATAACCCCTTCTGGTGCGGCACCAATGCCCATCAGAGCGTGAATGTTACTACCAGAAAAAGCGCAAGAAATAGCAGCGGAGACATCTCCATCGGCGATCAAGCGCACCCTGGCCCCAGCAGAACGAATTTCGTTAATTAGCTCTTTGTGGCGGGGGCGATCCATGACTACTACCACCAAGTCCTCAATTGCCCGATCTAGACACTCTGAAATAAGTTTTAGGTTTTCGGTGGGACTCTTTCTGATATCTACATGGTTTTTGGCAGGTGGTGGTGCTGCCAACTTCTTCATATAGAAGTCTGGGGCAGCAAATAAACCGCCTTTTTCAGAAATAGCTAGCACGGCCATCGAACCGTTTTGACCGTAGGCCACCAGGTTAGTACCTTCGCAGGGGTCAACGGCAATATCAATTTCGATTAATTCGTCTGGGTTGCAGTAGTTCTGAGCATCTTCCTTGTTGCAGATACCGACTTCTTCGCCAATGTAGAGCATGGGGGCATCGTCTCGTTCCCCTTCACCGATGACGATGCGACCGCGCATGTGGATTTCGTTCATCCGTTTGCGCATAGCTTCTACTGCTACATGGTCGGCAGTATTTTTGTCTCCTTTACCCATCCAACGGGCCGAAGCGATCGCTGCTTGTTCGACTACTTCGATGATTTCTAAACCGATTACGTTATCCACGAATATTTATCCTCTCAACAGCGGGGGCAGGAAAGCCTTGTTTTATTTGGCGCTCCCAGTTTTCAAGTCTATCAGAGACGGAGCCCCGCTTTGGACTGTGGAGGGATTCTGTTAATGTTAAGTTTTATTACATTGGGAAAAATGGCAGGGACCGGGCAGCCATTGCCAAACTAACTATTGACAAAAGCAAAAATGGCTATAGTAAGATGAGATGTGTGGAAGAAAACAGGATTACCTCTTTTCTTTGTCAACGAATTGAAGGCATTTAAACCCCAGCCTTCTCAAGCAAACTAACTGTTATTAAAAGAAAACGCTATTCAAGGATTGAAAAGTGACCAATAACGTCTTAGTAATTCAAGATTCGGAGTTTGAAACGGAAGTCCAAAAGTCGGATCAACCCGTTTTGGTTTATTTTTGGGCCAGTTGGTGCGGCCCTTGCAAGTTAGTGGCCCCGTCAGTGGAAAAATTGGCCGCTAATTATAGCGCTCGCCTCAAGACAATCAAAATGGAAATAGATCCCAACCCTGAGTCGGTGAAAATCTGCAAAGTGGAGGGAGTTCCAGCACTGAGATTTTTTAAAAATGGTCAAATTGTGGCTTCCCACGAAGGAGCTATTACTAAGGATAAATTAGCAGAATGGGTAGAAGCTAACCTGTCTTAGGGTCTATCAGCAGGATTTGCTAGGGCGATCGCTCCACCCAACCACCTACTAACCAATCAATTCATACAAATAGGATAATGCAACTTTCTCAGCGTTTGGAACCCCTGCGCTCTAATGTTTTTGCCGATATGGATGTTGCCAAGGCAAAGGCTAGGGCTGCAGGAAAAGATATTATCGATTTATCTCTGGGTTCTTCGGATCTGCCGGCGGCAAATCATGTCGTTAAGGCGATCGCTAATTCTCTAGAAGACCCCACTACTCACGGTTATTTACTCTTTCATGGCACTAAGGATTTTAGAGTAGCTGCTGCCAATTGGTACGAGGAAAGATTCGATATTTCTGTTGACCCAGAAACAGAAGTTTTACCTTTAATTGGCTGTCAAGAAGGCACGGCACATTTGCCTTTGGCGGTGCTTAACCCGGGAGATTTTGCTTTACTTCAAGACCCCGGTTATCCTTCTCATGCGGGTGGAGTTTATTTGGCTGGCGGGCAAATTTATCCCATGCCGATGCTTGAAGAAAATGGTTTTTTGCCGGCGTTCGAGGAAATACCAGAAGCAGTTTTAGCTCAGTCAAAAATGATGGTTTTGAGCTATCCTCATAATCCGACTACTGCCCTCGCACCTCTGTCTTTTTTCCAAAAAGCTGTGGCTTTTTGCCAGGAACATGATTTAGTTTTGGTTCACGATTTCCCTTATGTCGATTTAGTATTTGATGCTTCTAGTATTGGGAAAGAAATATCGACTAATAGTAATAAACCGGCAGTTCATTCTATTTTTGAAGCGGATACCGATAAGAGTATTTCCATAGAATTTTTTACGATGTCTAAGTCTTATGGTATGGGTGGATTTCGGGTAGGATATGCTATTGGCAATCCCGAGTTAATTTTAGCTTTAAGACAGATAAAAGCTTGCGTTGATTTTAATCAATATAAGGGTATTTTTAATGGGGCGATCGCTGCTTTAACCGGCCCTCAAGATTCGGTCAAACAAACGGTGGAAACTTTCCGCCAGCGCCGCGATGCTTTTATTGGGGCTTTACATGATATTGGCTGGCAGGTGCCCACTCCACCCGCGACTATGTATGTTTGGGCCAAGTTGCCCCAGAAGTGGAGTAACGACTCTATTAAATTTTGCATCGATTTAGTGGAACAAACTGGAGTGGCCGTTTCTCCTGGGGCCGGTTTTGGTAAGGCAGGAGAAGGATATGTCCGATTTGCTTTAGTGCATAATCCGCCGATTTTGTCAAGGGCTGTGGAGAAAATAGCTGAGTTTTTGGGCCAAGGGTGAAGAAAGGTTGTGGACTCCATTTGTCATTGCGAGGCGGTTGGAAAACTCGTCAACCTTCTGGATAAAGAAATAATACAGCCGAAGCAATCGAGCGAGATTGCCACGGGCGGTATTTATTCTTAATCCAATAACCCAATTCTCAACCACCCCCCCTCGCAATGACAG
>CAZSTZ010000214.1:6647-12147 GCA_964609515.1 uncultured bacterium | reverse complement strand
TCGTAGTTCGTAGTAACGACTTTAGTCGTAGTTCGTAGTAACGACTTTAGTCGTAAAAAAGGTGTTTAAAAAATAATAAATCGCGCTCCGCGATTACTACGAACTATCGCGCTCCGCGATTACTACGAACTATCGCGCTCCGCGATTGCTGCGAACTATGGTTCGATCGCCTCCATAATTACTTCAAATTGGTAATTATTAGTTAAATCTTCTAAGACTTTAGCTAAAGGTTTTAACTCCGGTGGAATGTGTTCTAACAATTCCAAAATTGTATCGTCGGCACCCATCACTGTAGCGCTATAAAGTTCTTCGACCCAAGCTGGAGGCATTTGAGATAAGTATTCTTTTAACTGTGCCCCTGTCAAAGGCTTTTCGGAAGCGATGCTTCGTTCTCGCGGTTGCTCGCTGTCGTTTTCGTAGATGTATTGTATCCCAAGCCGTTCGCCTATTTTTTCCAGCAAGACCTCTTCTTGGAAAGGCTTGCTGGCGAAATCGTCGCAACCGACGGCTAAAATTTTCTGGCGATCTTCCTCGAAGGCGCTGGCAGTTAGAGCGATAATTACTGTCGATAGTCCCTTCTCGGTAGCTTTAATCCGTTGGGTGGCTTCAAAACCGTCCATCACCGGCATCTGCATATCCATTAAAATCAAATGCGGTTCCCAACTCGACCACAAAGCCAAGGCTTCCTCCCCGTTTTCTGCACCCCGCACCTGAAAACCGATAGAACTCAATAGGGTTTCCAGCAAATAGCGGTTATCGGCGCGATCGTCCACGGCTAAAATCCGATATTCTGGGGCTCCCTGCGCGAGAGCGATGGCCCTGCCCAGCTTAGAGCTTGTAACGGCGACACCCTCGACAGCGCTTATCAGAACGTCGAAAGCAAAAACGCTCCCCTCGCCTACGTTGCTGCGAACCTGAAGTTCTCCCCCCATTAACTTCACAAATTTTTTGCTGATGGGCAAACCCAGACCGGTGCCTTGTTGGTATTTGCGCCCCACTTGGGTTTGCCCGAAGGCTTGAAATAAACTATCCATTTCTTCTGGGGCGATGCCGGGGCCGGTATCTTTTATTTCAAAGAGCAAGCGAGAGTTATTTTCTATTTCTAACCGCAAGCTCACCCTGCCCCTTTCGGTAAACTTGATAGCGTTGCCCAAGATATTGATTAAAACTTGACGCAATTTCCCTTCGTCCGTTGTCACCGCAGGGGGAAGGTTCGGCGGAAGCTCGAAAGTTAGCTCTAACCCTTTAGATTGGGCTTTGAATTTGAGCATACTTTCCAGGGTTTCCAGCATGGCAGTTAAACTAAAGCAACTTTCGTTAAGGGTAGTGCGACCGGCTTCGATTTTGGACATTTCCAGAATGTCGTTAATCAGTGCCAGGAGGTGTTCTCCGGCGCGGTTGATGATGGTTAAGTTGTTTTGATGCTGGGAAGAGAGAGAGCGATCGCGACCCATCACTTGAGTAAATCCCAGAATGGCGTTGAGGGGGGTTCGCAGTTCGTGGCTCATGTTGGCGAGAAATTCGCTCTTGGCCCGGTTGGCAGCGTCGGCGGCTGTGGCAGCTCGTTCTAATTCTGCGGCCTGTCTCTTGGTTTGGGCTAGCAATTCTGCTTGCTGCAAGGCGACTCCCAATTGATTGCCAATTTGCAGGGCCATATTTCTCTCGCTGGGTTTCCACTGGCGGGGGGCGGAACTATGGTAAGCTCCTAGCAACCCCCAGAATTGAGAGTTGCGGAAAATGGGAACGATGAGATAAGCGCGAATCTCAAATTCTCCTAGCCGCTGTCGGTATTCGTCGCTATAGTTAGCTTCCTCGACATCGGCGATCGCCAGGCAACAGGGTTCGTTTAAATTGCAGTTTTTCCTTTCGGCTTCATCGGGATAGTTTATCAAAACTTGGAGGCAGCTATTTTGCAATAGTTCCGACTCTGCCGTAAGTCCCAGAGGCTCCCTTTGGGTTTCCAGTAACAGTAGTTCCTCTTCTGCCGACTCGGCCACAAATTCGCCGCTATCAAAGTCAGCATCGAAACGGTAGATAGCTACTCGGGAGCATTTGAGGGCTTGACGGAGTTCTTCGGTGGTGGCTGTAAAGATAGTGTCGATATCCAAAGATTCCCGAATCCTTTGGATGGCCGCAGTCAGAGTTTTTTCTCGTTCGGCAGTTTCTCGCTGGAGGATTTCGCCATTGACGCGATCGGTCACGTCGCAGGCATAAATCCAGAGACCGTCTTTCGTAGGATAAGCGCGAATTTCAAACCAGACATTGAGAGGCGGCCAAAACTGGATAAATTCCACAGAAACCCCTTCCGATAACGCCCGACGATACTCGCGTTCTGAATCAGTATCTATTGCATCGGGAAATACCTCCCAGATACTCTTGCCCAGAACTTCCGATCGCTTTTTTTGCATCACCAATTCAGAGTGCTTGTTGACATAAGTCAATCTCCATTCTCTGTCTATAGCGGCGAAAGCATCGGTCATGCTGTCGAGGTTTTGTGATAATTGCTCTTTTGCCGCTTCCGCTTCTGCCCTCGCCATCTGCTCTCGCTCTAACAATTCCTCGCGCTCTCTTTCTGCATTGACGAGATCGCTGATATTTAAGCTAGTGCCGACGATGCGGTAGAGGTTCTCGTTGCCGTCAAACAGCGGAGTCAGCTTCGTTATCCACCAGGTATCCCGTCCTTGGAAGGGCAAGCATTCTTCGTAAGTAATAGAAGTTCTGGCTTCGACGCAGGTTCGGTAGCGATCGCGCACCGCCCGGGCCGCCGCTTCTGGCAGCACTTCTTCTGGAGTTTTGCCCCGTAGTTCTGAAGCTTTAAGACCCGTGAGGCGTTCGTGGGCCGGATTCAGTCCGGCATAGCGAAACTCTCCATCCTGGGTGACATCGACGATAAAGATGCCGACTCCTACTCCCGAATAAATACTGCGCAAAAACTCTGCGTTCTGTTTCAGGGCCGTTTCCGCAGCAACGCGATCGCTGATATCTACTGCAGTACCTAAAATTTGCCGCACCTCCCCTTCTGGAGTTCTGCTAAATACCAACTGCCGCGCAAAAAAGGTTCGCCACTGCCCCCGAGCGTCCCTGAGTCGATATTCGCTTTCTAAAATTTCTCCATCCCTTAAAGCCGATATTTGCCTCAGTTTTTCCGGTATCTTAATCAAGTCATCCGGGTACATCACTCTCGCCAGCAAGTCTTCTCTCATGGTTAGGATCTCTTGAGGCGAATAACCTAAAATATCCCCAGTGGCGCGATTGCAATAAACGCTGCGCTGCTCGATAACGTCGAAGATATAAAGCAAAGTGGGAGAAGTTTCGGTTATGTGTTCGATGAAACGTTCCCTTTCGCGCAAAGTTTCTTCTGCTCGCTGGCGCTCTCGCACTTCTTCTTGCAGGCGAGCGTTTTGCTCTTTTAGTTCCGTCTCTAAAATCTGGCGATCGCGCAACTCCTTTTCTCTCAGAGCTATTTGTTGTTGCCAGCCCTGGTTCGTCTCGTTTAAACTATCGATTCGTTTGGATAGTTTCTCTCGCAGAACATTTATATTAGAGATGTCCGCGTTCCGCAACTGTTCGAGTTCCTCTTGTAGCAAATTATTTTGCTTTACCAGTTCTTTTGATAGCTGCCAAATTTTCAATTGACGCTCTATGCGGGCCGTCACTTCCTCCGTAGCAAAAGGCTTAGTAATATAATCGACGGCCCCTAAATCGAAAGCTTTAATTTTATCAAATACTTCTCCTTTAGCGCTGAGAAAAATAACTGGTATATTCCTAGTTAATGGGTCGGCTTTTAACCGCGAGCAAACCTCATATCCATCCAAACCTGGCATGACAATATCCAGTAAAATCAAATCTGGCTGTTCGACACTTATCGATTTTAAAGCCAGGCTGCCATTAGGGGCCAACCGCATTTTAGAGCCGCGATCGCTCAAAACTCGATCTAACAAGCGCAAATTTTCGGGAGTATCATCTACTACTAAAATAGTAGCAGATTCGGATTTTTCTAAAGTATTTTCTGAATTGATTGGGACCATTTTGCTTGTTTAATAGCTTTTTTGAAAATGGGGAATGGGGAATGGGGAATGGGAAATTCCCCTTGTCTTGCCTACTGCTATATAGTTTTGCCTGTTTTTTCTATAATATCCGCATTTTTAAACCGTTTGACAAAAAAAATGGGCCCCCAGACCCGGCCCGGAAACCCGGTGTGGCCTAGAGGCTCTGTCAAGAAACCCGGTTTTTTTAAAAAACCGGGTTTCTGAGTAAAAAAGTAGGTCGTGCGGACCTGCAAGAAAATGGCTCAAAATTAAGAAACCCGGTTTTTGTCGGAATTACCGGGTTTCTCAAATGTTGGGAAAAACCGGGTTTCTCAAAGAAGCTTATAATAGTAGTTTATAGCGTTAATTTTTCTCAAGGAGAATAACCAGATTATGTCTCATTTTTCCACTATCAAACTTCAGATTAAAAACGGCGAAATCTTGCATCAAGTTTTACAAGAATTAAGTCCCTCGGTGGAAGTGGATGCCAAAGTGCGAGGTTATCGAGGAGATTCCACCTACGCCGAATATGTCATTCGCCAAAATAACGGCTACGATATAGGCTTCCGCCGTCAGGGAGAAGATTATGAAATAATCGCCGATTTTTGGGGAGCAAAAATTAATCAAAAACAGTTTGTTAATAAGATCTCCCAAAAGTACGCCCATAAAACTTTAATGACTGCCGTCGAAGAGCAAGGTTTTAACGTAGAAGAACAAGAAACTTTAGAAGATGGAACCGTCAGGGTTGTTGTCGGTCGTTGGGTGTAATATAGCAGTTCTATCTGAGTCGTGCAAAATAATTAGTCGCTTTAGGCATGCATGCAAGAGGCATGCATGCAAAAGTATATAAAAAACAGAATGTCCGATTTTTTTCTACTTTTCCCTTTTCCATTCTTGCTTTTTCCCCAACTTTTGCCTATTGCCTATTGCCTCTTGCCTTGTACTAAGTCAAATCCGCTCCCGTTAAATTAGCACCAGATAACTTAGCTCCAGTTAAATTAGTTTGTTGTAATTTGGCGTTAGTTAAATTTGCTTTGCGCAAATCTGCCAGCTCTAAATTAGCTTCGCTCAAATTAGCAAAACTTAAATTAGCTTCTCTCAAATCCGCCCCTCTTAAATCCGCCCCACTTAAATCGATTCCCGATAAATTACTCCCGATTAATTTACCATCTTTAAAAGCTTTAATTACTAAATTTAAACCTTCTTCTCCGTATCTTAATGCTTCCAAAATAGCGGCAATTCTGGTTTCATAATTGGCAGAATCTAAACGCATTTTTACCCCTTCGATGCCTCCTAATACTCCCGCGCTTAACGGGATATTAGAACTACCGCCCAAGACGGCATCAAATTCTCTGGGCTGTTGGTTATTTTTTCTCATTGTACTACCTTTAATTTAGTCTTCTCAGAAACCCGGTTTTTGTCGGAATTACCGGGTTTCTTGGGTTGAGTGTCTTCTCAGAAACCCGGTTTTT
>CAZSTZ010000214.1:0-6547 GCA_964609515.1 uncultured bacterium | reverse complement strand
TTGTCGGAATTACCGGGTTTCTTGGGTTGAGTGTCTTCTCAGAAACCCGGTTTTTGTCGGAATTACCGGGTTTCTTGGGTTGAGTGTCTTCTCAGAAACCCGGTTTTTACAGAAATTCCGGGTTTCTTGGGTTTGAAAAACCAGGTTGACGGGCCAATTTAGATTTGGCCAAGGATGGCCCGAAAGTGGCTGAATGGCTTTTGAGCCGACGATCGCCCGCCGGCTTTTCAGAGATTTTCATCTTTCCAGGCCCAAAAACCGGGTTATTTGCCCATTTTCCCCTTCACATTAGAATATTTTCAAGGTTGAATGCCTCGCCGCCATTTTTAAGCTCCCGTCCTCGGAACTGACGATAATATCCACAATTAGATTGGTAATATCGCTGCGATAAATTGCGATCGCCGCTTTAACCTTGAGTTCCCTTTCTCTTTGTTCGAGCAAGTCAATAACCCTTTGTCGCACTCGCGGGGATTTATCTTTTAAACGAGCGATCGCCACCTCCAACCCAGCCTCGCCATATTTCATCCCGATTTCCGTCATTGCGAACCACTGCGTTTGCCCAGGTCATGATAGCAATCTCAAGGGTCTAAATTTCATGCTTCGTGCGTAAGTTCTGATTTTTATTACAATGAGATTAAACCGGTTAAAGACAACCAGTTCAAACATTAACGAACGGCCAAGATTATGCTAAAATCAGATTGCCAAACCCGCAAACCTCTTCCCACGATGGAAGAGTTACCCTACAAAGACGATAAACCGGTGGATAGCGAAGTACAAGATTTAATTGCTCATTTATTAAAGTCCATCCTTGCCAACATCTGGGCTAACCGCAACGATTGGTTTTTTGGTATCGATATGGGGTGGTACTACCATCCAGACCAAAGCGCTATTGCTCCCGATGGTTTTCTATCCCTGGGAGTGCCGCGAGTTAAAGGTGAAAACCTGCGTTTGAGTTACGTTACCTGGGAAGAAAATGGGATAATTCCTTCTTTAGCGTTAGAGGTAGTATCCAAAACTCCAGGAGGAGAATATAAGGAGAAAAAAAGAAAATACGCCCAATGCGGAGTCTTGTACTATGTAATTTACGCTCCCCTGCGGGTACGCAAACCTAAGTTAACTATTTACCGCCTTAACTCGGAGGGGAAATACGAGTCGCAAGATAACAACCCGCTGTGGATGCCAGAAATAGGTCTCGGTATAGGTACTGAGGTGGGAACTTACCCGGGGATTACCCGAGAGTGGTTGTACTGGTACGACGGACGGGGCAACCGATATCTCAGCGATGAAGAAGCCAGACAGCAAGCCGAACAACGGCAACGGCAAGCCGAACAACGGCAACGGCAAGCCGAACAACGGCAACGGCAAGCCGAAGGACAAGCCCAAATCGAACGACAACGAGCAGAACAATTAGCGGCACGTTTGCGAGCTCTGGGGATCGATCCAGATAGTTTGAATTAAAAAGAATTGCTCCCCACCATCCATTAGCAAGTCGCGCTATTATAACAATTGGATTCGGAAATGTCAATAAGTAAAGATAATTACTAGAGAGTCCGCCTGCGTATTCTCAGAAACCCGGTTTTTTCATGCATACCGGGTTTCACAGGCCGGTCCTAGCAGCGATCGCTGCTTATAGCAAAAAAACTGTTTGCCCCCTTGACATTTTTGTAGTTTGTCTGTACTATGGACAAAGTACATCAACCATAACTCCTATTGTTGAACGTTATTCGTCAAATATTCAGACTTTTTTTTAAAAGTTTAAGATGAACAATTATCCCTTGGTAAAAATTAGTAAATATCTAAGCAAAATTCTGAGACATCAACCAGAAAGAATCGGTCTTAAACTTGCCCCTGGAGGTTGGGTTTCTGTGGAAGAATTGTTAAGCGCTTGTGCTAAAAACAAGTTTTTTATAAGTCGCGCCGAACTGGATGAAGTAGTAGCAAAAAACGACAAAAAACGTTTTTCCTTCGACCCAACTCTGAGTTTAATTCGCGCCAACCAAGGACACAGCGTAGAAATCGATTTAGAATTGGAACCGATCGCGCCGCCAGACGTTCTTTATCACGGTACCGGACGCGGCTCCGTCGAGTCTATATTAGAGACGGGGTTGTGCAAAATGTCCAGGCATCACGTCCATTTATCCGCAGATATTGCCACGGCTAAAATAGTAGGAAAAAGAAAGGGAAATCCTGTAATATTTGCCGTAGATGCGGCAGCAATGCAGGAGAAAGGTTTCCTATTTTATCGTTCTGAAAATGAAGTTTGGTTAGTAGAAAACGTTCCTCCAGAATACCTACAGCAAGTTCCAAATTAGCAATTAGCAAGTTCCCAATTAGCAATTATCAACAAAGAAAAACATGGCATCTGGATATTGGTTTAACCACGACGGCTATCAACAAAATAACTCCCAAAGTAAAGGTCTGCTGGGAGCGGGTTGGCGGCCCTTGTATCGCGAATTTGACTGGCAATATTTCTGGTATTTAGCCACTAACGACCCCTTAGAACTTACTCAAAAAACTTTAGATTTAGCCAGCGATATAGCCGATGTTTTAGGTCGCCATCAATATGCCTGGTGGGCTAATATTTTGAGCGTCTTTTCTGAAAACAGTCGCTACGAACTCGATGAGTTTTGGGATTACATTACCCCCCTTCCCCCAACTCCAGATTATCGCTACAAAGATGTTTTGAGCATCGAAACTCCGGTAAAACAATTAGTCAGTCGCGACAGCATTCCCATCGAATACGTTCTTAACAGACTTCAGGAAATTACTATTTTTAAAATTCTGGAATTATTAGGCAAACCCGACATAATAACCCAGACTTTTATGGAGCGTAATTTTTATTATCCAGTGGAAAAATTTGTCAGTTGGGAACGTTTAGAAACTTTAGGAACGATTTACGCTCACTGGGCAAAAAAAGCCTGTTGGTTGCAAATAGAAACTTACGACAGAGGCAGGCGTCGCTACACTTTAATTGCTAAAGATATGGCACCGCTAGTAAGCAAAGCAACTTATAATTTGGCGGTAATGTTAAGCGGGTATCACAGTCGCGTCGGACAGGTTCAAAGTCAGTTTCCTATTAGGACTTTTCCCGAAAATATTCAACAGTTTACCGATGCGGTACAACAAGCAATTCTCGAAAATCATCAGTTAGCTGTTTTAGTAAGCGGAGAACCCGGCACCGGTAAAACAGCTTGGACTCAAGCTGTGGCTAAAGAAATTTTAGTCCCTTTAGGTTACGTTATCTTTATTTTGGACCACGATGCCGTGGAAAATTTTGTGCCGCCCAATTATTTAGAACGGGTTTGTCTTATTATTAATGAAGCGGATAATTTGGCACAAAATCGAGCGACCGAAGTGGCTCAAAGCAGCAGCAAAACAGAGCATATTCTCAGCTTATTGGATGGGACTTTATACCAAAGCGTTACTGAGGAAACCTCTGGCACGATCCACCGACAAAAGTTAGTAGTATTGATGACTTGCAATACTACTGAAAGACTAGACCCTGCCGTTCTGCGTAAAGGAAGGGTCGATTTGATTTCTGAATTTACTTACCGTTTTGTTTGATTTAATGATGCATTAAATTTTTGAACAAAACCAAGAATTTACCGCTTTTTGGGAATGGGGAATAGTCCATGGGGAATGGTAAAGCCCACAATTAACAATTAGCCATTGCCAATAAAAAGTGCTATAACATAAGGGGTAAGACCCATCATGGGTCGCGTCCAGAAAATAAAGCACTTACAAAAAACAGTGGTATATCAACTAACAAAGCAAACAGACAGGGAGGGCATCCCCAAAGTGAAAAAAAGGCCAGTCCAGCAAAAAACCCTAAAATTGGTCGATAACGCCAATAGCAAAAACCAGGCCACCCGGGGACAAAAAGAGCGATCGCCTACTGGGGACCCCGAGACTTTGGGACGCTTTGTCCAATATCTGCCCGCCGCCGTCGCAATGGTGGACCAAAAAATGAACTATCTGGCCTGTTCTGGTCGCTGGTTCCAACAGTGGGGACTCGACTCGGAAATAATTGGTAAATCTCACTACCAAATTTTTCCTAACCTGTCTGCTATCTGGCAACAAAAAGCTCAAAAATGTTTGGCGGGGGAAACAGCCGAATTTTCCTGGGAGGAAGGAGTAAAATGGACCGTTCAGCCCTGGCTAACCGACGAAGATACCATCTGCGGTTTGATCGTATCTGCGGAGGCAATAAGCGATCGCCCCCAACCCCCAGAACAACTGCAACTAACTCAGCTAGCAATGGATCGGGCCGCCGTGGCCGTATTGTCCTTTACAGCAGAGGGCCAAATCTGCTACGCCAATTCAGCAGCTTGTCAATCTCTGGACTATTCCTGCGAAGAACTCCTCCAACTAAACCTTAAGGACCTCGATAGAGAAATTGATGGGGATGGATGGACTGCCACAACTCAAAAAATCGAACAGCAAAACTCCCTAACCTTTAAATCCTCCTACCGCACTAAAGACGGTCGCAGTTTCCCAGTAGAAGTAACAGTAAATTATTTACAATTCAATAATAGGGAATATTATTACGCTTTTGTCCGCGATATTTCGGAACAGAAAAAAGCACGGCTGGGACTAATAGATGCTAAAGAACAATTACAAGCAGTTTTAGATGCCGTCCCCGGTTTAGTCTCTTGGGTAGATTCCGATTTGCGATACTTAGGAGTAAACCGACATTTAGCTCATGCTTATGGAATGCCGGCGGAAACTTTTATCGGTAAAGAAGTCGGATTTTTACAAACAAGTCCTAAATTTAACGAATTTGTTTACGAGTTTTTTGCCAGTCCCGAGCCGAAAGCCGCTAAAGAAGTAACTGCCAACGTCAAAGGAACTAGCACTACTTATTTAATAGTCGCCCAAAAATACCATCGAAGCGGCTCGTCCCTAGCTGCAGCCGTGTTTGTGGGAGTCGATATCAGCGATCGCCAACAAATGGAACAGGCATTGCGGCAATCTGAAGAAAGGTATCGAACCCTTACCCAAAATTTCCCTAACGGTTTGGTGCTTTTATTCGATAAAAATCTGCGCTATACTCTCGCCGAAGGTCAAGAATTAGAAACCCTAGGTCTCGATCGCTCCTTAATCGAAGGCTATAAGGTTGGCGAAGTCTTTTCACAAGAACTAGCAGCAGTTTTTGAAGCCGATTATCGGGACGCTTTGGCTGGAAATTGCACCCAACGAGAAATCGACTACGCTTCTCGCATCTATCAAGTTTATACTTTGCCTCTTGCTAACGAAAATGGGGAAGTATTTGCCGGCATGATGATGACTCAAAACATCACCGATCGCAAACGGGCGATGCACGCCTTACAAGAATCCGAGGAACGATTCAAGCAACAAGCTTTCGAGCTCGAACAAACTTTACAGAAACTAAACTCGGCCACTACCCAATTAATTCAAAAGCATAAAATCTCTTCCCTGGGGCAGTTGGTAGCTAGCGTCGCCCACGAAATTAATAACCCGATTAATTTTATTTCCGGCAATATCTCCCACGCTACCAACTACACCGAAGATTTATTGCGCTTGGTGGAACTCTACCAGCAACATTATCCCGAACCGGTGGAAGAAATCGAAGAGGAAATGGATGGCATGGGTTTCGAGTTCCTCAAAGAAGACCTGCCAAAACTCCTCGATTCTATGACTGGCGGTTCCGAACGCATTCGGGAAGTAGTGCGATCGCTGCGCCTCTTTTCCCGAGTGGATGAGGCGGAAATGAAACCGGTCGATATTCACGAAGGATTGGATAGCGCTTTGTTAATCCTGCAAAACCGACTCCAAGCTAAAGGCGGTCGCGGCGGGATTTCTGCCATTAAGGAATACGGTAAATTACCTAAAGTCGATTGCTACGCCGGACAGCTAAATCAAGTATTTATGCACCTGCTGACTAATGCCCTCGATGCCCTAGAGGAAAGGTACGAACTCTCAAAAAACGGCAAGCAGACTAATTCCGACGAGGGCGAACCTACCGTTTGGATTAAAACTCGGGTGACAGACGAGAACTTCGCCGCTATTTCTATTATTGATAACGGTCCGGGCATGACGGAAGAAATCTGCCGCTGCATCTTCGATCCGTTATTTTCTACCAAACCCCCAGAAAAAGGAACCGGTTTGGGACTTTCAATTTCTCGGGATATCATAGTTGACAAACATGGAGGAAAGTTATATTGTAAATCCCAACCCGGTCGAGGAGCGGAGTTCGTCGTCGAAATTCCCATCGAACGGTTGTAGTTTTGTTTTAGGTGAAGATTTCTAATGGTCATTGAGTGGTTGAGATTTGAAGTGCCTCCCGAACAATGGGAGGCTTTTATTTGTCGGGATGAGGAGGTTTGGACTGTCGGTTTGAAAAACTTTAGCGGTTTTTTGGGCAAGGAAGTCTGGATAGACCCGGTGCAACAAAATGTGGTAATGATAATTCGCTGGAATAGTAAAGAGGAATGGAAGTCTATTCCCACCAGCGAACTAGAAAGGTTAGACGCAATGATGGGGGATTTGCGAATGCCGATTATTGAAAGTCGCGAATATCGAGTAC
>CAZSTZ010000213.1:0-12488 GCA_964609515.1 uncultured bacterium | reverse complement strand
TGTTGGGTTTCGTTTCACGCGCGCCCTACCTACTTTTCTACTTTTCTGGCTTTCACCGAACAATTAACAATTGACAATTGACTCTTACCCAGAAACCGGGTAATTCCTGCAAAACCCGGTTTCTTAAACTGCAATTAAACCTACCCCATCCAAGCGCTAGGTAAAATTAACATCGCATCGCCGAAAGAATAGAAACGGTAACGAAGAGCGATCGCCTCCCGATAAACTTCCAATAACCTTTCCCTGCCGATCGCCGCGCTAACCAACATCAACAAACTCGAACGGGGCAAATGAAAATTAGTAATCAACCCCTCCACCACCCGCCACTGGTAACCGGGGTAAATAAATAGATCCGTATATCCACAAAAAGGCAATAAGTCGCGATCGGTACCTGCACTCATCGAACTCGCCGCCGCCCCCTCCAGAGCCCGAACCACCGTAGTACCCACAGCAATAACGCGCCCGCCCCTCGCCTTAGTCTGAGAAATTTTATCGACAGTAGCAGCAGAAACCTCCACCCACTCAGAATGCATCCGATGGGTAGTAATCTCCTCCACCTCCACCGGGCGAAAAGTACCCACCCCAACGTGCAAAGTCACAAAAGCCCGATCTATTCCCTTTTCCTGCAACCGGTCTAATAACTCATCAGTAAAATGCAGTCCCGCAGTAGGGGCAGCCACCGCCCCAGGTGTTGTAGCATACACAGTCTGATATTGTTCCGGCTCTGCTTGAGATTCGGTAACGTAAGGTGGTAAAGGCATAACACCAAATCGATCTAATACTTGCAGCAAAGAAAGCCCCTCCGGCAAATCAAACTGCAACAGACGTCCGCCAGTCTCCTCATCCGTAGCAACCACCCTTGCCGTTAGTTTTTCGGGGATAGTGTTTATGCTTACATTTGGAGACGAAAAAGAGCGAACGCCCCCTTCCACAGGTTCAAACTCAAGCCTCGCCCCCAAATTAAAACGCTTGCCAGGTTTAACCAAAGCCAACCAGCAATTCTGCCCTTTCTCTTCCAAAAGGAGTATTTCTACCTCTGCCCCAGTAACTTTGCGCCCGTAGAGTCTTGCGCAAATCACCCGAGTATGGTTGAGAACCAATAAATCGCCGGGTTGGAGCAAATCCGGCAAATCCCGAAAGATGCAATGTCGCAGCTTTGTGTTAGAATCTATTACAAGCAAGCGCGAACTATCGCGAGGAACCACAGGGTTTTGAGCGATTAAAGCCTCTGGCAGTTCGTAGTCATAAGCATTTAATAAGTAATCTAACTGTTTCATATAACCAACTCATGCTTTATCCAAACTGGGTAAACCTCCCCATGAAAATTAGGGTACTTTTCCCCTAGTGCTTTTCAACATAAAAGTCCGAAGATATAAATATAGGCAACAAACTCCGTTCAAGGCTTCATGCCAGGAGTCAGCCAGAGAGCTTTGTTTCCGTTTTTAGCAATGAATGAATTCATGAATTCATGAATTGAAAAACGGTACAATTATCCGTATTTTGTGCATGGGGAAGCGGCACCATCCGCCCCGCTTTCCTCTCCTACTTACGCCCCTTTCTTCCTTCCCCATTGTTGGTAGCAAAATAGTTAAGGAAAAAACGCGCAAGCTGAAGTATTTAGCGGGAATAGTCAAAATGGAATACCTCTACTTTTTAGCCAATACAAGCCTCACCCTGAGAGTGGTTGAGTACTTGAGAGCTACCCAACAATTGCCGCTTCAATTTCTTACGGTGATTCATCAGATCGATGGTTGGGTAGTAAAAATCAAAATGAGTCAATACCTGTCTCCTCGGCAACATGGGGACTTTCGGGCTTTTATGAACGAACTCGGGATTCCCTACGAACCCGAGATCCGCGTGCGTATGGCACTCTGGAGCTTGGAAACAGGACAGTCTCCTCTGAGCGTCATGCGTCGCTATCAGGTTGCTGTCGTTTCCCACGGTCAGCCCAATAACGAAGAAATAGAAGCATTTCGCAAGCAATTTGTCAAGGGTTTGGGATATTGCCCCGAAACTCTCGGTTAGTAAGCGATCGCTCTTTTCCTTTTTCCTATAAATACTCGTACTCTTCTTCTTAATAGGAGTACGAGTATCATCTTAGTATGAGCTAAAAGCAGACTCAATGTATTCTTGCAACACAAACTCATAACTTTCTACGGCCACTGGACGGCCCCACTCGACAATTAAGGGCCTAACTCGGTTATTGGCCATATTTTGAGAGAGGGCCCTGTAGTTGACGAGGGCCACGTCGAAGCGACAGGAATAATCGGCCCAATTTTTATCTGTTTTTGAGCGATCGCTTAAAAACATTTCTGCGGCCAAACACAATTTTTCTTGTTTCGACTCAGTAATAGATAGCAAACCACCACCATCCCAACTTCTCCCACGGCGAGTTTTCACCTCCACAAAGGCCAACATGGGAGAAACATTCTCCATCGCTACCAAATCCAACTCCCCCCAACGGCAGCGCCAGCGACGGGCCAAAATTTGCCAGCCCTGTCCCTCCAACCATCGGGCCACCAAATCTTCTCCCAAAATACCAGTATCGACAGATTGGTTATTAGCAGTGGAGGAAGGCTCGGTCATTTTGCTTTATTCTAATTTGTAAAGTGCGTCGGCCTGTGAAACCCGGTTTTTTCAAACCCAAGAAACCAGGGTTTCTGAACCGGCTCTCTAGGAAACTCACAGCAAATTTTCTATGAATACTAAGAAAAACAAACAGATTTCAAATATTGTAATCGGTTTTCTCCTCTCAACATTAATCTATATCGCAGCAATAGGAGCGATCGCCACCTCCACTCTCATCAACCCCTCCCCCGCCCTCGCCGAAGATTTTGACAAACAAACCCTCGTCGGCGAAGATTTTTCGGGCCGCGACCTCAAAGATTCTAGTTTTAACGCCGCCATTATTCGACAAGCTAATTTTAGCAATACAGACTTGCGCGGAGTTGTCTTATTCGGCGCCCACGCAGAAGAAGCAAATTTCGAGGGAGCAAATCTCAGTTATGCCACCTTGGACAACATTCATGCCGAGAAAGCTAACTTTACTAATGCTATTTTAGAAGGCGCTTTCATGTACAACGCTCAAATTCAAGGAACGACTATTGATGGGGCAGATTTTACCGATGCCTTTATCAGTTACGATGAAGAAAAAATCCTCTGCGACTTAGCAAAAGGTACTAATCCCGTCACCGGTCGCCACACCCGCGACACCCTTTATTGCAGGTAATAAAAAGTTCGTTCGTAGTAATCGCTTTAGGGATTTAAAAAGTTAGTTGAAAATCCCTAAAGCGATTACTACAAACCCAGATAAATTCTGAAAGAATATCTTGTAATTTTTGAATGGGCTGGAAGCAACTATTCCGCTTACGTTCCAGATTTACCTGATTGTATTTCCACAGGGAAAAACCTGGAAGAAACAGAAAAGAATATTCAAGAAGCAATTGAGCTTTATCTTGACACCTTGCGAGAAGACGGGCAGCCTATCCCCGAACCATCTATTAAAGCTAAGGCAATTAATAACTTCTCCATTATGTAATTCAAATCTACCATCAAAACCTTCTGGATACCAGTCGCAAAATTCCTCTAAATTCATCAACTTAATATCTTCTGTTTCTTTAAAATCGGAAGTTTTTCTCTCTTCGGTAAGCATATTTAGACTCCTATTAAGGTCGAATTTCAGTGGTTGCCAAATTAATTATAGCAAATATCTATAGCAGTTTTATTTGGAGATAAAAAAAGCGCGAAGCGTTGCGAGGAACGAAGCAATCTCGCTTTTTGGGAATGGGGAATGGGGAATGGGGAATGGAAAGAAGGTTCAGAAAAATTTTTGCTAGTAGTCAATAACCCTTAGTTGTTTACATCTGAGAGAGGAAATGCTATAAGAAACCAGGTTTCTTGAAGAAACCTGGTTTCTGGGATTGGTTTCTAACATAAGAAACCCGGTTTCTTAAGTCTTTGTGTTTATAAGAACTTGGTTAATGTTGGGTTGCGTTTCACTCCACCCAACCTACAAAAAAATCTCGGGGGGTAGAAACCCGGTTTTTTGCCAAGTAGAAACCCGGTTTTTTGCCAACCGGGTTTCTGGGATTTCTTAATTCTACAAAGGCACTTTTACCAAATCGTAAAAAGTAGTATCACGCAATCGTTTTAATTCCTGAATCCAGACATCTTCCGCAGATAATTGTTCGCAATATTTTTGATAAAGTTCTCGGTTAACATTAAAAGCAGTTTCTTTCAATCCTTTTACTGCTAAAGCTTTCCGCTTTTCACACATTATTTGTTCCAAATAAGCTACAGCAGAACGAATTTGTAAAGAAGGACGCAGAATTTGTTTTTCTGCCATTTCATCCAGGTGAAATAAATACTCGACTTGAGCTAAATTTTCTGGTTCTTCCAAACAACTATCTTGCAGTTTGGAGATTAACTTTTCTGGGGCAGCATCCAAATATTCTTGATGCAGATTTTCTACTAGAAAAATCTGCCGCCACAAAAACCGGTGATGAGAGATATTAAACTGGATATCCCTAGCTTCTAAAGCATCTTTAATTTCTTGACGGGAGAAGGGTTGATGTAAATAAATGCGTAATAATAAAGCTTCCGTTTCTTCTAAAAAACTCCTTTGGGCAGTCTCGGATAAATTAGCGGGCGACGATTCTTTTTTGTGTTTGCTTTTCGGCGGAGTTCTAAATTTTTGGTTAGATTTTAAATGATTGTCAACTAACAAAGGAGGAGATAAATACTCATCCTCAATTAATAATTTTTTCCAATTATTAACAACTTGAGTTAACAAATTTTCTGTTAATAAAGATACCCTGCCGCTATCCCCTTGACTGAGAATATCCGCACAAGATTGCAAGTAATAAGTTAATTGATTGTCGTTAGTAATTTTGGTTAAAAGATTGACTAAATCTTTGGTTGTTTTGGCATATTCGTCAGCTTTTTTGAGGTCTTTATCTAAAACTAATTGTTCGATTTGCCAATCTATCCAAAGAGGACTTTCTGCCAGAAGTTCTCGATATTTTTCCGGCGAAAAAGTTTTGATAAAATCGTCGGCATCTTTACCTTCTGGGAGGTTTAAAACTCGCAGTTGTACTTCTCCACAATAAGCCAGTTTTTCGATTTCTCCTATTGCTCTATCCGTTGCCTTAATTCCAGCTTTATCCGCATCGAAATTGAGGATAACTTGTTTCGAGTCGGTGTAACGTAAAAGCTGTCTGACTTGAAATAAACTTAATGCAGTTCCCAGGGAGGCGACAACATTAGAAATACCTGCCGCGTGGAGGGCGATCGCGTCAAAATACCCCTCAACTACTACCGCTTTATCCAATGACGAAATCGCAGTTTTAGCCTTATCCAAACCAAATAAAGTTTTACCCTTATCAAACAATTCCGTTTCGGGAGAATTGAGATATTTCGGCTGTTCGGTCGAGCTATTTGCTCCCTTGCGCTCGACCAAAGTTCTGCCGCCAAAACCGATAACTCTTCCTTGTAAGTCGTGGATGGGAATAATTAGTCTATCTCGAAAGCGATCGTAATAACCGCCCGTCGAGCTATTTGCTCGCTTACCCTCGACCTTTCGCGGTACAATTAACCCCGCCTTCTCCACCAACTCTACCGGAAAACCCTTTTGTTCCACCAAATAACCGTAAATAGTCTCCCAACCGTTAGGGGCATAACCTAGTTGGAATTGTTGAATAGTTGCTTCGGTTAACTGTCGCGAAGAGTGTAGATATTCTAAAGCAACTTTTCCCTGGGGTTGTCTTAAAGCGTGTTGATAAAAACTGGTTGTCACTGCGAGAATTTCATAAAGTTGTTCTCGCAAAGATATTTGTTTTTGAAATTCTTTTAGTTTTTCACGAGATTCTGTTTTAACAGGAATTTGGTAGCGTTGGGCTAGTTCTAATACTACTTCTTTAAAAGAACTTTTATTGAGTTCCATTAAGAATTTAACAGCATTGCCCCCGGCCCCGCAGCCGAAACAGTAGTACATTTGTTTGTTGGTACTGACTGTAAAGCTGGGGCTTTTTTCATCGTGGAAGGGACACAAACCGACGTAATCTTTACCGCGCTTGCGCAAAACAACTCGGTCTGAGATAATATCGTAAATGTCCGTTCTTTCTTTGACTTCTTCTATGGTGTCTGGATGGATTCTAAAGCCGTTCATTTTTTAGGTAATGGGTAATAGGTAATATAGCAGTTTTATTTGAGATGTGTCCGAAAGTCTGACGCTTGAGGCATGCATGCAAGAGGCAAGAGGCAAGAGGGGGGAAGGTAACAGTGACTTTTTGCTATGAGTAAATAGCCCCTTCTTCGTTTACATCTGAGAGAGGAAATGCTATAGGTAATAGTTATTTTTCTCTTATTGCTAATCTTATAAGTAAAAAATATGGTAGTTTTAAAAGTTAAGGTTAAACCAAATGCCAAACAACAAAATATTCGAGAAGAACCAGACGGGAGTTTAAAGATTGCGCTCAAATCTCCCCCAACAGACGGTAAAGCCAATCAAGAGTTAATTAAATTATTGGCTAAAAGGTTTGACGTTCCTAAGTCGGAAATTATAATAAAATCCGGTTTTTCTTCAAGAAATAAATTGATAGAATTGCCGCTACCAACGACCGATTAACCGAGAAAATTTTAACATTAAGTTTAACCTTAAAAAGCAGAGGCAGGCAAACAGCGCCCCTGGCCTCATCCCTCCATTCTTCCCGTCCTGCTGGCTACCAGATATGGACAAATTGTTTTAAGATATACATTTATTGGAGATAATATGGGTTTAGACTCAGCAAGAATTAAATCTAAAATCTAAAATCTTTCCTCTTAAATAGAGCGAGCAGTAACGAGGAAGCCAGTAGTGTTAAAACGCATACAGCAGGACTTAAAAAATGACCTAATCGCAGGTCTGTTGGTAGTAATACCTTTGGCTACTACCATTTGGTTAACAATAACGATCGCCACTTGGGTCATCGATTTTCTGACGAAAGTTCCCAAGCAGATCAACCCTTTCGATGGGCTGCATCCCATCTTAGTCAATTTCTTGAATTTTGTAGTAGGACTGGCCGTACCTTTGCTCAGTATCCTCATCATCGGTCTAATGGCCCGCAATATCGTGGGACGATGGCTGTTAGAACTGGGGGAACGTTTATTACAGGCCATTCCCTTCGCTGGATCGATTTATAAAACCCTCAAACAGTTGCTTGAAACTCTGCTGAAAGATTCCAACGATAAATTTAGGCGGGTCATTTTAGTAGAATATCCTCGACGGGGAATGTGGGCCTTGGCTTTTGTGACCGGTACGATTAACGCTCAAATTCAATCTCAAATGTCAGAACCAATGCTGAGTATTTTCGTGCCCACAACTCCCAATCCTACTACTGGTTGGTACGCGATCGTTTCTGAAAAAGAAGTCGTTAATCTATCCATGTCTGTTGAAGATGCCTTTAAAGTATTAATATCCGGTGGTATAGTCAACCCTAATCCTTCATTAACCCTCTCGGCGAAAATTCCTCCTACTAACGAGCCAATGGAAAAATTGGAGTTCGAGGAAGAAAAACTTCAGCCAGTACCAATAGAAGAAGATTGAAACTGTAAAATTGAAAGTTGGCATCTTTGAAAAAGTTAATAAAGAAAAGAAATGAAAACAACTAAAAAATCCCCCCGGCAAATGGCAAGAGAATTAGCGCTACTAGGTATTAGCCAACTGCCTAAAAAAGCGGCAAAATTAGAAAAAACAAAACTCCAAGAAATGCTATTAGCAGCAGTCAGAACTTTAACGACAGAAGTGGAAGAGGCTTTGGAAACGGCTGCTGAAGAACTGCAAAAAGCAAGCGATCGCCTCCTGGGCAGTCAACTATCGGCAACGGATATTAAAAGCGCCCGGACCATGGTTTACGAAGGATTAGAATTAGGTCAAATAGCAATTAATGGCATCGGTAGCGCGGTAGAATTACCAGAATTAATTCACCTAACTAACCAACCAGAAGTTCGCAGCTACGCTCTAGAAATTTTGAATACAGTTCATGGCAATACAGCGGAAATAGATAAATTAGTTGAAAACTCGATGGTTGATTGGCAAATAAAGCGCTTGCCCCAAATAGATCGGGATATTTTACGCATAGCTGTTGCTGAAATTATCTATCTAGGTTTGCCCGAACAAGTAGCCATTAACGAAGCAGTAAAACTGGCAAAACGCTATAGTGGCGACGAGGGCTATAGATTTATTAATGGGGTATTGGCGCGAGTAGTAGACAAGATTAAAGCTAGTACTCCTGGTGTATCTTAATGGGTACATCTCAAGCAATGAAGCGAACCCAACAGTTGTCGCTTTTTGTCAATTGTTAATTTTTGGTTCTTCCCAATTCCCAATTCCCAATTCCCCAAAAAATTCTTATGCCTTTTAATTGGTTCCGCCGACAGCAGAAAGAGACGGCAAAAAAAACTCCAGAACAAGAAACTAAACCTACTGCCCCGGAGGAAACATCTACTCCTCCTCCAACTGAGGCCAAAGAGGAATCTGCCAAACCTGCCGAAGATTATTTGGCTTGGGCCAAAGCAGCTTACCAAAATATTCAGAAACAAGAACAACCGAAAACTGAATCCCCAGAAACAACCGATGGGGGCGAAGTAGAGGCAGAAACTCCCGAGGCCAAACCAGAAGAATTAACGGAAGAAAAGGCCCCCGAAGTCAGGGAGGAAGCAGTAGAGTCTCCTCCAGAAGCGATCGCCCCAACAGCAGAAATAGAAGCAGAACCAGAGGCCGCCGCCCCAACAGCAGAAATAGAAGAAGAACCAGAGGTCGCGGCCCCAGAAACACCACAAGAAGAAGAAACAGAACAGACTCCAGAACCATCGGCGGCCTTACCCGCCTGGGCGCGATCGCAAGAGGAACGCCAGGCCCGTCTGGAAAGACTAAAAGAAACAGCGATCGAAGAACCAGAACCAGAACCAGAACCAATAACCTCCCAAAGGTCTTTAACCCGAGAAGAAGTTCTAGCAGAATTTACGGATATCGACTTTGACGAAGGTTTCCTCTGGTCTGCAGAAGTTTTAGCAAGTCAAGGCCGTCGGGCGGAAAGCATCTCTGTCGAAGAAATTAGCTGGTTGAAGAAACTGCGTCTGGGTTTGGGTAAAACTCGCCTTAGTTTGATTAACAGACTAAAGGCCATCGTCGGCAAAGGGCCCCTCAATGAAGATGCGGTAATAGAAATAGAAGCTTTGCTTTTGCAGGCAGATGTGGGAGTGGAGGCCACCGACAGAATTGTAGAGGCCCTGCAAAAGAAACTGCGAGAAGAGGTATTGCCCCCAAAAGAAGCGATCGCCTATCTCAAACAAATTTTGCGAGACCTTCTGGACGAACCTTGTAAAGACGAGTCTGGAAAAGCTGCTTATAGTTTCACCTTTGCCCCAGAAAAAGACACTCTTAATATTTGGCTGATTACAGGAGTTAATGGGGCGGGGAAAACTACTACTATCGGCAAAATCGCTCACCTGGCCCAAAAATCCGATTATCGGTGTTTAATTGCGGCGGCGGATACCTTCCGGGCCGCTGCAGTCGAACAGGTGAAAATTTGGGGACAGCGCAGTAACGTAGAGGTAATCGCTAATCCAGGTAAAAATACCGACCCGGCAGCGGTGGTCTTTGACGCGATCGCTGCGGCCCTATCGAGAAATACGGAATTATTAATTGTCGATACTGCGGGGAGGTTGCAAAATAAGAAAAATCTCATGGACGAGCTGAGTAAAATCCGTCGCGTGATAGATAAAAAAGCACCAGAGGCCACTGTAGAATCTCTCCTAGTATTAGATGCTACCCTGGGACAAAATGGTTTGCAGCAAGCAGAAGTTTTCTCTCAAGTAGTTAATTTAAGTGGAGTAGTATTGACAAAACTCGACGGAACTGCTAAAGGTGGGATTGCTCTGGCAGTAGTCCAAAAGCTGGGTCTGCCGATTCGTTTCATTGGTGTGGGAGAAAGTATAGAAGACCTGCGTCCGTTTTCCAGCTACGAATTTATCGAAGCTCTTGTGAGCGGTTGATAACGTTTGTTTGCGGAACTGGTAGAGCTATACTAGCGATTTAATAATAAAGTCAAAAAAGTTCCTCTATCTCATAGACTGAGAACTTATCGAGAAAGAGCAATCTCAAACAATTTCCTTTCTGTAAGTTCTGAGACTGAGGGTTAATTTTCAAGTGATTCCCAGTTACAGAGCGATGACCGGGCATCTTCTATAGAATGTAAAGTTATTGACTGGAACTTGAGAACAATTACTAAGGTCAATTGAAGCAGATCTAGTTATAGATTAAACGCTGAAATTTTCTAGCGCTTAAGTATAAAAAAGCTCTGTCAAAATTGCGTTCGTACCAGAGAGATTAAGTATCCAAAAACTAGAAGACCGGTCAAGAAACCCGGTATGCATGAAAAAACCGGGTTTCTGGGATACCCAAGACCTAACTCTCTAGTAAAAAACGCGATTCCTCGAATTTTTGGAGGCAACCCCCAAAAATCCAGATTTTGAATAAACTTGAAGATTAAGTCAACACCACAACCCAAACAAAAGCTCTATGACAGTCGTGCCCGTGCCGAGAAACTCCCATGCATCAACAAGCTCAACGATTAGTACCATCGATCCCGATGTAACTCCCATATTAGCTCTCAAACAGTTAGTGGCCCGCATGCATCGGGAACAACAAAACGTCAACGATTTGTTAAGCTCCCTGGGGTACGCCCTCCGGAGTTTTAACAATCTCAATCAGTTTTTAGAATTGATTCCCCTGGTGGCAAGTCGCGTCACCGATGCCGATGGGGGAGCTTTAGTCTTGTTTAAACCAAACGGCCAAGTACGCTTCCAACAATTGCACTGCCAGGAAGGCCGCCAATGTCAAGATATCCGCGAAGCCTTGGAAACTGCAACTCGTCAAATCATCGCCGAGATGAAGATTCCTTTGGACTACCCAGATGGCCCCTTCCCGACTGCAAGTCTGGATTATCAAGTAAGCAGCTATCTGGGTAAAGACGTTCAGTTGTTTGGAACCGGTATTCTGGTAAAAAATTCAGAGAGGGGCCGGGTATATGTGTTTAGTCACGATCCTAATTATGCTTGGACGCCAACCCGTCAAAAGTTAGTCAGATTAGTGGCAGATCAAACTGCAGTGGCGATCGCCAACGACGAGCTGGCAACTTCCTTAAAAGAAAAGGAACGTTTGGACCGAGAATTAGAAATAGGAGCGGAAATCCAATTGCGGCTGCTCCCTCCCATTTGTCCGAAAATTCCCGGTGTCGTCCTGGCCGCTCGCTGTCAGACGGCAAACCGAGTGGGAGGAGATTATTACGACTTTATCCCCGCTAACTACGACCAATTAAAATCGACAAAGAAACACCAGCAAAAACCCTGTCACTGGAGCATCGTTATTGGAGACGTGATGGGGAAAGGGGTTCCGGCAGGTTTGATTATGACTATGACTAGAGGGATGCTCCGAGCTGAAGTATTAAACCGACATTCTCCATCGCGCATTCTTCAACATTTAAACCGGGTTATGTATGCCGATTTAGAAAATTCTCATCGGTTTGTTACTTTATTTTATTCGGAATACGACCCGGAAAGTCGCATCCTTTCTTATAGCAATGCGGCCCATCATCCGCCTTTATTGTGGCAAGCGGCAACTAATTCGATCCGTCGGTTGGATACTTTGGGAATGTTGATCGGTTTGGAGCAAGATACTGAATACCACGAAGCTGAAGTTCAGCTTGCCGATGGGGATACGATTATTTATTACACCGATGGTTTTACGGATGCTGCTAATAAAAGTGGCGATCGCTTTGATGAGGATAATTTGAGCGATGCTTTTAAGCGGGCCTGTCAAAATTATAACGACCCTCAAGTAATTTTGGATTGTCTGTTCCAGAGCGTTCAAGATTTTGTCGGTCTGGGAAATCGCAATCCAGATGATATGACTATGGTCGTCATGCGAGTACAATCTTCAGAGGAGCAGAAAGAAAATGATTGTTGATTCTCTACCCCACCTGCATTTGTTAGACGGACAGTTTTTATTGCACTTGCTGGCAGATACTCCTCAAGTTACTGCTGACTTGGGGGCTGATGTCCAAAAAGCTTGGAATAATTTTATTGAAACCGGTCAAGTTTGGGCTTTGTTAGTCGGTCTTGTTATCGGTTGGATGGTGAAAAGTATTTTGCCATAAACTGTTTTTGGGGCTCCCCCCCCCGCCCCCCTTAAAAAGGGGGGAGCCAGAGGAAAAAATTTTAGTTTTTCTGGGGAATGGGGAATGGCTAATTGCTAAAGGACTTGTTAAAAAATAAACTACCAGTCTCTTGTAGGTTGGGCGCGCGCGAACCGGAGCCCGACACCGGTATCTCCGGAAAATTGCAAGTCCCTAATTGGTCGTGAAGCTGACAGTAACAGCTCGTGTTGCCTGTTCTACGGTAATGTCTAAGGACAGTTGTCTTTGAGGGACCGTTAAAAAATGACACCAATT
>CAZSTZ010000212.1:0-12508 GCA_964609515.1 uncultured bacterium | reverse complement strand
CCTCCTACCTCTGACCTCCTACCTCTGACCTCTGACCCCTGACCTCCTACCTCTGACCTCCTACCTCTGACCTCAATCTTCACATACCCCCGTTCGGTAAACTTAATCGCGTTACCAACGATATTAAACAGAATTTGCCGCAAGCGAACCTCATCAAAATTTACCATTTTCGGTACCGCATCTCCTATTTCTACCTGAAGTAACAAATTTTTCTCCGTAGCTTTTTGGTAGAAAATCTGCTGAATTTCTGCCACCAGCTCCCGTAAATCTGTGGGTTCGTAGTGTAACTCCAACTTACCCGCGTCGATTTTAGATAGATCTAGAATATCATTAATCAGAGCCAACAGAGTCTTACTGGCAGCCCCAATAGATGCGACGTAAGAACTAGCCCGCTTTTCTGTTACCAATCCTTTCAGCAAATCGCTAAAGCCGATGATAGCGTTCATCGGCGTTCTAATCTCGTGGCTCATATTTGCCAGAAACTCGCTTTTAGCGCGGTTGGCAGCCTCCGCCTCCTCCCGAAGCCTTACCAGAACTTGGTTTTGGCGAGCGAGTTCTTGTCGTTGTTGTTTTTCTTGTTGTAAGAGGGAACTTTGAGCGATCGCTATTCCCACCTGAGAGGCGACAGCTTCTATTAATTCGATTTCGTCTTCCGTCCAGTGGCGGTAGCGATCGCATTGATGCAAACCGATAATCCCGTTGGGCTTACCCTTGTAAAAAGTACCAATAGCCAACATAGACTTAAGTTCGATCTGACGACAGATAGGCGCGGTACTTGCCAAAAGGGGATCGGCGCAAACATCATCGGAGGCGATCGCCACCTCTTCTATCAGTAACTTCCTTGCATGGGAATTGCCCTCCAGGGGAATCTCCGTTCCTAAAAGCGACTCGAAATTACCGGTCAAATACTCGGCTACAATAGGTATTGCGAGTTCTAGGGAATCCCCCTTGTCCCCCTTGCTTGTCTCCAGATAATGATGAATCAAACAGCGATTTACTTTAAACGCTTGCCCTACCGCAATAGCAGTAGTCTGGAAGATTTGCTCCGGTTCCAAACTCTGACGGATTTGGTCGGTAATTTGTTTCAGCAAAATAGCCCGGTGGAACTGGAGTTCCAAGACGGCCTGCCACTGCTTGCGACTGGTGATATCCTCGATCGCCCCTACAAAATACATCACCTCTCCTTGGGGGTTGCGGATAGCCGATACGCTCAAATTCCCCCAGCGCTCCTCCCCGTTTTTGCAGAGATAGCGATTTTCTTTATTAGAAAAGCGATCCAGTTCGCCGGCCAACAGAACCCCCAGAAGGTCATCTGGATGGGTAACGGCATCGAAGCTCATTTCCACGAGCTCCGACTCTTCATAACCGAGAAACTCGCACCATCTCTGGTTGACTTGGATGAAGCGGCCTTCAAGACTAAGTACGGCGATCGGCATTGCCGCTTGCTCGAAAATTGCTCGAAAACGAGTTTCGCTCTCTCGCAAAGCTTCTTCAGTTTGCTTGCGTTCCGTAATGTCGAACCAGCAACCGACGCACTCTACGGGATTGCCCGCCGAGTCTTTTATAAGTTTTACCCCGTCTTGGACCCATAAATAGTTGCCCTTCCTAGATAAAAAGCGATATTCGCGGACATGAAAGCCCGCTTCCCATAAGTGGGGCAAACCCGCTAACACTTGTTTTCTATCTGACGGGTGGATGCGATCGAGCCAGAAGCTCGAACTTGCCGTAAAATCTTCTGAGGTATATCCCATCATTTCCGTCACCCCTTCGCTTACAAAGGTAGCGCTAAAATCCCCCGAAGCTTTGCTGGTATAGAGGACGGCTTTAGCATTGGTAAGGATAAATTCCAGCCTTTCTCGGATTTCTCGAACTTCAGCAAGAGCTAATTTGCGTTCGGTGGTATCGCGCAGGCATACCACTATACCTGACTGCATCCCACCGTCTTCGTAGTGGGGATAATAGGATATTTCTAAAAACCTTTGACCCAGACCGGGCAGATCGACCCAGTTTTCGCAATCAACCTCCTCTCCCTCCAGACATCGGTCTAGTTGAGGTTTAAAGGTTTCCGTAAATACTGGAGAACCTAAAACCTCCGCAACCGTTCGACCGATTATTTGCTCTCGGGGTAAACTCGCTCTCCTGCAATAGGCCGGGTTGACTGCCCTATAAATATAGTTGGTATCCAGAAAAGCCATTGCTTCTTGGGAAGAGGAAACAATTTTTTGGTAAATCTGAACCGTCTCTTCGGCACGTTTGCGATCGCTAATATCCGTCGCGGCAGCCACCAAGGAAACGATCTCGGAGCCATCTTCGTTCCACAAGGGACTTATGGAAGTCAGCCACCAAGTCTCGACTCCATCAAACATAAAACGCTCTTCAACAGAAATAGTTTCCCCCGCAGCAATACAATCGAGATAGTGTTTTGACCAAAGCTCTGCCATCTCGGGAGTTAACACCTCCCTAACCGTTCGCCCTACCATCTGTTCCCAAGGAATGACGCTAACCCGCTCGAAGGCCGGGTTGCTGGCAGCATAACGAAACTGGGTTCCATCTAGTACGTCGAGAACTAGCAGTATCTGTTCTACCCCTTCCCAGATACCGCGCAAGAACTGTTCTCGCTTTCTGAGAGTAGCTTCGACGCGGCGACGTTCTTCGATTTCTACCTGTAGTTGCAGGTTGAGGTTGCTTAGGGCCATCGTCCGGTTTTCTACCCTGGTTTCTAGTTCTTGGTTGAGCTTCTTTAGAGCAATTTCGGCAAGTTTCCGCTGAGTGATGTCCTCTGCAATACCAGCAAACCGATAAATTTTTCCCGACTCGTCTCGAATGGGAAAACTGCGACTGCGGATCCACCGGAACTCCCCGTCTTCTCGAATAATCCTATATTCTCGCTCGAAGTCGCCCTCCAAAAGCTGTCGGTTTCCGATCGCTATTTCCGGTATCCGATGGCGGTCTTCTGGATGGACTGCAGCGAACCAGTTAAGGCGGCTTTGGTACAGTAGCTCGCAGCTAGTTCCCCAGATTTCCTCGAAAGCCCGGCTGGCATAGAGAAATCGCTTTGAACTGAGGTCGTAGATGTAGAAGACTTCGCGGATGTTTTCTGTTATTTGGCGCAGTTTTTCTTCGCGATCGCGTAATTCCTCTTCTCCTTGTTTTCTTACTCGGATTTCTTCCAGCAGCATTTTGTTAGTGCTTTCTAGTTGGACCGTTCGTTCTTCTATACGCTCCTGTAGCTGTCTTTGGGCTTCTTTACCTTCCGTAATGTCCGTGGCGGTGCCGACGATCTGCTTGGGTTTGCCGTTTGGGGTTCTGTTGTAGATGGCGTCGCGACAATGAAACCAACGCCAGGAACCGTCTTTGTGTTTGAGTCGATATTCTACTTCTATAATTTCGCGATCGCTTGCTTTCTCGTAGCTGGCGAAATGTTTCCTTAACAGGTTCCCATCTTCTGGGTGAAGTAAGTTCGCCTGAAATTGCGAACCCATCGTCTGAATTTCTTCATAAGTATATCCCAGAAGCTCGCCTACTTGACGGTTGATGTAAATGTTACGTTTCTCAACTAAGTCATAAATATAAATAATATCAATCGTTTCTTCCCTTTTGCCTCTTGCCTGTTGGCTCTTGCCTGTTATGGGACCATGGTCAGCTTGGAGCGCCGCCGTATTAGCCAAAAGAACTTTACCTTCTTTACTAACAAGAAAAAACGACTCGTAATTGTCTAAAGCGCTATAGAGTTTTATTGCTCCTACTACTATTGTCAATAACTTTCTCTCGCTCAGTTGGCTTTTTATCTGATAATCGTCTAGGTCTAAGTCAAGAATCACATCCAGTTCTGGTTCCTCCTCTGCTGTTTCTGCGAGGAGAATTATTCTGGTTAACTTCTGTTTTAGCTCTTCGCGAATAACTCCAGCTAGTTCGATGCCGGAGTTATTTGTTTCCAGATTCGTTGCTAATAAAATTAAGGCAGTATCCGGGGGATGGAGAATTAATTCTTTAGCTTCTGAGGACGAAAAAGCAGACATAATAGTTAAACCTCTGCCTTTGATGGTAAAATCTCTTAAGCTCCTTCGAGCAGTTTCGTGGAATTGCTTGTCTTTGTCAACTAGCAATATTTTCCAAGTATTCTCTCTTTCTTCCTCCGAGTCTATCTCTTTGTTATGGTTGATTAATTCCGTCTTTTCATACTCCGCTCTGAAGGGGGATACCTCAGTTTTTTGACTTTTTCGATCTGGACCGTAAGCTTGACTTAAATTCATAATTTATAATTGCTTTTAAGTTTTTTTTGGGGCTGCGGCGATTCAAGCGATAAATAAAGAATAGAGCTTAAGGAACCTCGCTAAATATTAAGGGGGGAGCATCTCAGTTAGCAATTGCGCTCTTGCGTTTTTGTTAATGATAAAGCAATAAATAAGCGTTCCTTTTTTGCAAAGATTTGATGCTCCCAATATTAATAAAAAGGGCAGACTGGCTAAGGCCAGACTCGCTAACTAATATTTTATACCATTTTAATAAAGATTTAAAATAATGATTAATGCTTGAGGTCAGAGTCTAGGTACGAGAGGGGAAGGGTTCCGCTTGAAAAATGCCATAACGAGGAACAAAGAGGCAACTTCCCCAGATGTCTCCGGTAAGGTCGGACTGTTTGTAGTCCCAGGAATGCTATTTTCCATCCCCAAAGATTGTCAGTTATTAAAAAATTATGAACTTTTTGCCAAAAACTGTTTGAAAGCGGTAATATCTAAATGGTTTGTTAAAATTAGAGACCTAAAAAAGTGTTGAAAAGTAGGGCCGCCGAAAAATCGACAAAACTCTAAACCAAACATTCACCTATTAACAACCCAAAAAACAGCAAACAGCAAAAATGTCTAAAACTTACACTGTAGAAATAAAGCACGAAGGAGAAACCTACACGATTGAGGTGCCTCAAAACAAGAAAATTTTAGAAGCTGCCCACGATGCAGACATAGACTTGCCTAGTTCCTGCTATGCTGGAGTTTGTACTACCTGTGCTGCTAAGATTATCGAAGGCACTGTAGATCAGAGCGATGGTATGGGCGTAAGTCCAGAACTCCAGCAGGAAGGCTATGTTTTGCTCTGCGTGGCCTACCCACGCTCTAATCTTAAGATAGAAACTGAAAAAGAAGAGGAAGTTTACAGCCGTCAGTTTGCAAACCAAGCCTAAAATTTATTTAAGGGCGGTATAGCTGAAGCCGCCCTTAAATAAAAGCAGTCCCTAATCCAACTATTTACCTATTAGCTATTACCATGACAACTCATTTTATCGAAGCAGAAATAAACCTTAATTCTTCACCCGCTAAACTTCATCAAGAAATAGAAAACACCTTGAAAAAACAACTAAAAAAACAAGGAGAACCTTTACGTTGGGCGGTGACTAATGTAAAAGAGCAAAAAGCTCGCGTAGAAGCGATCGTGACTGTTAAAAGCGAGTAGAAAATTGAGTCAGCCTCCTTACACGGTAGTTTTAATAGTCCCCACGGGTATTGGGGCCGCTATTGGCGGATATGCTGGAGATGCCCTGCCAGTGGCAAGGGCGATCGCTCGGGTCGCCGATACCCTCATAACTCATCCCAATGTCCTCAACGGCGCTCAATTGTATTGGCCAATGGACAACGCCCTCTATGTTGAAGGGTACGCCCTTGACAAATTTGCCGCAGGATGGTACGGACTGCAACCCGTACATCAAAACCGAGTAGGCCTCATCCTGGATCGGGCGATCGAACCCGACCTCCAACTGCGCCACTTACAAGCTGCCGATGCCGCCAGAGCAACTTTGGGTCTCAATTTGGCCGATTATGTTGTTACCGATGCCCCCCTCGAAGTACAACTGCGAACCTCCAATTCGGGAGCATCCTGGGGCACTATCGGCAACCCCGATAGTTTGCTGCGGGCCGCTGAGGTGTCAATAGAAAAAGCAAAAGCCGAGGCGATCGCTGTAGTTGCCAGATTCCCAGACGATGAAGATAGTCCAGCACTAGAACGATACCGCCACGGACAAGGGGTAGACCCCATCGGCGGTGCCGAAGCAGTTATCAGTCATTTAATCGTCCGAACCTTCGAGATACCTTGCGCCCACGCCCCGGCCCTAAATCCTCTCCCCCTCGATCCTAACTTGTCCCCCCGCTCGGCAGCAGAAGAATTGGGCTACACTTTCTTACCTTGCGTCTTGGCCGGACTCAGCCGGGCCCCTCAGTTGGTTTCTAAAGGTTCCCTGCCCCGAAGTCTTTCCCCCAATACTATCTGGGCAGAACAAGTGGATGCGGTGGTAGTCCCAGCAACAGCTTGTGGCGGCAGCGGCATTCTCAGTTTTAGCCAAACGCGGGCCCAAATTATTGCCGTTAGGGAAAACACAACCCAAATGCAAGTACCTCCAGAAGGGTTAGGAATTAATGCATTGCAGGTAAACTCATATTTAGAGGCATTGGGCCTGTTGGTCGCTCATCGAGCGGGTATCAGTTACTCTGCCTTGAGCCCGGACATATCGCCTATAGCTAAAATTAACTAGAAACCCGGGTTTCACAGGCCAGAGCTCTAGGTGACAGAAACCGAGTTTCCTAAAAGTTACCCGGTTTCTGAAAAAAGTAAAATCATTCCCCAAGACAGTGACAGAAAAACTTCCAGACAATCCAGAAATCGAACCTTTGACTCGCACTCAGGTATTAGTGGCGATGGGAGTCACGGCGATCGTCCTGCTGGCGATGGCCAAACTATGGCAGATTTTTGGCTCTGTCGAATTGTTACCTCTAGAGTGGAAACTAACACACCTGGGGTGGGGCATCGCTGTAGGTCTCGGTATTACTCTAGCGAGCTCCGTCATTTATCGGATTTGGCCTACCTACCGCCGCAGTGCCGATATTTATTTAGAATTAGTTGTAAAACCTTTATTATGGCCGGACTTAATCTGGTTGGGACTTCTGCCAGGATTGAGCGAAGAATTACTATTTCGAGGAGTAATACTGGCTGCCTTTGGCTTAAATACTACTGCATTGATTGTCTCTAGCGTTTGTTTTGGCGTCCTGCACATGAGCGGCAAACAACAATGGCCTTACATGGTTTGGGCGACTGTGGTAGGAATTATATTCGGATACAGCGCTTTGGCAACGGGTAATTTATTAGTTCCTATAGTAGCTCATATTTTTACAAATATTATTTCTAGCAGCGTGTGGAAATTTGAACATAAATAATGGAAAATGGGGATAGTAGAACAGGAATCCTGCCTGTTATCTGCTTAGTTAGTTAATAAATTATCTAACCGTTCCCCGTTTCCTCTAAAAAGAAGTGAGAAAGGAAATGGCTGACAACTTTCTAATCGGTCAAACCCTGCGGCAGCGTTATAAGATAGTCGCTAAATTAGGAAAAGGTGGAGGATTTGGAGAAACTTATCTAGCCGAAGACCTAGATATACCAGAAATTCCCAAACCCAGGCGCGTTGTCAAGAGACTCAAACCAAGCATCCAACACCAAGAAGTTGAAAGACTATTTCAACTGGAAGCAGAAACTCTCAATAAATTGGGAAGGCACGATCGCATCCCTACTCTCTACGCCTATTTTGAAGACGAGGGAGAATTTTACCTCGTTCAAGAATTAATAGAAGGTCGCGAATTAGGTAAAGAAATGACGCGCCGTTGGGGCGAAAGCGAGACGCTAGCTTTCTTGGAAGAAATTTTAGAAATATTAGCCTTCGTTCATCAGTCGGGAGTAATTCACAGAGACATTAAACCTGCCAATATCATGCGGCGCGATCGCGATCGTCAATTAGTATTAATCGATTTTGGCGCGGTCAAAGAAGTTAGCAATATTATCCTTGACTCCCAAGGAATAGCGAGCAAAACTATTGCTATTGGTACCCCCGGTTATATACCCAGCGAACAAGCCCAAGGCCGTCCTCAATTTTCGAGCGATATCTATGCAGCGGGCATGACTGCCATTCAAGCACTCACTGGCACGATACCCACACAAATACCAGAAAGCGATCGCGGCGAACTCGACTGGCAAAAGTACGCCCCACCCCTAAGCCAGAAGCTGACCGATATTTTAACCAAAATGGTGCGCTCTCGCTCTCACGAACGCTACGCAAACGCAACCCTCGCCCTACAGGCATTGCGTCGGGGAGAGCTCGAACCCGTTTCCGCTATCTTAAGCTGGACTTTGCTGAAGATAGTCATCCACTTTATTAATCTCTGTCCCGATGTCGGTTTGAGTCTATTTAAAACTGCCATTGGAGGATTTATCGACTACCTCAAACAAAGCGATCGCTCCCTCAACTACGAACTGCAAAAAGCCGCAATGCGAGCCTCCATAGAAGCTGAATATCGCCTTGCCCTCGAATATCGACATCAACTAGCCCGAGCTTTTCCAACTTTTCTACAATATTCCCCATTCCACTCCCAACAAAAGCGCGAAGGTGTCCGTTGGGTCAATCAAAAAATAGCTCGATTGTCCGAAATTCGCAGCAAGTATAATCCCGTAGAACAGACGTCTCGTCTGTTTCCTGTTGTAGAACAGACGTCTCGTCTGTTTCCCGTTGTAGAATTAATCTCATATATCGAAAATTTAGCAGAAAAAATCGCCAGTCAATTAAGAACCTTACCCCCAGCAGAAGATATCCCCAAGAAAAAAGAACAATTTCTAGCAGCAGCGATCGACACCGAGGACAATAACCCAGAATACGCGGAAAAACTCAGTCAAGAAAACGGCGGTTTCTTAGATTTAGTCTGCGTCGAATTTGCTAAAGAAATTAAGCAAAATCAATTAGTGGCGCAAACTTTTGAATTGGGGCTATTAGCATCGCTTAATTCTCAGCTTATCGACTCCCCGTTTGTTTTTTCAGATATAGAAAATGCTTTACTGGATAGTTCCTTAGATTTAACAGAATTAAAGCGGCAACAAGAACGAGCTTCTACAGTAATAAATTCCCCAAACCTACAAATTGACATACCTTTAGCCCCAGAAGCAGATGAACCTACTATTTATGAGGATGGAACGGGAATAGAAACCAGTATTCCCTTAGAAACTCCCCGAGACCGAGTGCCAATTTATTCTAATTTTTATATAGAACGCCCCCCCATAGAATCCGAATGCTATCAAACAATTATGAATCCAGGGGCTTTAATTAGAATTAAAGCTCCGCGACAAATGGGAAAAACTTCTTTATTAACTCGCATTTTAGAACGCAGTCGCCAACAAGGCGATCGAACTGTTTTCTTGAATTTACAGCTAGCAGATTCCGAATCTCTGGAAACTTTAGATGGATTTTTACAGTGGTTTTGTGCCATTATTAGCGACGAATTGGGATTGGAAGAAAGGATAGCAGAATATTGGCATGGCGTTCTCAATAGCAAGCGCAAATGTACTAAATATTTGAGTTTATATTTACTTTCAGAAGTAGGAAAACCTTTAGTTTTGGGATTAGATGAAGTTGACAAAATTTTCCAGTATCCTAAAATAGCCCCTGATTTTTTTGCTTTATTACGGGCCTGGCACGAACAAGGTAGGAGCGATCGGGTATGGCAAAATCTCAGGTTAGTCATCGCTCATTCTCAGGAAGTTTATATTCCCTTGAATGTTAACCAGTCTCCTTTTAATGTAGGATTGCCCATCGAACTTCGAGAATTTTCTGCGTCAGAAGTAGAAAATCTAGTCAGAAAACACCAATTAAATTGGTCTGAAGACAAGATACAAATACTAATGAAAATGGTAGGAGGACATCCTTATTTAGTGCGGGTGGCACTTTATCAAATTGTGGGAGGAAAGATGACTTTAGAAGAATTGTTGGAGCTGGCACCCACGGAAGAAGGACCGTTAGCCGACCATTTACGCCGCCATTTATATAATTTACAAGAAAACCCCGAACTTTTAACTGCTATTAAAAAAGTTATTGCTGCCGATAGTCCGGTACAAATTGGTGCTAAAGAGGGGTTTAAATTGCACAGTATGGGATTGGTGAAATTTCAAGGCAATTTAGTCGCCCCCAGATGCGAATTGTATCGTCTCTATTTTAGCGATCGGCTTTGATATTTTTGGAGTTTTATATTTGTAAGGTGCGCAATGCGCACCCTACTAGAAGACCGGTCAAGAAACCAGGTAATTTCGGCAAAACCTGGTTTCTGGGATACAGAAAAATTGAGTTTTCACCAAAACACTTGACTGGCTCTCTCGCTACTAGCTCAATATGTAAGAAATTGCAGGAAAACAAAGTGTTTTTCCCCAGGGTTGATTCTATCTATTAACAACCCTTGAATACCTCAAGCAGTCCGAAGGCCAGCGCGATCGTACCTTTCTCAAATGATTTGCACCCCATTTTGTCCCCCTGTCTGTGGACACTGCCTCGAAGATGGCCCGCTGCCTTCCCCTGTCCGGGGCCAAAAATAAATCTATTATCTAAAACCAGAAAAACATCCCTTAAAGCAAAAATCTATGCTATTATAATTAACTGTTGCAAAAGCGGACGTGGCGGAATTGGTAGACGCGCTAGATTTAGGTTCTAGTATCGAAAGATGTGAAGGTTCAAGTCCTTTCGTCCGCATAAATCCCAAAATCAAGAAGGTGGCCAATACACACCAATTATTGGCGGCGCGGCATTGAGACTTAACCCAAGGCAGTCCCATAAAATTAGGCCTTTGAATAAAGAGTCCTCTTTGTGGTAACTTTGAGATTAAGCAATGCCCAAACATCGTTTTTGGTCGTTCGAGACCGAAAACTCCCCAGAAATAGGATTTTAGGATTCTGATTTAACGAACCGAGAAGGCCAACCTAAAAAGAGCCTTGCTCCGGCTTTGTCCATCTGTCATAAAGGGATTGCTAACCAAAAATAGAAATTAAAAATAGATATGAGTATTAGAGTTCGTATAGCCCCAAGTCCCACAGGTAACTTGCACATAGGTACGGCTAGAACAGCTGTCTTCAATTGGTTATATGCCCGCAACCAAGGTGGGAAATTTATTCTCAGGATAGAAGATACAGACGAGGAGCGATCGCGCCCTGAATACACCGAAAATATCCTAGACGGACTAGATTGGTTAGAACTCAAGTGGGATGAAGGTCCATATTATCAGTCTGGTCGGAACGAAATATACCGCAAAGCAATTCAAAAGCTAATCGACAAAGGATTAGCCTATCGCTGTTATTGTAGCGAAGAAGAACTAGAACAAATGCGGCTATCGCAAAGAGCTAAAGGTCAAGCACCTCGTTACGACAACCGCCATCGCAAACTTACCCCCCAACAACAAGCAGCCTTTGAAGCCGAAGGACGTCAGCCAGTCATACGCTTTAAAATAGATGACGATCGCCAAATAACCTGGAAGGACATGGTGCGAGGCACCGTAACCTGGAAAGGTAGCGACCTGGGAGGAGATCTGGTCATCGCCCGGGCAGCTAGCGGCGGTAAAATAGGTCGCCCCCTCTACAATATGGCAGTGGTAGTAGATGACCTAGAAATGGGCATCACCCATGTAATTCGCGGGGAAGACCACATCGGCAATACCCCCAAACAAATATTATTGTACGAAGCCCTAGAAGGAATCGTCCCAGAATTCGCCCACACCCCCCTCATACTTAATAAAGAAGGACGCAAGCTCTCGAAACGGGATGGCGTTACCTCCATATCTGAGTTTAAAGAACTAGGATTCACTCCAGAAGCCATAGCTAATTATATGTGTTTGTTGGGGTGGACTCCACCAGATTCTACTCAAGAAATATTTACCATCCAAGAAGCAGCAAAACAATTTAGCTTCGATCGCGTCAACAAAGCCGGAGCTAAATTTGATTGGGATAAACTAGATTGGATCAACAGTCAATATCTGCACGCTATGGCAGTGCCAGAATTGACCGACAGGTTGATTCCATTTTGGCAAAAAGCAGGTTTAGAATTCGATCCAAAAAGCGATCGCTCCTGGCTAGAAGAACTCGCAGCCTTAATAGGACCGAGTCTCACTCGCCTTACCGATGCAGTAGAAATGAGCAAGCTGTTCTTTACTCGCACGGTGGAAGCAGATAAAGAAGCAGCAGCACAACTCGCAAAAGAAGATGCCGCAAACGTTATCTCGACAATACTCGAAAACATTGAAGGCGATGGAGAACTAAAAACCAACGACGCTAACAAAATTATTAAACGAGTTACCCAGCAAATCAAGGTTAAGAAAGGGGTAGTCATGCGAACCCTCCGGGCAGCTTTAACCGGTTCTATGCACGGTCCAGATCTAATTCAGTCTTGGTTACTCCTCCATCAACGCGGTTTCGATGTAGTTCGGTTTAAAAAAGCTTTGGGGCAGGATATTGAAGAAGCAGACATAGTAGTTCAAACTCTGAACCCAAAAACACCTGCTAAAGATGAGGTAAAACCAGAACAAAAATTAGCAACAGCACCAGCGGCAGCTAAACCGGCTGAGGAAAAACCAACAGCGGCGGCAGCTAAACCGGCTGAGGAAAAACCCGCACCGACGGCAGCTAAACCGGTTGAGGAAAAACCCGCACCGGCGGCAGCTAAACCGGCTGA
>CAZSTZ010000211.1:0-12521 GCA_964609515.1 uncultured bacterium | reverse complement strand
CCGGTTTAGCTGCCGCCGGTGCGGGTTTTTCCTCAGCCGGTTTAGCTGCCGCCGGTGCGGGTTTTTCCTCAACCGGTTTAGCTGCCGTCGGTGCGGGTTTTTCCTCAGCCGGTTTAGCTGCCGCCGCTGTTGGTTTTTCCTCAGCCGGTTTAGCTGCCGCTGGTGCTGTTGCTAATTTTTGTTCTGGTTTTACCTCATCTTTAGCAGGTGTTTTTGGGTTCAGAGTTTGAACTACTATGTCTGCTTCTTCAATATCCTGCCCCAAAGCTTTTTTAAACCGAACTACATCGAAACCGCGTTGATGGAGGAGTAACCAAGACTGAATTAGATCTGGACCGTGCATAGAACCGGTTAAAGCTGCCCGGAGGGTTCGCATGACTACCCCTTTCTTAACCTTGATTTGCTGGGTAACTCGTTTAATAATTTTGTTAGCGTCGTTGGTTTTTAGTTCTCCATCGCCTTCAATGTTTTCGAGTATTGTCGAGATAACGTTTGCGGCATCTTCTTTTGCGAGTTGTGCTGCTGCTTCTTTATCTGCTTCCACCGTGCGAGTAAAGAACAGCTTGCTCATTTCTACTGCATCGGTAAGGCGAGTGAGACTCGGTCCTATTAAGGCTGCGAGTTCTTCTAGCCAGGAGCGATCGCTTTTTGGATCGAATTCTAAACCTGCTTTTTGCCAAAATGGAATCAACCTGTCGGTCAATTCTGGCACTGCCATAGCGTGCAGATATTGACTGTTGATCCAATCTAGTTTATCCCAATCAAATTTAGCTCCGGCTTTGTTGACGCGATCGAAGCTAAATTGTTTTGCTGCTTCTTGGATGGTAAATATTTCTTGAGTAGAATCTGGTGGAGTCCACCCCAACAAACACATATAATTAGCTATGGCTTCTGGAGTGAATCCTAGTTCTTTAAACTCAGATATGGAGGTAACGCCATCCCGTTTCGAGAGCTTGCGTCCTTCTTTATTAAGTATGAGGGGGGTGTGGGCGAATTCTGGGACGATTCCTTCTAGGGCTTCGTACAATAATATTTGTTTGGGGGTATTGCCGATGTGGTCTTCCCCGCGAATTACATGGGTGATGCCCATTTCTAGGTCATCTACTACCACTGCCATATTGTAGAGGGGGCGACCTATTTTACCGCCGCTAGCTGCCCGGGCGATGACCAGATCTCCTCCCAGGTCGCTACCTTTCCAGGTTACGGTGCCTCGCACCATGTCCTTCCAGGTTATTTGGCGATCGTCATCTATTTTAAAGCGTATGACTGGCTGACGTCCTTCGGCTTCAAAGGCTGCTTGTTGTTGGGGGGTAAGTTTGCGATGGCGGTTGTCGTAACGAGGTGCTTGACCTTTAGCTCTTTGCGATAGCCGCATTTGTTCTAGTTCTTCTTCGCTACAATAACAGCGATAGGCTAATCCTTTGTCGATTAGCTTTTGAATTGCTTTGCGGTATATTTCGTTCCGACCAGACTGATAATATGGACCTTCATCCCACTTGAGTTCTAACCAATCTAGTCCGTCTAGGATATTTTCGGTGTATTCAGGGCGCGATCGCTCCTCGTCTGTATCTTCTATCCTGAGAATAAATTTCCCACCTTGGTTGCGGGCATATAACCAATTGAAGACAGCTGTTCTAGCCGTACCTATGTGCAAGTTACCTGTGGGACTTGGGGCTATACGAACTCTAATACTCATATCTATTTTTAATTTCTATTTTTGGTTAGCAATCCCTTTATGACAGATGGACAAAGCCGGAGCAAGGCTCTTTTTAGGTTGGCCTTCTCGGTTCGTTAAATCAGAATCCTAAAATCCTATTTCTGGGGAGTTTTCGGTCTCGAACGACCAAAAACGATGTTTGGGCATTGCTTAATCTCAAAGTTACCACAAAGAGGACTCTTTATTCAAAGGCCTAATTTTATGGGACTGCCTTGGGTTAAGTCTCAATGCCGCGCCGCCAATAATTGGTGTGTATTGGCCACCTTCTTGATTTTGGGATTTATGCGGACGAAAGGACTTGAACCTTCACATCTTTCGATACTAGAACCTAAATCTAGCGCGTCTACCAATTCCGCCACGTCCGCTTTTGCAACAGTTAATTATAATAGCATAGATTTTTGCTTTAAGGGATGTTTTTCTGGTTTTAGATAATAGATTTATTTTTGGCCCCGGACAGGGGAAGGCAGCGGGCCATCTTCGAGGCAGTGTCCACAGACAGGGGGACAAAATGGGGTGCAAATCATTTGAGAAAGGTACGATCGCGCTGGCCTTCGGACTGCTTGAGGTATTCAAGGGTTGTTAATAGATAGAATCAACCCTGGGGAAAAACACTTTGTTTTCCTGCAATTTCTTACATATTGAGCTAGTAGCGAGAGAGCCAGTCAAGTGTTTTGGTGAAAACTCAATTTTTCTGTATCCCAGAAACCAGGTTTTGCCGAAATTACCTGGTTTCTTGACCGGTCTTCTAGTAGGGTGCGCATTGCGCACCTTACAAATATAAAACTCCAAAAATATCAAAGCCGATCGCTAAAATAGAGACGATACAATTCGCATCTGGGGGCGACTAAATTGCCTTGAAATTTCACCAATCCCATACTGTGCAATTTAAACCCCTCTTTAGCACCAATTTGTACCGGACTATCGGCAGCAATAACTTTTTTAATAGCAGTTAAAAGTTCGGGGTTTTCTTGTAAATTATATAAATGGCGGCGTAAATGGTCGGCTAACGGTCCTTCTTCCGTGGGTGCCAGCTCCAACAATTCTTCTAAAGTCATCTTTCCTCCCACAATTTGATAAAGTGCCACCCGCACTAAATAAGGATGTCCTCCTACCATTTTCATTAGTATTTGTATCTTGTCTTCAGACCAATTTAATTGGTGTTTTCTGACTAGATTTTCTACTTCTGACGCAGAAAATTCTCGAAGTTCGATGGGCAATCCTACATTAAAAGGAGACTGGTTAACATTCAAGGGAATATAAACTTCCTGAGAATGAGCGATGACTAACCTGAGATTTTGCCATACCCGATCGCTCCTACCTTGTTCGTGCCAGGCCCGTAATAAAGCAAAAAAATCAGGGGCTATTTTAGGATACTGGAAAATTTTGTCAACTTCATCTAATCCCAAAACTAAAGGTTTTCCTACTTCTGAAAGTAAATATAAACTCAAATATTTAGTACATTTGCGCTTGCTATTGAGAACGCCATGCCAATATTCTGCTATCCTTTCTTCCAATCCCAATTCGTCGCTAATAATGGCACAAAACCACTGTAAAAATCCATCTAAAGTTTCCAGAGATTCGGAATCTGCTAGCTGTAAATTCAAGAAAACAGTTCGATCGCCTTGTTGGCGACTGCGTTCTAAAATGCGAGTTAATAAAGAAGTTTTTCCCATTTGTCGCGGAGCTTTAATTCTAATTAAAGCCCCTGGATTCATAATTGTTTGATAGCATTCGGATTCTATGGGGGGGCGTTCTATATAAAAATTAGAATAAATTGGCACTCGGTCTCGGGGAGTTTCTAAGGGAATACTGGTTTCTATTCCCGTTCCATCCTCATAAATAGTAGGTTCATCTGCTTCTGGGGCTAAAGGTATGTCAATTTGTAGGTTTGGGGAATTTATTACTGTAGAAGCTCGTTCTTGTTGCCGCTTTAATTCTGTTAAATCTAAGGAACTATCCAGTAAAGCATTTTCTATATCTGAAAAAACAAACGGGGAGTCGATAAGCTGAGAATTAAGCGATGCTAATAGCCCCAATTCAAAAGTTTGCGCCACTAATTGATTTTGCTTAATTTCTTTAGCAAATTCGACGCAGACTAAATCTAAGAAACCGCCGTTTTCTTGACTGAGTTTTTCCGCGTATTCTGGGTTATTGTCCTCGGTGTCGATCGCTGCTGCTAGAAATTGTTCTTTTTTCTTGGGGATATCTTCTGCTGGGGGTAAGGTTCTTAATTGACTGGCGATTTTTTCTGCTAAATTTTCGATATATGAGATTAATTCTACAACGGGAAACAGACGAGACGTCTGTTCTACAACAGGAAACAGACGAGACGTCTGTTCTACGGGATTATACTTGCTGCGAATTTCGGACAATCGAGCTATTTTTTGATTGACCCAACGGACACCTTCGCGCTTTTGTTGGGAGTGGAATGGGGAATATTGTAGAAAAGTTGGAAAAGCTCGGGCTAGTTGATGTCGATATTCGAGGGCAAGGCGATATTCAGCTTCTATGGAGGCTCGCATTGCGGCTTTTTGCAGTTCGTAGTTGAGGGAGCGATCGCTTTGTTTGAGGTAGTCGATAAATCCTCCAATGGCAGTTTTAAATAGACTCAAACCGACATCGGGACAGAGATTAATAAAGTGGATGACTATCTTCAGCAAAGTCCAGCTTAAGATAGCGGAAACGGGTTCGAGCTCTCCCCGACGCAATGCCTGTAGGGCGAGGGTTGCGTTTGCGTAGCGTTCGTGAGAGCGAGAGCGCACCATTTTGGTTAAAATATCGGTCAGCTTCTGGCTTAGGGGTGGGGCGTACTTTTGCCAGTCGAGTTCGCCGCGATCGCTTTCTGGTATTTGTGTGGGTATCGTGCCAGTGAGTGCTTGAATGGCAGTCATGCCCGCTGCATAGATATCGCTCGAAAATTGAGGACGGCCTTGGGCTTGTTCGCTGGGTATATAACCGGGGGTACCAATAGCAATAGTTTTGCTCGCTATTCCTTGGGAGTCAAGGATAATATTGCTAACTTCTTTGACCGCGCCAAAATCGATTAATACTAATTGACGATCGCGATCGCGCCGCATGATATTGGCAGGTTTAATGTCTCTGTGAATTACTCCCGACTGATGAACGAAGGCTAATATTTCTAAAATTTCTTCCAAGAAAGCTAGCGTCTCGCTTTCGCCCCAACGGCGCGTCATTTCTTTACCTAATTCGCGACCTTCTATTAATTCTTGAACGAGGTAAAATTCTCCCTCGTCTTCAAAATAGGCGTAGAGAGTAGGGATGCGATCGTGCCTTCCCAATTTATTGAGAGTTTCTGCTTCCAGTTGAAATAGTCTTTCAACTTCTTGGTGTTGGATGCTTGGTTTGAGTCTCTTGACAACGCGCCTGGGTTTGGGAATTTCTGGTATATCTAGGTCTTCGGCTAGATAAGTTTCTCCAAATCCTCCACCTTTTCCTAATTTAGCGACTATCTTATAACGCTGCCGCAGGGTTTGACCGATTAGAAAGTTGTCAGCCATTTCCTTTCTCACTTCTTTTTAGAGGAAACGGGGAACGGTTAGATAATTTATTAACTAACTAAGCAGATAACAGGCAGGATTCCTGTTCTACTATCCCCATTTTCCATTATTTATGTTCAAATTTCCACACGCTGCTAGAAATAATATTTGTAAAAATATGAGCTACTATAGGAACTAATAAATTACCCGTTGCCAAAGCGCTGTATCCGAATATAATTCCTACCACAGTCGCCCAAACCATGTAAGGCCATTGTTGTTTGCCGCTCATGTGCAGGACGCCAAAACAAACGCTAGAGACAATCAATGCAGTAGTATTTAAGCCAAAGGCAGCCAGTATTACTCCTCGAAATAGTAATTCTTCGCTCAATCCTGGCAGAAGTCCCAACCAGATTAAGTCCGGCCATAATAAAGGTTTTACAACTAATTCTAAATAAATATCGGCACTGCGGCGGTAGGTAGGCCAAATCCGATAAATGACGGAGCTCGCTAGAGTAATACCGAGACCTACAGCGATGCCCCACCCCAGGTGTGTTAGTTTCCACTCTAGAGGTAACAATTCGACAGAGCCAAAAATCTGCCATAGTTTGGCCATCGCCAGCAGGACGATCGCCGTGACTCCCATCGCCACTAATACCTGAGTGCGAGTCAAAGGTTCGATTTCTGGATTGTCTGGAAGTTTTTCTGTCACTGTCTTGGGGAATGATTTTACTTTTTTCAGAAACCGGGTAACTTTTAGGAAACTCGGTTTCTGTCACCTAGAGCTCTGGCCTGTGAAACCCGGGTTTCTAGTTAATTTTAGCTATAGGCGATATGTCCGGGCTCAAGGCAGAGTAACTGATACCCGCTCGATGAGCGACCAACAGGCCCAATGCCTCTAAATATGAGTTTACCTGCAATGCATTAATTCCTAACCCTTCTGGAGGTACTTGCATTTGGGTTGTGTTTTCCCTAACGGCAATAATTTGGGCCCGCGTTTGGCTAAAACTGAGAATGCCGCTGCCGCCACAAGCTGTTGCTGGGACTACCACCGCATCCACTTGTTCTGCCCAGATAGTATTGGGGGAAAGACTTCGGGGCAGGGAACCTTTAGAAACCAACTGAGGGGCCCGGCTGAGTCCGGCCAAGACGCAAGGTAAGAAAGTGTAGCCCAATTCTTCTGCTGCCGAGCGGGGGGACAAGTTAGGATCGAGGGGGAGAGGATTTAGGGCCGGGGCGTGGGCGCAAGGTATCTCGAAGGTTCGGACGATTAAATGACTGATAACTGCTTCGGCACCGCCGATGGGGTCTACCCCTTGTCCGTGGCGGTATCGTTCTAGTGCTGGACTATCTTCATCGTCTGGGAATCTGGCAACTACAGCGATCGCCTCGGCTTTTGCTTTTTCTATTGACACCTCAGCGGCCCGCAGCAAACTATCGGGGTTGCCGATAGTGCCCCAGGATGCTCCCGAATTGGAGGTTCGCAGTTGTACTTCGAGGGGGGCATCGGTAACAACATAATCGGCCAAATTGAGACCCAAAGTTGCTCTGGCGGCATCGGCAGCTTGTAAGTGGCGCAGTTGGAGGTCGGGTTCGATCGCCCGATCCAGGATGAGGCCTACTCGGTTTTGATGTACGGGTTGCAGTCCGTACCATCCTGCGGCAAATTTGTCAAGGGCGTACCCTTCAACATAGAGGGCGTTGTCCATTGGCCAATACAATTGAGCGCCGTTGAGGACATTGGGATGAGTTATGAGGGTATCGGCGACCCGAGCGATCGCCCTTGCCACTGGCAGGGCATCTCCAGCATATCCGCCAATAGCGGCCCCAATACCCGTGGGGACTATTAAAACTACCGTGTAAGGAGGCTGACTCAATTTTCTACTCGCTTTTAACAGTCACGATCGCTTCTACGCGAGCTTTTTGCTCTTTTACATTAGTCACCGCCCAACGTAAAGGTTCTCCTTGTTTTTTTAGTTGTTTTTTCAAGGTGTTTTCTATTTCTTGATGAAGTTTAGCGGGTGAAGAATTAAGGTTTATTTCTGCTTCGATAAAATGAGTTGTCATGGTAATAGCTAATAGGTAAATAGTTGGATTAGGGACTGCTTTTATTTAAGGGCGGCTTCAGCTATACCGCCCTTAAATAAATTTTAGGCTTGGTTTGCAAACTGACGGCTGTAAACTTCCTCTTCTTTTTCAGTTTCTATCTTAAGATTAGAGCGTGGGTAGGCCACGCAGAGCAAAACATAGCCTTCCTGCTGGAGTTCTGGACTTACGCCCATACCATCGCTCTGATCTACAGTGCCTTCGATAATCTTAGCAGCACAGGTAGTACAAACTCCAGCATAGCAGGAACTAGGCAAGTCTATGTCTGCATCGTGGGCAGCTTCTAAAATTTTCTTGTTTTGAGGCACCTCAATCGTGTAGGTTTCTCCTTCGTGCTTTATTTCTACAGTGTAAGTTTTAGACATTTTTGCTGTTTGCTGTTTTTTGGGTTGTTAATAGGTGAATGTTTGGTTTAGAGTTTTGTCGATTTTTCGGCGGCCCTACTTTTCAACACTTTTTTAGGTCTCTAATTTTAACAAACCATTTAGATATTACCGCTTTCAAACAGTTTTTGGCAAAAAGTTCATAATTTTTTAATAACTGACAATCTTTGGGGATGGAAAATAGCATTCCTGGGACTACAAACAGTCCGACCTTACCGGAGACATCTGGGGAAGTTGCCTCTTTGTTCCTCGTTATGGCATTTTTCAAGCGGAACCCTTCCCCTCTCGTACCTAGACTCTGACCTCAAGCATTAATCATTATTTTAAATCTTTATTAAAATGGTATAAAATATTAGTTAGCGAGTCTGGCCTTAGCCAGTCTGCCCTTTTTATTAATATTGGGAGCATCAAATCTTTGCAAAAAAGGAACGCTTATTTATTGCTTTATCATTAACAAAAACGCAAGAGCGCAATTGCTAACTGAGATGCTCCCCCCTTAATATTTAGCGAGGTTCCTTAAGCTCTATTCTTTATTTATCGCTTGAATCGCCGCAGCCCCAAAAAAAACTTAAAAGCAATTATAAATTATGAATTTAAGTCAAGCTTACGGTCCAGATCGAAAAAGTCAAAAAACTGAGGTATCCCCCTTCAGAGCGGAGTATGAAAAGACGGAATTAATCAACCATAACAAAGAGATAGACTCGGAGGAAGAAAGAGAGAATACTTGGAAAATATTGCTAGTTGACAAAGACAAGCAATTCCACGAAACTGCTCGAAGGAGCTTAAGAGATTTTACCATCAAAGGCAGAGGTTTAACTATTATGTCTGCTTTTTCGTCCTCAGAAGCTAAAGAATTAATTCTCCATCCCCCGGATACTGCCTTAATTTTATTAGCAACGAATCTGGAAACAAATAACTCCGGCATCGAACTAGCTGGAGTTATTCGCGAAGAGCTAAAACAGAAGTTAACCAGAATAATTCTCCTCGCAGAAACAGCAGAGGAGGAACCAGAACTGGATGTGATTCTTGACTTAGACCTAGACGATTATCAGATAAAAAGCCAACTGAGCGAGAGAAAGTTATTGACAATAGTAGTAGGAGCAATAAAACTCTATAGCGCTTTAGACAATTACGAGTCGTTTTTTCTTGTTAGTAAAGAAGGTAAAGTTCTTTTGGCTAATACGGCGGCGCTCCAAGCTGACCATGGTCCCATAACAGGCAAGAGCCAACAGGCAAGAGGCAAAAGGGAAGAAACGATTGATATTATTTATATTTATGACTTAGTTGAGAAACGTAACATTTACATCAACCGTCAAGTAGGCGAGCTTCTGGGATATACTTATGAAGAAATTCAGACGATGGGTTCGCAATTTCAGGCGAACTTACTTCACCCAGAAGATGGGAACCTGTTAAGGAAACATTTCGCCAGCTACGAGAAAGCAAGCGATCGCGAAATTATAGAAGTAGAATATCGACTCAAACACAAAGACGGTTCCTGGCGTTGGTTTCATTGTCGCGACGCCATCTACAACAGAACCCCAAACGGCAAACCCAAGCAGATCGTCGGCACCGCCACGGACATTACGGAAGGTAAAGAAGCCCAAAGACAGCTACAGGAGCGTATAGAAGAACGAACGGTCCAACTAGAAAGCACTAACAAAATGCTGCTGGAAGAAATCCGAGTAAGAAAACAAGGAGAAGAGGAATTACGCGATCGCGAAGAAAAACTGCGCCAAATAACAGAAAACATCCGCGAAGTCTTCTACATCTACGACCTCAGTTCAAAGCGATTTCTCTATGCCAGCCGGGCTTTCGAGGAAATCTGGGGAACTAGCTGCGAGCTACTGTACCAAAGCCGCCTTAACTGGTTCGCTGCAGTCCATCCAGAAGACCGCCATCGGATACCGGAAATAGCGATCGGAAACCGACAGCTTTTGGAGGGCGACTTCGAGCGAGAATATAGGATTATTCGAGAAGACGGGGAGTTCCGGTGGATCCGCAGTCGCAGTTTTCCCATTCGAGACGAGTCGGGAAAAATTTATCGGTTTGCTGGTATTGCAGAGGACATCACTCAGCGGAAACTTGCCGAAATTGCTCTAAAGAAGCTCAACCAAGAACTAGAAACCAGGGTAGAAAACCGGACGATGGCCCTAAGCAACCTCAACCTGCAACTACAGGTAGAAATCGAAGAACGTCGCCGCGTCGAAGCTACTCTCAGAAAGCGAGAACAGTTCTTGCGCGGTATCTGGGAAGGGGTAGAACAGATACTGCTAGTTCTCGACGTACTAGATGGAACCCAGTTTCGTTATGCTGCCAGCAACCCGGCCTTCGAGCGGGTTAGCGTCATTCCTTGGGAACAGATGGTAGGGCGAACGGTTAGGGAGGTGTTAACTCCCGAGATGGCAGAGCTTTGGTCAAAACACTATCTCGATTGTATTGCTGCGGGGGAAACTATTTCTGTTGAAGAGCGTTTTATGTTTGATGGAGTCGAGACTTGGTGGCTGACTTCCATAAGTCCCTTGTGGAACGAAGATGGCTCCGAGATCGTTTCCTTGGTGGCTGCCGCGACGGATATTAGCGATCGCAAACGTGCCGAAGAGACGGTTCAGATTTACCAAAAAATTGTTTCCTCTTCCCAAGAAGCAATGGCTTTTCTGGATACCAACTATATTTATAGGGCAGTCAACCCGGCCTATTGCAGGAGAGCGAGTTTACCCCGAGAGCAAATAATCGGTCGAACGGTTGCGGAGGTTTTAGGTTCTCCAGTATTTACGGAAACCTTTAAACCTCAACTAGACCGATGTCTGGAGGGAGAGGAGGTTGATTGCGAAAACTGGGTCGATCTGCCCGGTCTGGGTCAAAGGTTTTTAGAAATATCCTATTATCCCCACTACGAAGACGGTGGGATGCAGTCAGGTATAGTGGTATGCCTGCGCGATACCACCGAACGCAAATTAGCTCTTGCTGAAGTTCGAGAAATCCGAGAAAGGCTGGAATTTATCCTTACCAATGCTAAAGCCGTCCTCTATACCAGCAAAGCTTCGGGGGATTTTAGCGCTACCTTTGTAAGCGAAGGGGTGACGGAAATGATGGGATATACCTCAGAAGATTTTACGGCAAGTTCGAGCTTCTGGCTCGATCGCATCCACCCGTCAGATAGAAAACAAGTGTTAGCGGGTTTGCCCCACTTATGGGAAGCGGGCTTTCATGTCCGCGAATATCGCTTTTTATCTAGGAAGGGCAACTATTTATGGGTCCAAGACGGGGTAAAACTTATAAAAGACTCGGCGGGCAATCCCGTAGAGTGCGTCGGTTGCTGGTTCGACATTACGGAACGCAAGCAAACTGAAGAAGCTTTGCGAGAGAGCGAAACTCGTTTTCGAGCAATTTTCGAGCAAGCGGCAATGCCGATCGCCGTACTTAGTCTTGAAGGCCGCTTCATCCAAGTCAACCAGAGATGGTGCGAGTTTCTCGGTTATGAAGAGTCGGAGCTCGTGGAAATGAGCTTCGATGCCGTTACCCATCCAGATGACCTTCTGGGGGTTCTGTTGGCCGGCGAACTGGATCGCTTTTCTAATAAAGAAAATCGCTATCTCTGCAAAAACGGGGAGGAGCGCTGGGGGAATTTGAGCGTATCGGCTATCCGCAACCCCCAAGGAGAGGTGATGTATTTTGTAGGGGCGATCGAGGATATCACCAGTCGCAAGCAGTGGCAGGCCGTCTTGGAACTCCAGTTCCACCGGGCTATTTTGCTGAAACAAATTACCGACCAAATCCGTCAGAGTTTGGAACCGGAGCAAATCTTCCAGACTACTGCTATTGCGGTAGGGCAAGCGTTTAAAGTAAATCGCTGTTTGATTCATCATTATCTGGAGACAAGCAAGGGGGACAAGGGGGATTCCCTAGAACTCGCAATACCTATTGTAGCCGAGTATTTGACCGGTAATTTCGAGTCGCTTTTAGGAACGGAGATTCCCCTGGAGGGCAATTCCCATGCAAGGAAGTTACTGATAGAAGAGGTGGCGATCGCCTCCGATGATGTTTGCGCCGATCCCCTTTTGGCAAGTACCGCGCCTATCTGTCGTCAGATCGAACTTAAGTCTATGTTGGCTATTGGTACTTTTTACAAGGGTAAGCCCAACGGGATTATCGGTTTGCATCAATGCGATCGCTACCGCCACTGGACGGAAGACGAAATCGAATTAATAGAAGCTGTCGCCTCTCAGGTGGGAATAGCGATCGCTCAAAGTTCCCTCTTACAACAAGAAAAACAACAACGACAAGAACTCGCTCGCCAAAACCAAGTTCTGGTAAGGCTTCGGGAGGAGGCGGAGGCTGCCAACCGCGCTAAAAGCGAGTTTCTGGCAAATATGAGCCACGAGATTAGAACGCCGATGAACGCTATCATCGGCTTTAGCGATTTGCTGAAAGGATTGGTAACAGAAAAGCGGGCTAGTTCTTACGTCGCATCTATTGGGGCTGCCAGTAAGACTCTGTTGGCTCTGATTAATGATATTCTAGATCTATCTAAAATCGACGCGGGTAAGTTGGAGTTACACTACGAACCCACAGATTTACGGGAGCTGGTGGCAGAAATTCAGCAGATTTTCTACCAAAAAGCTACGGAGAAAAATTTGTTACTTCAGGTAGAAATAGGAGATGCGGTACCGAAAATGGTAAATTTTGATGAGGTTCGCTTGCGGCAAATTCTGTTTAATATCGTTGGTAACGCGATTAAGTTTACCGAACGGGGGTATGTGAAGATTGAGGTCAGAGGTAGGAGGTCAGAGGTAGGAGGTCAGGGGTCAGAGGTCAGAGGTA
>CAZSTZ010000210.1:0-12521 GCA_964609515.1 uncultured bacterium | reverse complement strand
AGAAATCGATCCATACCGCTCAGAAATCGATCCATACCGCTCAGAAATCGATCCACACCGCTCAGAAATCGATCTAGACCGCTCAGAAATCGATCCACACCACTCAAAAATCGATCTAGACCGCTCAGAAATCGATCCATACCGCTCAAAAATCGATCCATACCGCTCAGAAATCGATCCATACCGCTCAAAAATCGATCCATACCGGGTTGCCATTCTTTCCACCTTTGTAGTATCCTAGATAAAAACCAAGTTATAGAGGTCAATTATGCCATACTATAAAACTATCGACGAATTTCTCACCGAAGCTCAAGTGGCGATCGCTAACGCCCAAGCCAACGCCGAAATTCAAGAACCCTTGGCAGCCTTCGGCTACACTCCCGAAGTCATTCAACAAGGCGCGGCCCTATACGATCGCGCCCAAGCCACCGTCCAACAACAAAAAGCAGAATACGGCGACCAAATAGGAGCCACCGCCGCCCTCGCAGAAGCCTGGAAAACAACCAAAGCAACCTATATCCCTCACGCCCAAGTCGCCCGCGTCGCTCTCAAAAACAATCCCGGCGCGATCGCCCAACTCGCACTCAACGGTCGTCGCAAACAAAGCTTTTCCGGTTGGCTCGAACAAGCGAACGTCTTTTACGACAACGCCCTGGGCAACCCCGATACTATCGCCGCCCTCGCCAAATTCGGCATCACTACAGAAAAATTGCAAGCGGGTAAAGCACAAGTCAAAGAATTAGAAGCGTTAAACGCCGCCCAAGAAAAGGAGAAAGGCGAAGCGCAGCAGGCGACTCAAACCCGCGACGAAGCTTTGGACGCTCTCGACGACTGGTTGGAGGATTTTCTGGCTATAGCCGAAGTCGCTTTAGCAGATAAACCTCAATTATTAGAAGCCTTGGGCGTTAAAGTGCGGTCTTAAAAAAGAAGGCAAGAGCTCATCTGGCAATAGTGGGAGTGTCGCTTTCTTTGGTTTCTATATAACTCCCCCGCGTGAAACCGGGAATATCGCATAGAAGAAGGCAATAGGCACTCTTGCAATAGGCAAGAGTTGGGATTTGGGGGTTTTAACTTACTTTTTAATTTATGACAACTCGCGCTTGCTATTGCTATAAGTCTTTCTCCTACTCTTGCCTCTTGCCTTCTGCCTTTTGCCTTAAAAAGCGATCGCCCCTCCCACAATTTATTGCTCTACAGATTCGGTCTCAGTTTGAGACTTACCCATCAAGCGTCGTCGGCGCTGGCGGCGCAGATCGGCCTCCACCATTGCAGTTAGTTCCTCTATTTCTAAGCCCCACAGTTCTAGCTGTCGGTTGCTTTCCCGCAGACGTTGGACGCTGCGCCTTCTGGTTTCGGCATCTGGGATTTTTTTCTCTGTCATGATAAGTTCCAATTCCTTTTTACATCTCGGACGCTGGCAGCGGCAACCTCAATGGCCGTTTGTCCATTTTCGATGGTCCGTGCCAGTAATTCTAGGGTAGCATTAGGAGCCATTGGTTGGTATTCAAGAACGCTTAACAATAGGCTGTGAAGAGCAGAATAAGGAACTCTTAGCCGTTCCCTCGCACTCTGAAGTTCTTCTAGCTCCTCCAGGGTTTCTGGAGTTTCGCCGTATTGCTCGAATAGCTCCCACTCCGCCGCCGATGCTTCATCTATGCCAACCGCTAGCTGTCGCATCAAGTCAAATATGGTGGTTAAGGTTTCCTCCGATAATTTGGCCATTATTTTTCATCGCAACGTACTAGAATAGTATAGCATTTTAAGCATTGTCTGTAAAATTAAAAATTAACCTAATCCTTATTTCTATATAACTGGCCCGCCAGAAACCGGGTTTTTCCAAAAAACCCGGTTTCTTAAATCTCTGGGAAGGACGCGATGGTAAGCTAACGAGATAGATTTACCCATTCAAATCATCTGGATCTATCCCTAAAGAGCGCAACCGACGGACCAACTCTTCCGCCTTTCGTTCGGCCTCTTCTCGGGCCCGTCGTTCTCGATCGCGATCGAGTTGGGCCTGCCGTTGCTCGCGTTCGGCCTCTTCTCGGGCCTGCCGTTCTTGCTCTTGACGAACTTCGGCCTGCTCTCGGGCCCGTTGTTCTTGCTCGTACAGAAGTTCGGCATACCGTTGCTGGCGTTCGGCCTGGAGTCTGGCCTCATCGGAAGTTGGATATCGGTTGCCAGCGCGATCGTACCAGTACAACCACTCCCGGTTCGTGCCTTGATAAGTTCCCACACCGCTGCCGATGCCCAAACCTATTTCCGGCATCCACACTGGGTCGTTGTCTATTAACTCGTACTCCCCTTGCGCGTTCAGACGGTAAATCGTCAATCGTCGCTTGCGCGATCGCAAAGGTGCGTAAATTACATAGTACAATACTCCTTGTTGGGCGTAGATTCTTTTTTTCTTTTTATACTCCCCCCCAGGAGTTTTCGATACTACCTCTAGGGCAAAAATTGGCACCACTCCATTTTCTTCCCAGGCAACATAACTCAATCGCAAGTTAGGCTCCCTAACTCGTTGGACTCCCAGACATAAAAAGCCATCGGGGGCAATGGCGCTTTCATCTGGATCGTAGTACCATCCCGTATCTATGCCAAAAAACCAATCGTTTCGACTGGCCCAAGTTAAGGCCAAAATATCTTTTAAAAGATGAGCTATTAAGTCTTGTAGTTCGCTATCCACCGGTTTATCGTCTTTGTAGGGTAACTCTTCCATTGTGGGAAGACGCCTTTCGGTTTTGTAATCTGATGTTAGCATGATTCGTGCTGTTTTTATTACTAGATTTTAAGATTTAATTTGCCTTTTGGTTTTCCGTCTTTATTGAAGATAACATATTTTTGTGAATGGGGAATGGGGAATGGGGAATGGGGAATTGTTAATTGTTAATTATTAATCGTTAATTGTTAATTACTTATTGACTTTTAGAGACCCAAAGGATAAACTAGACATAGAAAATTTTCTCACAGCCTACTGGTAAAAACCCCCATCATACCCATGAACCCCATAGAAAACATCAAAAAACCCCTGAAATTTCGAGGGGAAACAGCCCTAGCGGCGATCGCCTTTACCGACGTCGAATCCTTCACCCCCAAGATGGCCGCCGACGAAAAGCACACCCTGGCCCTCATCCAACGGGACTTTCAATTAATGACCCAAATTTGCCAGGATTTCGAGGGCCAAGTCCTCAAACCTCTAGGAGATGGCCTCCTGATGTACTTCGTCAGCGCCGAAAAAGCGGTTTCCAGCGCGATCGAAATCCAAAAAGCCCTGGCCGCCGCCGCCGCCAACCTCCCAGAAAAAGACATCCTCAAACACCGCATCGGCATTCATCTGGGAGATGTCTTCTTCAGCGGCAACGACGTCATGGGCAACGGCGTAAATATGGCTGCCAGACTCCAAACATTAGCCCCCGCTGGCGGCGTTTGTCTCTCCCAAACCGTTTACGATGTCGTCAAAAACCGTCTCTCTTTATCCGCAAAATTCCTCGGACAAAAACAACTAAAAGGCATCTCAGATCCCGTCTCCGTTTACCAAATTCCGCCCCCAAACTCCCGACAACCAGGCAGTCAAAAAATCTTTATCTCCTATCGCGCCGCCGAACCAGATAAAAGTCTAGCCAGAGACTTTTTACAACAGCTAAAAAACGCAGGTCACGAAGCATTTATGGCAGGAGAAAGCATTCGCTTGGGAGAAAATTGGCCGGAAAGAATCGAAGTAGAATTAAAACAATGCGATTACTTACTCTTACTATTATCCGAACAATCCGCCAGCAGCGAAATGGTCGCGGAAGAGGTCAGAAGAGCTAAAGAATTGCAGGAAACTCATCCAGAAGGCAAACCTCGAATATTACCAATACGAGTAAATTTTCCCATCAGTTATCCCTTAAATTATAACCTCTACGGCTATCTGGACCGCATCCAACAGCGAGAATGGAATAGTCCCGCCGACACTCCTAATTTAATTGCCGAAGTAATCGGTCTTTTAGCAGGAGAACTTACCCCAGAAAAACCCCCAGAAACTAAATCACCTACCCCCAAAATTCGCGAAGATATAGAAAGTCGGCCTTTACCCGCAGCTTCTCCCGAATTGCCCGAAGGTCAAGTAAGTTTAAACTCCAGTTTTTATGTAGAACGTCCGCCAATAGAACAACGCTGTTATGAAGAGATAGCCAGAGAAGGTTCTTTAATCAGAATTAAAGCTCCGAGACAGATGGGAAAAACTTCTTTAATGGCTAGAATATTGCACCATTCTTCTACTAATTTAGGTTATAAAACTCTCTCTTTAAGCTTTCAATTAGGCGAAAGTCAAATCTTCTCCAACTTAGATAAATTTCTCCAATGGTTTTGTGCCAATGTAGCCTTAGAATTGGATTTGCCCATCGAGTTAAACAAGTATTGGAACGCTATTTTCGGCAGCAAAGTTGCCTGCAAGTCTTACTTTGAAAGATACTTATTGAAAAGCATTTCCACTCCTTTAGTTTTGGGTTTGGATGAAGTAGATACCATCTTTCAATATCCCGAAATTGCTTCGGACTTTTTTGGTTTGTTGCGGGCGTGGCATGAGGAGGCAAAAAATCGAGAAATTTGGAAAAAATTGCGCTTGCTGGTAGTACATTCCACGGAAGCTTATGTGCCGATGGATATCAATCAATCTCCTTTTAATGTCGGTTTGCCTGTAGAATTGCCCGAGTTTAATGCAGCACAAGTTTTAGATTTAGCGGGGCGTTATAACTTGAATTGGAAGGCTGAAAATGTCGAACAATTAATGGCAATAGTCGGCGGACATCCTTATTTAGTTCGCCTGGCTTTATATAATATTGCCAGGGGCGATATTTCTCTGGAGGAGTTATTAGAAACGGCCGCTACCGACGGAGGAATTTATGGAGACCACTTGCGCCGGCATTTATGGATTTTGCAACAGCGGCCAGAATTGGCAAAAGCTGCTAAAAAAGTCGTTTCTGCGGCAGAACCCATCCAGTTAGAATCAATGCAAGGTTTTAAATTGCATAGCATCGGCATTGTAGATTTACAGGGTAATTTGGTGATGCCGCGCTGCAATTTATACCGGATGTATTTGAGCGATCGCTTGGGTAAGAGTTAACTAGAAGTTGCCTCTATTTTGAGAAGAAAAAAGCCGGAAATAATTAGGATAAAAAATGACAACTGTTGTAGGTGCGTCTTATCAATATCAAGTAGGGGGAAGTTTACCGCTAGATGCTCCTAGCTATGTGGCGCGTCAAGCCGATCGCGAACTATACGAGAGCTTAAAAGCGGGAGAGTTTTGTTATGTCTTAAACTCCCGCCAAATGGGCAAGTCTAGCTTGCGAGTGCAAACCATGAAAAGGCTTAAAGCCGACGGCGTGGTTTGCGCGGCAGTTGACTTGACTGCCATCGGCTGTCAGGGTATTACTCCCGAACAGTGGTACGCGGGGATATTATACTCTTTAACTACCAGTTTTGATAGTTTGGCTGAATTCGATCTTTTGGGTTGGTGGAGCGAGCGCGAATTTCTCTCCCCTCCCCAAAGATTTAACGAATTTATCCGAGAAGTTTTGCTGGCATCAATTAAAGAAAATATTGTCATTTTTATCGATGAAATAGACTGCACTCTCAGCTTAGATTTTAAAGTAGATGATTTTTTCGCCCTAATTCGTTCTTGGTACAACCAACGAGCAGATCGCCCCGAATATAACCGCTTAACTTTTGCCATTCTGGGAGTGGCGACGCCTTCAGAGTTGATGCAGGATAAAAATCGCACTCCTTTTAATATCGGTAAAGCCATCGAGTTAACCGGTTTTCAATTAGATGAATGCGAAGCTTTAATTAAAGGATTAGAAACCCAAGTCAGCCATCCAAAAGCTGTAATGAAAGAGATTTTAGCTTGGACAGGCGGAGGCCCTTTTTTAACTCAAAAATTGTGTAAAATAGTGGGGGAAAATGCAACCCAATCGACTATAGAAAATGCGAAAGAGTGGGTAGGGAATCTAGTGCAAGCCTACGTTATCCAAAACTGGGAAGCCCGAGACGAACCGGAACATTTAAAAACGATTCGCGATCGCCTCCTTTCAAGCAGTTCTAAAAAGAAAAAATTATTAGTTTTATACGAGAGGATTTTACACTACAAAGAAATTCCTTTTAACGAGTATCCAGAGCAGATGGAATTGCGCCTCTCAGGGGTAGCAGTCAAGCTACCTAAAGGAAAAAAATACCCCCAACCGGTTTTAAAAGTCTATAATCGCATTTACGAATCGATTTTTAATAGTTGCTGGTTGAGCAAACAATTGGGCAATCGCCGACCTTATCATGCTGCCATGAGAGATTGGTTGATTTCTGGCTGTCAGGACGAATCAAAATTGCTGAAAGGGAATGCATTACAAAAGGCTTTAGCATGGTCAAAAAAGAAAAAATTAACCCCTAAAGATTATCAATTTTTAATTGCCAGCTCTCGGGCGGCAGCAGAAAGCGAAAATAATCTGCTACTGCCTCCCAAGAGTCTGCCCGCAGCAACCCGATCGCTCTTACCGCCCTTACCGCCCGCCAAGGAAAATAAGGAGACGGTTTCCCGTCTGGTTTCCTTGCTATCCCAAGAATCTCCGCCAGAGGAGACAGGTTTGACGGTGGTGGAAGAGTTGTCGGCGAATGACGGCGGAACCCCGGAAAAATACCGCCGAGAGGAAGAGTTATTATACCAACACCTCCTCCACTGCGTGCAAAACGAACCGCCAGAACAGATAATAGAGAGGTTTCGCCAGTTATTTATCGACGGCACCGGCTATCCAGAGCCGGAAATTGAGGGTGCTTTATATAAAACTATTCCTTTTTTGAACAGCGAACGCGATTTTCTCTATATTCTCAACCGCTGCTGTTATATTTCGATTAACCGCTGGCGGACTAACCGGGAAGGGAGGGAGGCGATCGCTAAGTTAATTGAAGTATTTAGATTGCCTCCCCGTTTCGAGGCAGTGGCATCGCGATCGCGCATAGTTAAGCGGTTGAGAAATTTGGTCGATAGTTTCACCCAAAGCGAGGAATATCTCAAACTGCAACGCTTGATTAAAGTTGTAGAAAAACCAGCCAAAGAAGAGAAACAACAGAATAATACCGTCTTGGGAGACTTGATTTATCGCTATCCATATTTGTACGATCGTTATTTATTAACTTCCTGCACATCTATGGAACACAAGCAAACCGTTATTCAGTTGCAAAGCGAAAGGCAGCGAAAATTTGAAGTCGATTTATTTCAATACGCAACTTGCCTCCTCCGACACAGTAAAATTACTCTTAACGGTGCTTCTGGGAAGGGGCAGATTATCTCGTCGTTAACCAACCCAACTTTGTTACAAGAGGAAGAAGTACATTTAGCCCTCCAAGAATTTGTCGGCAAAGTCGAAGGTAATTATTCTTATAAAGAATTGGCTCGTGTATTTTTAAGCGCTACTAGCCACCGCCAGAATTTTAGCACATTTAAAGACGATTTATACGAATATTTGATTGGGACTATAGACCCAGAATACGGCAAAAAGAAATTTTACGATCGCTTATTTAAGTTGCTCAAAAACGTTTACAATCGAAGCGACTCTCTCAAGTTAAACGATTTCTTACTCAAACAGACTTGCAAGCAATTATTTCAATTTCTAGTTGTCGAAAGTCAGAAAAATCCCAACCACTACGTCTTGCTAGATTTAATTTCTAATATTGGCAGTTTGCGCACCATCGGCTTATTGTTAAAAATAGCTCTACTTTCTCAGCAAGTCAAACCGGAACTAGAAAAGCGAGTTGGTATTTTATTTAATCATTATGAAGGAAGAAGCATTGATGAGATTAAGTGGTTGGTTAAATATCTGGAAAACGTCAATCTTGCTTTAGTTGTTAATTTTGGCGATATCGACGTTTCTCTGATGAAAAATTATCCGATCGAGAAACCCGGTAATTCCAAAAAACCGGGTTTCTGAGATACGCCGGTCAAGAAACCCGGTAATTCCAAAAAACCGGGTTTCTGGGGGATACCAAAAAACCGGGTTTCACCGGATACCGAATATTTGACCGGCTCTCTAGGAAAAGCACTTTAGTGCTAGCGAGCCAGATTAGGTTTCGGACTTTAATCGTCCCCTGCTCTTACCTTTAGACTTCTTAGAAGCGGCCTTCTCCTTAATCAGTTCTACTGCCTTCTCTAAAGTCACATTCTCCACCGCCAAATCCTTTGGTATGGTAGCATTGATTTTGCCGTGCTTCACATAAGGGCCGTAACGACCGTCATAGATATTCACCGGTTCGCTGTCTTCTGGATGCTGCCCTAACTCCCGCAGGGGTGTTGCGGTTTTGCTGCTGCTGCGGCGACCTTTCTTAGGTTCGGCTAGCAGTTCCAAAGCGCGGTCTAAAGTGATGGTATAAACGTCGTCGCCTTTTTTGAGCGATCGATAATCCTTAGCATCACCCGAGTCGTCCACCACATAAGGACCGTACCTGCCTAAATTAGTCTGAACGTTACCCCCAGTAGCGGGGTTAACTCCTAAATCTCGCGGTAAAGACAGCCACTTCAGCGCATCCTTTAAAGTGACATCCTCCATGTTCGTTCCTTTGGGTACCGAAGCGCGTTTTGGTTTCGGCTGCTTCTTCTTGCCCTTGCCCTTCTCGGGCTCTTCTCCAAGCTGAACGTAAGGACCGTAACGACCCATCATTAATAAAATCGGTTCCTTGGTTTCTGGATGTTCTCCTAACTCTTGAGGACCTTCGGTTTTTTGGCGGAGAATAATCTCAATTTGTTCTGGATCCAAATCTGCCGGGGTCAAATCTTGGGGAATAGAAGCGGTAACGGTACCATCGCCATTTTCTGCCTCGATATAAGGACCGAAGCGACCGATACAAACCCGATAGGTTGTATTTTCGTCGCCTTTGAGATTTTCCAGTTCGATAGTCCGCGCGTCTTTGGGATCTATTTGGTTTTCCTGTTCCCGAACTAGGGGTTCGAGTCCCCTTTCCCCTTTATAAAATTCTTGCAAATAGGGCAACCACTGAGCTTCGCCGGTGGAGATTTCGTCGAGGGTTTGTTCCATTTTGGCGGTGAAACTGGTATCGACGTATTCGGGAAAGTGTTTTTCGAGGAAGGTGGTAACGGCGAAGGCGGTAAAGGTGGGAACTAGGGCGTTGCCTTTGGGTTTGACGTAGCCGCGATCGATAATGGTACCGATGATGCTGGCGTAGGTACTGGGGCGACCGACTCCTTCGCTTTCGAGCATCTTTACCAGAGAGGCTTCGGTATAACGGGCGGGGGGTTGGGTTTCGTGGCCCACGGCTTCGATGTCGGTACAGTTGGGACTGTCTCCCACTGCGAGTGCTGGCAAGGGTGCTTCGCGGTCTTCCAGGGCCGCTTCTGGGTCGTCGGAACCTTCGACGTAGGCCCGGAGGAAACCGGGGAAGTCGATGCGCTTGCCGTAGGAACGGAAGCCGGCGTCTTGGACTTGGGACTCTACGGTGATGTGAGTTTGGCGGGAGTCTGCCATTTGGGAGGCGACGGTGCGCTTCCAGATGAGGTCGTAGAGTTTGAGGTCGGAACCGCTGAGGCCGGTTTGTTGGGGGGTGCGGAAGCTGCTGCCTGCCGGACGGATGGCTTCGTGGGCTTCTTGGGCGCCTTTGCTTTTGGTGGTGTATTGGCGGGGACCGGGGCTGAGGTATTCTTTGCCGTACATTTGTTCGACGCAAGCGCGGGCGGCGGCGATCGCTTGGTCGGAGAGATGTACGGAGTCGGTCCGCATATAGGTGATGAAGCCCCGTTCGTAGAGGCCTTGGGCTACTTTCATGGTTTCCCGAGAGCCCAAACCGAGTTTGCGGTTGGCTTCTTGCTGCAAGGTGGAGGTGGTGAACGGTGGGGCTGGTTTGCGGGTGACTGACCGTTGGTCGATGTTGGTTACGGCCCAGGGTTGGTTGAGGATTCGTTGTTTGAGGGCGTCTGCTTGGGCTTCGTCGAGCAAGACGACGTTGCGACCGGCGGCTATTTGGCCGGTGTTTTGGTCGAAGTCGCTGCCCGTGGCGACTCGGGTGCCGCCGAGGCTGTGAAGTTTGGCTTCAAAGGGGGTGTTGTCTTTTTCGAGGGTTGCTTTGAGATCCCAGTAGCCGCCTTGGCGGAAGGCGCGACGCTGGCGTTCTCGCTGTACTAATAGTCTCACGGCTACGGACTGGACTCGACCGGCGGAGAGTCCGGCGGCGATTTTTTTCCAGAGGAGGGGGGAGAGGGTGTAGCCGTAGAGGCGGTCTAGGATCCGTCGGGTTTCTTGGGCGCGGACGAGTTGTTCGTCTAGGTTGCGGCAGTTGGCGATCGCTTCTCGGATGGCTTCGGGGGTGATTTCGTGGAAGACCATCCTTTTTGTGGGCACTTTGGGGTTGAGTATTTGTAATAGGTGCCAGCTAATGCTTTCTCCTTCTCGGTCTTCGTCGGTGGCCAGCACTAATTCGTCGACTCCTTTGAGGGCCTCTTTTAGTTCTTTGACTTTTTTCTTTTTGTCTTTGGGGACGACGTAGATGGGCTCGAAGTCGGATTCGACGTTTACGCCTAAGTTGGCCCACTTTTCCCCTTTATATTTTTCCGGTATTTCGTCGGAGGAGGGGGGCAGGTCGCGAACGTGGCCCATCGATGCTTCTACTCGGTAGCCCGAGGGCAGGAAGCCGCTGATGGTACGGGCTTTGGTTGGAGATTCGACTATGACAAGGGTTGACATGGGTTTTTTGTCAGTTAGTTAGTTGGTAGAATAGGCCAGACGCCTGTTAGTAGAATAGGCCAGACGCCTGTTAGTGGTTAGTTGCGCTTGGGCATTGGGTTTTAGGGACGGCGCAATTTAATTTGGCTCTGGGTTTCGGGGTTACTTTGCTAAGACTAGGCGGGACTGGCAAGGCCAATAATTATTTTTATCTGTATTCTTTATTAATTAGCAAAACATTTTTTGGATAATGGGTAATCGGTAATGGCCCTTTTTTCCGTAAATTACTAGCTGAAGTTTTTTCTTACCATACACTTGTTTTTTTGTCAATAGTTATTTTAAAATTTATTGAGAAATAGATGGCCCCGGCATCGCTATTTTGGGCCGTTGGTTAGAGATGCAATCCCTAGTTCTTTTTTATATTAGAAATGAATGGGAATTTTTAACCCTTTGGCCATTTATGGCTGGATTTTTCGATTTTATCTCTTTTGCGGGGGCGACTGCCATTATGGGCGATCGCTCTTCTTCGGAGGTCAAAGGTAATTCCCCATTCCCGATTCCCGATTCCCGATTCCCCATTCCCCATTGCCAAAGTTATGATAGAAAAACTCACTCCAGAACAAGAGACGCTGTTGCCGATATATAGAGATAAGTGGAGGGCGATCGCTTTAAATACGCAACCGTTAGATAGGGAGAAGGCGACGAGAGCGATCGCTGCGGTTTACAATCTTTTAGGCAAAAACGAACCTCAGATAATTTTATGTAAAAATATAGCTACGGCGTTTAAAACTTTAGAATACGAACCTATAAACGATTTAGGGGGGCAATTAGGCGTTACTCTGGAAAAGGAATTGATAGAAAAGCAGGAGTTAGAGTTATGGGAACCGATAAGATTGCTGCTTTGGCGGCAGTTGGAATATTTTTTTATCGATACTTTTTTGGAGGAGTTAGACCAGAAGATAGGAAGGGAACCTTCGGATTATGAGGAGTATTGGAATTACATCGACCCTTTTTATTTGGCTTGTTATGGGAGTTTGTTTGATTTCACTATTGGTGTTTTAAATAGTTCTTATAATTCGGTAAGGTGGGAGGTTTTTAAGTCTTTGGTGATGAATTGCGGGGGGATTTTTCCTTACGAGAATATCTGCGTAGTTTCTGTTAGTAAGGGTTTGGGTTAAAGGGAGTTAATTTGATTAACAATTTTAGTGTTGTTAAATTAAGATTGATTTTTATGGGCAGAGCTTGATGGCGCTAGATTGGCTAAAAAAGCACCAAATTTGATTGATAAATGTTTTGCGCAGTTTCCGAGTTTAAGTTTTTGATTGGAAATTGGCAGAATTGGGTAGTTGTGTAGTCTAAATTACAAAAGTTTTAGTTAGCTGGAAATAAAGTTTTTTTGCACGCAAGCGGTCTAAAATAATAAGGTGCATCTTAATTTCTGGCAAAAGTGCGTGGCAGTCCTTGGCCTAAGTTCTTAATGGATTGGTACGGGTATGAGTATGAGTTAAGAGTTGGACCAAAGGAAGCAACGCCCCAATAACAGATGGAAAATAAACCACTAACTCTGGAGGAATTATGTCCAATACTGAAACGAGCAATGGGGATATTTCCCAGCTAAATCGCAGGCGTTTTATGAAGCTGTCGGCTGCTGGGGTTATCTCTTTAGCGGCGATGGAACTGTTGCCGGGGGCAACCAAGAGTGCTAGTGCGAGTACGACAGAGGAGATTAAGGAAAAGTATCAAATTTTCGTGCCTTATGAGACTGCCGCACGGGGTGGGAGTCAAAGTGTTACTTTGCGATCGGGGGATACTATCGAGATTAATATTCCC
>CAZSTZ010000209.1:0-12535 GCA_964609515.1 uncultured bacterium | reverse complement strand
CAAAAATGAGGGACCGTTAAAAAATGACACCAATTTGGTGTCAAAAATGAGGGACGGTCAAAAAATGACACCAATTTGGTGTCAAAAAGTGCAACCCATAAAATTGCACAAAAATTGGACCGTTTTCAAGTTTTGCCTGACTTTTGCCTCTTGCCTCTTGCCTCTTGCCTTTTAATTAAGACCGAGCCACTTTTGAGCGTTAAGCCTTTGAACCACTCCAAAAACTAATAGGTCTAAAGTAATTCTGCGCTCGTCAATTAAAAATGGCTCTATAGTAGTGGCCTTGCTACCGTTGTCGGTACAGGAAAAAGCTCTTTGGCCCTTAATATCCTTTTTCGGGAAATAAACGTTAAATTGACGCTGACCGTTTTTAAACTTGCCCGTTACCTGCCAACATTCCTCAGAAGAGTTCAGGCCAGCACTAGGTAACTTTTGCTCGATCAAAGCCACTTCTAAATCGTTAATTCCCTCTTTTGCCAAGGCTTCTTGCAAAGCTGGCAAGTAATCCTGGTGAATAAAATCGGCAAAGGGTTTATCCTCAACAGCCGGGGGCTTTTCCTTTTTCCCTTTAGCTGGAGGCTTTTTGCCCCCCTCTCCCCCTTTAGCCTTCTTTTCTTCTTCTGCCATCGATCGCTCCTGAATAGTTAAATTTCAGCGTAGGCCCGTTCGATTAAACGACGAGCTAGGGTTTGAACGCCCGTATGTTCATAATAATTGGTTGTCATGTCCAAAAACGCCGCAACATAATCTAACTTGTCATCGGCCACGTCCATATAGTTTTGCAGATTATTAACGACCTTTCGAGGAGTTAAGTCATGTTCGCTGACAAAATCTCCCATCCACCCGGAAACCGAGGACACAGATTCTCCAATAAAGCCCAACTTACTATCGGCATCATCCCCGGGAATATCCTCCCGCATTTCGTTAAAGGCCTGGTGGTCTTCGAGATCCGAAGGAGTCAACTTTTCGATCCAACCCAAAACGGTCTCTAGGAAATCCGGCCCCAGAGGAATCAAACCATCAAAGCAAACTAAAGCTGCCATTCGCATCAGAGATTCTCCGCCGTAATCTCCTAAAGCGCCGACAAAATCGCCGATGCTGTCTCCTGGGATGCCGTTAATTTGGCAAAAACCCAATAACTCGGTAACGACTTTTAGGGATAGGTCGATAGTTTGAAGTTTGTCAGCTTTGGGAGTGAGGTTGTTAAGAAAGCCTAAAAAAGAAACGCTTTCCCCTACTTTATTGGCCATTGCCGCCGTACCCATAGCCCTGCCGGAACTGCTAATGGTTTGGTACATCCACAGGGCTCGTTGATATCCCTCCGATTTATCGTTAAAAAGATAAATCGCCCTTTCGCCAATTTGCTGAATTAGTTCTTCGTCGTCCTCGCCAGTGACGGTTTTAATGGTATTGTCAAACCCCACCAGATTCTCCCATTCACCCGGAATTATAAAGTCTAGGGCGCGAAGGGCTTTAATCGTCATGTTATCTTTGGGGAGTTCGTCCACTAATTCGTAGATTGGTTTGCTCATTTGAGATTCCTTATACTATTGGGTTCTAACGCTTTAGAAACCCGGTTTTTTAGAAAAACCCGGTTTCTGAGACACCGATTATTTTAGTTTGGCCAGACCGTTAAGATCGAATTTTTGCAGCCAGGCTTCGCGATCGCTTTGGCTGAAAGAATCAGACCGAGATTGGACTTTTACTTGGAAGCGATTGTTAACGAGAACCACTGTAGAATTTTTGCCTTGGGCCACTGCTGGATAACCGCCGATTTTTTGACTGGCGTTTTGGAATTTGTTGGCAGCAGAGGGGTTGCCGGCGACATCGCTAATCGATAGCATGGCCACGTCTTGTCCGTTTTGTTTCAGTTTGGCCTCGGCAAAGCCTCGTTTTTCCTGGGCGAAGACGCGATCGAACCCTCCTCCCGATTGGGGGAAGAATTTATTAAATTCGCCACCGGATACTTCTTGTTTATTTTGCTGCCTTGTTTCTCGTTGCCCGCTACGGGAGGTGCTTTCTTTCTGGGCTTGCTCGTAGCCTGGATTTGGGGGAGTAGTGCCGCCACAGGCGGATACCAGTAGTAATACCGATATTAGTAACGGAGCTAGAATTTTTTGCCAACGACGAAAAGCCATCTGTTTCTCCTAATAAGCGTATCTTGTTACAATTGTGACTTAATCTTAGGCGTTTTGTGTTTCGAGAATAGGGATTGGCCCGCGCACCTCCGATTAATAAATAGAAACATAGCAGATTTGGCCTGAAACCTCGTCTCTGATTTTAAGCAACATTCAAAAACTAATATAGCTGCAAATATTAGTTTGAATTTTCCGGAATGCTTCAAATCGAAATATTAATGCCAATTTTCTTAAAGTCAGTTCGTGGTAAACTAATCGGGCAGTTGTCTAATCTTTAATTATCGTCAACCCATGCATTCTAATTATTCCCTAATTTTAGCAACAGATTTAGACGGAACTTTTTTGGGAGGTTCCGAACAACAACGGGCAGATTTTTATCAATACTTACAAAAAAATCGCGATCGCCTCCTTTTAATTTTCGTCACCGGACGAGACCTAGATTTAGTTCGAGAGTTGTACGATTATCCCAACTTTCCCCAACCAGATTACATTATTGGCGGTGTCGGAACTACAGTAGTAGCTGCTAATAATAAACCGTTAACGGCGGTACAAAATTGGATAGAGGGAATTTGGAACAATTCTAACGATCGCGTTAAAGAATTATTAGCAAACGAACCGGGAATTCAACTCCAACCTATCTCCCCAGAACGCCGCGTTTCCTATTTTTACAATGCCGAAGAACTTCAAGAAACTACTTTAAAAAAAATAGTGGATGCCGGTTTTGATTACATTCAATCCGCCGACGTTAATTTAGATGTCATGCCCAAAGGTGTCTCCAAAGGACCGACCTTGCTAAAATTAATCGAACTGCTAGAACTAGACTCAGAAAATGTAGTTTTGGCTGGGGATACCCTGAACGATTTAACCCTTTTTGAAACGGGACTTAAAAGCGTTGCTGTCGGAAACTCGGAACCCAAACTTGTCGAAAAAATTAAAATAATGGATAATGTTTATCATAGTCCCTATCCCGGTAGTGCTGGAATTTGGGATGCTTTAAAATATTATCAGAAGGAATTTTAGAATTGGTAATAGGTAATGGGTAATAGGTAATAGCTAATAAAGTACAGGCATTTTTTTTATGAACGAAAAGCCAGATTTGCTTAATATGTTACTCCATCACCCATTCCCTATTCCCCATTACCCATTACCCAAACAGTAAGTTTATGGAGAATAGAGAATCTCAAAAAGATAGAGATTTAGCAAAAGAGCAAACCAGGAAAGTAATCGAAACTTTAGAAGCTTCATATCCAAGAACAACTCAACCCAAAATTATCGCTATTCTTGGGGCAGGTGCCTGGGGTTCTGCTTTAGCACAATTAGCACGACATAATAACCATGAAGTGCGCGTGTGGTCTCGGAGTATGGATGTAAGTTTAGAGGAAGCGATCGGGGATGCAAATATTTTAGTTTCAGCCGTATCAATGAAGGGAGTAGTAGCTACTGCCGCTCAAATAGAAAAAATTAAATTGCCCCCTCAAACTATCATTGTAACTGCTACAAAAGGATTAGATGCAGAAACTACTCGTACCCCTTCTGAAATTTGGGAAACTACATTTCCCAACAATCCAATTGTAGTTTTATCAGGTCCTAATTTTGCCAAAGAAATTGAAGAAAAATTACCAGCAGCAACGGTGGTTGCTAGTAAAAATTTGCCAGAAGCAGAGACAGTACAAAAAGCTTTTGCCTCCGGTGTTTTTCGAGTTTATACCAGTAGCGATCCGGTCGGTACCGAGTTGGGCGGTACGTTGAAAAACGTCATAGCGATCGCCACCGGAATTTGCGATGGTTTGCAACTCGGAACTAATGCAAAATCAGCTTTATTAACCCGCGCTTTGGCAGAAATTATTCGCGTCGGCACTCTGATGGGAGGCAAAACAGAAACCTTTTTCGGATTATCTGGTTTGGGAGATATGCTGGCAACTTGTAGCAGTTCTCTCAGTCGCAACTATCGCGTCGGTTACGGTTTATCCCAGGGCAAAACTCTGGATGAAATTTTGTCAGCATTACAAGGAACTGCTGAGGGTGTTAATACTACTAACGTTCTCATAGAGATTGCGAAAAGAGAGGAAATACCCGTGCCTATTTCTTGGCAAGTTTATCTTTTACTTAATAATAAGATTACACCGCAAGAAGCGGTAGCGGCTTTGATGGGACGAGATTTAAAATCAGAATTTGGTAATAATTAAAAATAATAAAGAAATTATGAGTAAGAAACGTTTGATTATTGAAATGGGCATGGGAGTAGATCGACACGGACAGGAACCGACAGTGGCCGCCGCGAGGGCTGTTCGTAATGCCATAGCTCATAATGCCTTGCCCGGTGTTTGGGAAGTGGCAGGTTTAAGTCATCCAGATGAGATGATTGTCGAAGTACAGGTGGCAGTACCTTATCCAGAAAAAGTGCGTCAAGAAGAAGTATTGGCGGTGTTACCTTTTGGTAAGAAAAGTCTTAAAATTGAGTATGGGGGAATGGTAGTTGAAGGGAGGGCGATCGCCGAACTTAACGATAAAAATGATGAAATGTTAATTGCCGTAGCGGCGGTAACTGTTTCGATTGAAAATCAATAACTGAGGTGTATCAAAATTAATCAAAAAAATGCTAATTAAAAATTAAAATCGATGAGAAAATTTTTAAGCTGGAAGTTCTGCATACTTTTATGCATTTCACTGGTAACAGTAAGCTATGTTTTTCCAGTTTATCTCCAACCAGTTAAAGCTCAAAGAATCCCAACTCCCCAGATTGAAGCTTTAGAACCTTCCCTGGAAAATCCCGAGATTTATTCTTTTGTTACAGAAGGATTTAATTATGCAGTCGAACTTTACGGCCAACCAAGAATCTCGGTAAATAAAGTTAATTTACAGTTATATTCAAGACCTTTAACTGCTATTAACAACCCGGAAACAGGGGATTTTACTATTTACCTAAATAGACGACCTTCAGAATATGCTTTTTACGGTCAATTATCCCATGAAATAGGCCATCTTTTAAACGCTCAATTATTAGATTGTTATGTAGAAGGCATGAATATGGTTTTTGCCGAAAAAATGTTAAAAAGAAAAGGGTTAGATTGGAGCGGTTGGGAAACTTATTTTCGTCAAGGTTACGAACCATTCTATGGCTCGACTTATTTTATGATGAAAGATGTTGCAGAGATGGCAGGTAAGGCAAATATGCAAAGGTTTCTCAGTTTTGCCGTTTACAATGATGAAACTCAACAGTGGATGCACGTCGATATTAATGGGTGGCTTTCTGCCATGTCCGATCGTGTAAAAGCTGAGGTAAAGAAGGTGATTAATAAACACCTTCCAGCCGTTCGAGAAGCGGTAACATCGGCAGATTCTTTATTTACTTGTCGGGAACCTAATTGAATTTGACTGAGTAAAATTACAGCGTTAAGCTTTCCCTATCCCTCCCTCAGTCAAAAATAAACAGTTAATTAGATTAACTTTGGATACATTTAAAATGAATAACGAAATCAAAAAAAGGTTGAATGCTTTTTTAAATCTCAGGGGTTCTGTAGTTCCTAGTATTTGGTTGCCAGTGGTAATTAGCATTATTGCTAGTACCATAATTACGATTTGGTATAAAAGCGGTGCTATTTGGCTAAATCAACCAGCTTTAGTTAGCTTAATTCCTAGTGTCGTTCTGGGGTTATTGCTAGTTTTTAGAACGAATACATCCTACGATCGCTTTTGGGAAGGGCGCAAACTGATCGGCAGTATTCTCATTGATTGTCGTTCTTTGGGGACGCTGTTGTGGGTCAATATTCCCGAAAAAAATCTAGAAGATACTGCCGAAAAAATCGCCAACATTCGATTGCTAGCAGTTTTGTTTATAGCTGTTAAGTTACATTTAAGGAAAGAACTAGCCAACGAACAAATCAAATCTCTTGTTACCGAAAAGCAATATTTAGAACTGAAGAATGTCTCTCATATGCCTTTGAGAACAATTAAATGGATTGGAGAGTACATCAAAAAAATGTACGATCGCGATTACATCGACAGCATTCAATTGACGGCATATAACCAATTACTAGAACAATTAGTCAGTAGCTCCACCGGTTGCGAGAGAATTTTAAATACTCCCATTCCCCCTGCTTATAATATTCACTTAAAAAATTTATTATTTATTTCTTTGGGGGTCGTGCCATTTACTTTGTTGGAAAATTTAGGTTGGTTGACTATTCCTGCTATGGGAATCATAACTTTTGCTTTGTTAGGTATTGAAGCGATCGGTCTAGAAATAGAAAATCCTTTTGGTTACGATCCCAACGATTTGCCCTTAGATAGCCTTAACGACGTACTTCATTCCAATCTTGAAGAATTAATGATGTCTGATTCTCCAAAAGAATATTAGATTGTGCCCCAGTTTTAGGTAACTGTGGAAGCATTAGAAAGATCGAGTTGATTTTTTGGGGAGCAAAATCTCCAGTTCGTCGTACAATCGATCTAGATCGCTATTAGGAGCGATGTAAAAATTTTAGATAAGGAACTTTCGTGGTATTTTCAAGAGCTAGCGGTATTTTATTACATCCAACTTCTTTCCCCAGTCGCTTTGGTATTGGCGATTTGGGGCCGGAAGCTTACAAGTTCGTCGATTTTTTGAAAGAAAGCGGACAGCAACTATGGCAGGTACTCCCACTAGGCCCGACGGGATTTGGTAATTCTCCCTATTTATGTTATTCGGCAATGGCAGGGAATCCCTTTTTAATTAGTCCAGAAAAGTTGCGGGATAACGACTTGCTAACTGATGAAGATTTAGAAGCATTTCCGGAGTTTCCTGCGGATCAAGTAGATTACGATCGCGTCATTGCAGCCAAAAACTCTTTACTACAAAAGGCTTGCAATAATTTTAAGCAGAAGGCCACCGAAGAACAAAAAACGGCTTTCGAGGAATTTTGCGCTACCAGGGGCTATTGGTTAAACGATTATTCTTTGTTTATGGCCATTAAGGAGGTTCGCGAAGGGGCGAGTTGGCATACCTGGGATGAGGCGATCGCCCGCCGCCAACCGGCAGCATTGGAGGAATGGCAGCAACGCTTAACCGATGAAATTTACTACCATAAATACCTCCAGTTTGAATTTTTCCGTCAGTGGGCCGAGCTAAAACGATATGCTAACGACAATGGAGTTAAAATCTTTGGCGATTTAGCTATTTATGTGGCCCACGATAGCGCCGATGTTTGGGCTCATCCAGGGCTCTTTTGCCTTGACGGAGAAACGGGAGAACCGTCACTAATGGCAGGAGTGCCACCAGACTACTTTAGCGAAACCGGTCAGTTGTGGGGCAACCCGGTTTATAGATGGGAAAGATTGCAACAAGAGAATTTCCACTGGTGGGTTTTGCGAATTCAGTCAATCTTAGATTATGTTGACTTAATTCGTATCGACCATTTCAGAGGTTTACAAGCTTTTTGGGCGGTGCCCCAAGGGGAAACTACTGCTATTAATGGAGAGTGGATCGAGGCTCCAGGAGAGGAGTTTTTTAATCTGCTCGACGAGAAGTTAGGCAAATTGCCTTTTATTGCAGAAGATTTAGGCTTAATCGACGATAAGGTGGAAGCTTTGCGAGATAAATTTGGGTTTCCGGGGATGAAGATTTTGCATTTTGCTTTTGATTCGGGCTCCGATAATCCTTATTTGCCTTACAATTACAACGGGTCTCAATGGGTAGTTTATACGGGGACTCACGACAATAACACTACGGTCGGCTGGTTTGAGGAGCGTTCGTCAGAAGCGCGGGAACGAGTTACTCGCTTTTTAGGCTGTACTTCAGATTGGGGTATTCACTGGGATCTGATCCGTTTAGCTATGTCTTCGGTGGCTGTTTATGCTTTGTTTCCGTTGCAGGATGTTTTGGGTCTCGGAGGGGATGCGAAAATGAATAAACCAAGCACTGCCGAGGGGAATTGGGCCTGGCGTTACCGATCCGAGATGCTGACGAGTGAGGTTAGCGATCGCCTTAAATCCCTGACGGAGATTTATGGCCGTTTGCCTCAAGAAGAGGATAATGGCTAATAGCTATGGGTAATGGTTAATAACCATTACCCATTACCCATTACTTGTTTAATTTTTAACTTCTTCTGCAGTTTGATAACCAGGGTCATCGGCTTTCCAAACTAATTCTTCCACTGCCCCAGGTTCTCCAATTTGCTTTGCCTGTTCGTTGTTATAAGCTACTAGGATACCTCCGGCATTGCCAGCCACAAAAACTAATTGTTCTTCTGCTTGCCAAGTCTTTTTAGTTCCTCGCTCTAAAATTCCTTTAAACTCTACTTTGCCATCAATTTCAACTTCTACCCAAGAATCTTCCTGAACGATGACGCTTACAGTTATTGGTCTATCTTGGTTCTGAGATTTATAGGTACTTTCTAAAGAATTAATCGAGGATGATTGGGAGGAATTTTCAAGAGGATTCTGAGAAGAACTAGCAACTAAACGAGTTTCTTCTTCCTGGTTTTTCTCTTCTTTTTCCTCTATTTTTTCAGCAGGGGTCGAGGTCTCAGAATTAAAATTTTCCTCTGGCAAATAAGAAACTAGGGATGACTTAGAGACTAGATGAATCGAGAAAATAATTAGAAAAATATAGACAAGATAAAGATGGTGAGCTTTTAACTTCTGGGGAAGATAGACCTTTTCTTTTTCAACAGGTTTGCCTCTGGGTTTAGTAGGAAATAAATTAGCGAATTGTGTTCCATCTAAGCCCAGTGCCTTAGCATATCGCTCGATTAAACGCTGAGTGTAGATAGCTTCTGGCAGTTGGTCGAGGTTCCCGCGTTCTATAGCTTCAAGCAGGGGGGCTCGAATCATCGTCTTTACTGCCATTTTTTCTAAGCATAATGATTTTGATTCGCGAGTTTGGCGCAGTTTGGCGCCAATTTCTGCTAATTTTTCTGCTTGTTCTGGATCGAACCAGGGTTCGTTAGATGAATTTAATAATTGATTTTTCATATTTCAAATTCCTGCCTGTTCGCCGGAAAATTTACCGATTTTTAAGTTGTAGAACAGGCATCCTTCCTGTTGCAAAAAAAACATTTCACCGTCTTTTAGGAGTCGATATTGACCGTCTGGCAAGATTGGTTCTCCACGGGATTGTAATTTAATCTGACCGATCGCTGTACGGTGCAATTTAACTACTGGATGTCCCAGTTGCTCTGCTACTCGCCGAATTAGTCTATTTCTTCCTTCATATATAACCACTTCTAACAAGGTTTGAGAAGGAGCTCTTTTTTCTAATACTCGGACTTCGGCGGGTAATGTTTTTTTACCAGATAAGATGATACCCTGACGCCACGATTCTAGAACTTTTTCGGAAGGATGGCCTTCTACTAAAACTTGATATGTTTTGGCAACCTGGTGTTTGGGATGGGTCAAACAATATGTTAATTGACCGTCATTGGTTAGTAGTAAAGCTCCTGATGATTCTACATCCAAGCGCCCCACTGGATGGATACCTTGACCGACCCGCAATTTCTGGGGCAATAGGTCCAGAACTGTTTTCCGTTTGCCTGGTTCTACACAGGTTGACACTACTCCGACTGGTTTGTTCAGTAATAAATATACTGGTTGAGGACGATTTGTCAGTTGAAGCAGATTGCCGTCTATTTCTATACAATGCAGATCGGGATCGGCTTTTTGTCCTAAACTGGCGGTTTTGCCGTTAACTCGCACTCTTCCTGCTATAATAATTTCTTCAGCTTTCCTGCGAGAAGCAATTCCCCACTGGGACAAGATTTTTTGTAGCCTTTGTTCCATATCAAGATTACCCCACTTCCTTGAAGTTGGATTAGATACAAATAGTGTATAAAGAATACACCGTTTTGTTAATTTTTAGCGGATTTAACGTTCATTGAGTAAAGATTCTAATCAAGTCCATCCACCAACAGACCTTTGCCTTTCGGAGGCAGATAACAGGCAAGATGCCTGTTCGACGACACCATCTGAAAAAGGCCACAGCCAACTTGTAAGTCGAATACTTTCGTCGGCAGTTCAATTATGGTTGCGATCCCAATTGCTTCATGTTGGATATCTGCAAGTAAAAATAGATTCTAGCGATCGCCAACTCTTAAAAGGCTCAATTCCCAAAGTTTCCCTAGTAGCTCGGGCTGCCATCTATCAAGGCCTGTATTTAACCGAAGTTAAAGCTACTGCCACTAACATTAACATTAATCTGGGTCAAGTTCTCAGGGGGAAACCTCTTAGAATACTAGCACCTTTTCCCATTAGTTGCGAACTTCAACTAGCAGAACTAGACTTAAATGCATCTTTTGAGTCCCCCATACTTGCTAATGCAGTTATCGACTTTTTGAGGCCCCTATTCCTACCACAGGCAGGATGCCTGTTCTACGAAGAACTCGGTGCAAATATTATTTCAACTATTAATTTAAAAGAACCCCGCACCGTCATAGAACCGGGTAGTTTAACCCTTGTAGCGACTATTTCTAGCCCTAATTGTTCGCCAATTTCTTTATTAATGGGAACTGCTATTGAAGTAACCAGTCCCCGAGAATTACTTTTCCAAATTTTAGAGTGGAAGCTTTCATCAACAGAAAACAAATTGCCCGTCGAGAACATTAAAATCGATTTAGGTTCTGAGGTTGAAATAGAGCAATTAACCCTAACTTCTGGGAAAATCTTGGCTAAAGGCCAATTAATTGTTAAACCTTAACTTCTTCGTAGAACAGATGTCTCGTCTGTTAAAAATAAGTTTGCAATACTGGTAAAAGTAAGGTAACAAAATAATAAACCAGAGGTGCTGTAAACACATAGCTATCAGTCCGATCCAAGATGCCGCCGTGGCCTGGTATTAATTGCCCGGAATCTTTAACCCCTGCATCTCGCTTCATCATTGATTCTGTTAAGTCTCCCAAGAGACTAGCAACCCCTATGAGCATACCTAAAACCGCACCGGTCCAAGGCCAATCGGGCCAATTCAAACACCAAGAGCCAATTACTGCTACGGTCATACTAGCCAACACTCCAAAAATGGCACCTTCTACAGTTTTTTTAGGGCTAATTTGGGAGAGGCTGATGCGACCAAAAAACTTACCGAAAAAATATGCGCCGATATCGGCGGCCCAGATACAGCCAAAACCTAATAATGTCACTTTTAAGCCCATAGATAGATTAGAGAAGTTCATCCAGGAGTCAGGTTCATAACTCTCAATAAATGGCATTCGACTGGCAAATATTTGATAATCGAATGGTTGTGGCTCCAGACTGACTCGCAGTCTTACCCAATAACTAGGCAGATAACCTCCATAAAATAGACCCAATATTGACGAGGCGATATCGGCGATGGTGGCTAATTTGGGTTGAAATAGCAGGTAGAAACAAATGGAGGTTCCTGCTAGAGGAAACATGGCATCTACTACATTGGGGGCGAGAACTGCTGCGATTAAAAGGACTTGACTTACTACTAATGTGGTTTTGGCTGCTGGGGCTATCCCTTTAGCTCGTGCTAGTTGGAAATATTCCAATTGGCCGAGATAGACAATAATACATAAGCCTGCGGTAAAGTACCATCCCCCTAAAATTATCATTCCTAAAGCGACGACGATCGCTACAATTCCACTGAGAATGCGAGACCAAGGCATAATAGTTTTTTTATTAAAGATAGTTGGCTTAAAATATCCATTTTATCTTTATTTTCTCAAAATTTAACTTGCACATAACTCTTTCTTAAGCTCTTGTTAATTGTCAATTGTTAATTGTCAATTGTCAATTGTTAATTACTTAATCCAACTTTTCCCCGCTGAGAATAAAAATGGGATTAATAGCAGCAAAAGTTTGATGCAAACCTCGGGTTTCTAAACGGTTAACGGCAGACTGGACTACTTCTACATTTCTTACTTGTAGTTCTGCAAAGCCTTCGGAGATGGCATAAAGACTTTCTAAATTAGCGGCAGTAGCTACCACTCGTCCAGTAGGTAAAAGTCTCTGCCAGACTTCTTGTAATATGACTTTAATCTCGCGGCCTCCTTCAATACAAACTCGATGGGGCCTAGCGCTCAACTGTTCCAGACATTCGGGGGCATTACCTTCTATTACTTGCACGTTATCGAGACCAAAGCGATCGCAATTTTTCCTGATTAAATTGGCCACTTCCTCGTCCCTTTCGATGGCCACAATCTGGCCCTGGGGACACAACAAACCGGTTTCGATGGGAATAGTTCCAGTTCCGGCCCCAATATCCCAAACGATAGAATCTGGCTGAAGTCTTAAATAGGAAATTAAAAGCAACCGTACTTCTCGCTTGCTCATGGGAATGCCGGGGAGGCGATCGAACAGTTCGTCTGGAATACCGGGGCTGGTGTAAGGCCAAAGTGGAGAGGGCATTTTAGGTAATGGGTAATGGGTAATGGGTAATGGGTAATAGGTAATGGGTAATGGGTAAT
>CAZSTZ010000208.1:0-12572 GCA_964609515.1 uncultured bacterium | reverse complement strand
CATTTCTCCTCGATAACCCATCCGTTAAATCCGTTACAAAATCCGTTGCCCAATTCCCCAACTCAAACAACGCGGTTTTGCCGAATGCATTCAGCTAACCAATGAAAACTGGCTTTCGGCAATCTTTCTTGGGAATTGTAATCGACATAAATCAAACCAAAACGGCGATCGTAACCGTAGGACCACTCAAAATTATCCATTAAACTCCAGACAAAATAACCCTTTAAAGGATACCCTTCCTTAAGAGCCCGACAAGCTGCTTTAAAATACTGTCGCAAATACATAATCCTGTCGGTATCTATTACCTCTCCGTTACTGTTAACTTCATCTTGCGCCGCACAACCGTTTTCGGTAATAAATAGAGGTAAATCTTTTGTTTCTAAAGTCTCGCTGAGATGGCGAACGCCCCAATAAAGACTTTCTGGGAGGATATTCAACCAGGGCATTTCCATTTTGGGGTAACTTTTTGGTATTGGTAAAAACTCGTAACCGCATTGATTTTCGGCAGCGCGGACGTAAGTACCGGTATAGAGATTTAGCCCCACCGCATCGAGGGGTTGATTGATTATTTCTAAATCTCCCGGTCGAAGATCTGGGGCCGCGTCTCCCAACATTTCCAATAGGGCGGGGTGATAGGCACCGGTTAAAACGGGGAAAATAATGCCGCCGTTTTGCCCGCAAAGGGGGAGAGCCTTTTGGGCCGCCGCGATATTTTCGGCTGTTTCGGAGATGGGGACGGTGACGGCCATGTTATCGACTAAGGCAACGGAACAGGGAACGGGGGAGGCTGCCCGAATAGCTACGGTGGCCATGCCGTGGGCGAGGATGGCGTGATGGGAGGTTTGCCAGACTTCTTTATAGGTATCGACGGTAGTTCCTGGGGCGTGGGGCGGGATGGAGTTGACTGCATAACCCATGTGGGTAAAACAGGGAATTTCGTTAATGGTCATCCAGTTAGAGATGCGATCGCCCAAACGACTGACTGTTGCGGCGGCATAGTCGGCAAAATCTTGTGCCATTTCCCGACTGCGCCAAGAACCGTATAAATCTTCTAGGGCCTGGGGACTGTCCCAGTGGAAGAGGGTGGCGTGAGGTGTGATGTCGTGTTGGAGGAGGCAGTCGGCCAAACCCTTGTAAAAATCGATGCCCGCTTCGTTAACGGGGCCGCGACCGTCGGGAATGATGCGGGGCCAAGCTATGCTAAAGCGATAGTGCTTGACTCCGAGTTTTGCCATTAATTTGATGTCGGTTTCGTAGCGGTGGTAGTGGTCGCAGGCCGCAGCGCCGGTATAGCCGTTGAGAACTCGTCCGGGGGTGGCGCTGAAGGTGTCCCAGACGCTGGGTTTGCGACCGTCTTCGGCGACGGCACCTTCTATTTGATAGGAGGCGGTGGCAGTGCCCCACTGAAAATCTGATGGAAATTGATAGTCTGTCATTTGGGAATGGGGAATGGGGAATGGGGAATGGGGAATGGGGAATTGGGAATTGTCGCCGAAACTGGATCTATTGATTAAAACGAACCGACAGGTAACTTAAAGCCTTGGCCCGACTTGTCGCCGCGATCGTCGATAATGACCTCGGTTGGATTTCCTTGAGTATCCGCTGCCTCTGCGGGAATGGAAAGGCCGGGTACAATTTCTATGGTTTGCTGCCGTTGGCGGCGGATTTCGTAACGGCGGATGCCTTGCCTTACTGGGAAACCGTTGGTTTGGGGGTCCGCAAGGAAGCTTTCGTAGTCGTCTACGGACAGAGAACGGCCCTCAACAGTTCTGAGGGAGTCCCCGGAGAGAGTTGGTTCTTCTGTTTGGGCCATTGCAGCCGGGCCCGTACCCAAGAGCAAGGCGCCGAGGCCAAAAACAGCGATAATGGTTTTCATAGTTTATCCTTTTTTAGTTTTAGTAGCGATTTTCTTTCTATTATTCCCCTTTTTACCAGTAAGCGTTATCGTTCTGGAGAGGGAATTTTAAATTGGGAATGGGGAATGGGGAATGGGGAATGGGTAATAATTCAGCAAAGGTGTCTATCTAATCAAAAAATTGGCTTACGATAATACTTGCAAATATCTGGCAGAAACTTACGCCGCCAATTTCGTGCGTTGGATTTGGGGAATTAATCCGACAAATATTCGGATCTTAAAAACAGAAATTCTCCCCGAACCGATTGTTTCTGATTCTTTAACGATGCTGGAAATTGACAATGCAATTCTCCAGATAGAATTTCAAACGGTACCTTATTCTAATCCATCAATTCCCTACAGAATGCTCAATTATTGGACTCAGTTGTACGGGAAGTATTGGTGTGATGTGAATCAGGTATAGCAGTTTTATTTGAGATGTGTCCAAAAGGCTGACGCTTTTTGGGAATAGGGAATGGGGAATGGGGAATGGGTAAGAGGGTTTCCAGAATTTTTTGCTGGTAGTAAATAGCCCTTTCTTGTTTACATCTCATTTGAAAACGCTATAGTTATTTATTTGAAGGAAACAGCTTCCGATCTAGTTTTTGAAGACAAGTTCGAGGTACAAAATACCCGACATTCTTATCGAGTCATCCGACTTTGGGAACAGGAGCCGGAACCTTTTCTGAACGAACCGGCGTTGTTACCTTTAGCAACTTTAACTCGTAGCGAGGAACCTCCAGCTTTATTAGAGCAGGTCGCTCGACGAGTTGATATTATAGAAGAACCAGCACAACAAAAAAATATTTCAGCGGCAGCAGAAATCTTAGCTGGTTTGCGGTTCGATCGCACTTTAATTCGTCAATTATTTCGGGAGGAACTCATGCAGGAGTCTGTTATTTATCAAGACATTCTCCAAAGGGGAGAAATTCGCGGAGAAGTTCGCGGAGAGCAACGGGGTTTAGAACGTGGTTTAGAACGTGGTTTAGAACGGGGAAAGCACGAAGAAGGAGCTACGCTAATTAGCACGATCCTGACTTGCCGTTTTGGTACGCTTCCCGATCCTATTAGCGAAAAAATTCAGGCTTTATCTATTCCCCAAATAGAGGAATTAGCTCGGGCTCAATTGAATTTTTCGACGGTTGAAGATGTAGAGAATTGGTTGGAACAACAAAGTTAAGTTGTTTGTAGTAATCGCGCTCCGCGAGAAAAAATAGTTAATCGCTATAGCCTTTCTCGAATGAATGAGGTAGATTGCGATCCCCCTAAATCCCCCTTAAAAAGGGGGACTTTGAAGTTCCCCCCTTTTTAAGGGGGGTTAGGGGGGATCGAAAAGCTGTACCTCATAGATTCAATAATCGCGCTCCGCGATTACTACGAACTACGACGGGCATTCGTTACTACGAACTATAGATTGATTATGAAACAAGAACGACCTTTACTCAAACTATTATTTGTGTCCACTTCCGTCGGCGTGCTGGGAACCGGTATGGGGGGCGGGGTGGAATTGTCGATGCTCAATCTCGCTACGGAACTTAAGAGGCGGGGACATCAAATAACTGTAGTTGCGCCTGCGGGGTCGGTTTTAAATTCGATTCCGATAATTGAGGTTCCGGGGGAACTGCAACCTACCGCTATCGATCGAGATCGGAACGGGCCTATAATTATGCCTGGAAATTCGGTGTTGGCGAATATGTGGGATTTCGCGCGCGATCGCCAGCAGGAATTTGATTTAATCCTTAATTTTGCTTACGACTGGTTGCCTTTTTATCTGACGCCGTTTTTTGAGAAACCGATCGCTCATTTAATCAGTATGGGCTCTCTCTCGGAGGCGATGGACGCGATCGCTTCTAAGGTAGCGAGTCGGTTTCCCAAAACTATGGGTCTCTATACTTTCGCCCAAGCGGCAACTTTTCCTTTTGCCGATAAATGCCGGTGTTTGAGTAACGCGATCGATTTATCCCTGTATAATTTTAATCCCACTCCCGGTTCTGCCCTGGCATGGTTGGGTCGCATCGCCCCAGAAAAAGCTCTGGAAGATGCGGTGGCGGTTGCCGATAAAACGGGCATTCCTCTAAAAATTATGGGCAAAATGCAAGATAAGGATTATTGGGAAGCAGTTAAGGGCAAGTATCCAGATGCACCTATAGAATATTTAGGGTTTCTCAATACCACTCAACTGCAAGCAGAGTTAGGTAAATGTCGCGCCCTGTTGATGACTCCCCGGTGGGTGGAGGCTTTCGGTAACGTGGCAATTGAGGCTTTAGCTTGTGGAGTACCGGTTGTTGCCTATAGTCGGGGCGGTCCTTCGGAAATCGTTCGGCATGGGGAAACCGGTTTTTTGGTGGAACCGGATAGCGTGTCGGGGTTGGTGGAGGCGATCGCTCGTTTGGAGGATATCGATCGCGCTGCTTGTCGCCGCCAGGCAGAGGCGGAGTTTTCTTTGACTGCTTTGGGCGATCGGTTTGAGTTGTGGTTTGAGGATATTGTTTCTGGGGAATAGGGAATGGGGCTCCCCCCGCCCCCGTTGAGATCCCCCTCCCGTCCCCCTTAAAAAGGGGGAGGCCAGAGGAGGAATTTTTATTAAACGGGGGAGTTAGAGGGATGGGGGATGGGGGAATGGGTATAAAATCGCGCTCCGCGATTACTACGAACGAGACAATTAACAGGTATGAAAAGATTATTTTTTCGATGGTTTAAAGTGGCGATCGCTTTTGGTTTGAGTTTCCTGCTATTTAGTAGCTGTCAAACGGGGACAAATACTCCTGACGGTGTGGTTAAATTAACGATGTGGCAGGGTATTAATCCGCCGCCAAATCGCGATGTTTTTCAAGTTTTAGTAGATGAGTTTAATCGGTCTCATTCTAATATAGAAGTAGAGGCTCTTTATGTCGGTCAACCGGGGGAACAGATGCCGAAAATATTAACTTCGGTAGTAGGAGATGCCACCCCAGATATTTTGTGGCAAATTCCGATGCTGGCCGGTCAATTGCTGGAATTAGAGGCAATTCAACCGGTGTCTGGTTGGTTAAATAATTCTCCGGCAAAATCTAAAATTATTCCTTCTCTTTTCGAGTCGATGGAATTAAATGATGAGATTTGGTCGGTGCCGATGGCGACTAATAATACGGCTATTTTTTATCGTCCCAGTTTGTTTGAAGAAGCGGGAATTAACAAATTGCCGGAGACTTGGGAAGAGTTCCAAGAAGTCGCTATTCGACTGACAAAAGATATTAACGAAGACGGTAGAATCGACCAATACGGGATGCTTTTACCTCTGGGAAAACAAGAGTGGACTGTTTTTTGTTGGCTGCCTTTTATGTTTAGCGGCGGCGGGGAATTAGTAGCGGGAAATGAGGTTAAAATTAATAATCCCGGGGCGGTTAAAGCTTTGCAGTTGTGGTCGGATTTATTAACAGCAAATGCGGCGACTCTTTCGGCACCGGAAAGGGGTTATGAATTGGAAGATTTTAAGGCGGGTAGAGTGGCGATGCAAATTACCGGTCCTTGGACTTTGGCGGAGCTGGCACAAAGCGGTATTGATTATGGAGTTTTTCCCATTCCCAAGGATGAAACTAGCGCCACTGTTGTCGGGGGCGAAAATTTGTATGTGATGACGGATGACGCGGAAAAACAAGCGGCGATTTGGGAGTTTTTCGAGTTTATTTTAAGCGAAGATTTCCAGACAAAATGGGCGATGGGAACCGGTTATTTGCCGATTACTATTCCTGGGAGGGAAAGCGAAAGCTATCAAGTTTTTGTGGGAGAAAATCCGGTTTTAGAAACGTTTAACGAACAGATGAAAAATGCGCGATCGCGACCGATTGTTGCTAATTACAGTCAAATTTCTGAAAATATTGGTAGGGCTGTTGAGGAGGTTTTAGTTAATCGTATTAATCCCGAAAAAGCTCTCCAAAAAGCTGACGAACGTTTGGTTAGCAGCGGATTTTGAAGGATCCCCCCCCCGCCCCCCTTGAAAAGGGGGGGGCTAGAGGAATAAATTTTTAGTTTGTGTAGCGGATGGGTTTTCTCAATTAATAATTAACAATTGGGTTGGTTAGCAGCGGATTTTGAAGCGGATTTAACGGATGGGTTGTTGGTGGGGAAATTAACCTTTTTCGCTAACCAGAAACCGGGTTTTTTCAAAAAACCCGGTTTCTTAAATCTCTTGGGGGTAATTAATAATTAATAATTAATAATTTGGTTATTGGTTAGCAACGGATTTTGAAGCGGATGTAGCGGATGGGTTGTTGGTGATAAAAATGCTTAAAATTGTCATTGCGAGTTGCCTATTGCCTAAATATGAGATTGCTTCGGCTTACCTTATTGTGTTTTAATAAAGCTTAACTCGTTTTCCCACCGCCTCGCAATGACAAAAGAAGAAGGCAAGAGGCAAGAGGCAAAAGGCAAAAAGCAAAGAGATTAACTTGATTTTCCCACCAATAACTCATCCGTTAAATCCGCTGCTAACCTACCTAATTATTAATTACTTATGACAAATCCAAAAATTTTACATTTAATTAACCGTTTGAGTTTAGGACCGGTTCCGGGACAAATTCAGCAAGTAGAAAATATGGGGATAGATGCTTATATTAAAACTCAATTACAACCCGCAACTATTCCTTATTCAAAAGAGTTAAAAGAAAGCCTGCAATATTTAGATACCTTGTTTCTCAAACCGGGGGAAGTTGTTAGAGAATTGCGAGAATTGGAACGACGGGGAAGAGAATTAAAATTAGACCGGAGGTCGATGCAAAAAATTCGGCGCAACTTCGAGGAAAAAATCTTTCTTCAGGCAACCAGAGGCAGATTTTTACGCGCTTTAGAAAGTCCGCGCCATTTGGAAGAAATGCTCGTCGATTTCTGGTACAATCGTTTTAATGTTTTTGGCAGAAATGGTTTAAATCGTTTATTTTTTAGTTCCTACGAACAACACGCTATTAGACCTCATATTTTAGGAAAGTTTCGGCAACTTTTGGGGGCGACTGCCAAACATCCGGCGATGTTGTTGTATTTGGATAATTGGCAAAATACGGCGCCAAATAGTCCGGGAGTTCGAGGTAATTTTAAGGGGTTAAATGAGAATTATGCTCGGGAATTGTTGGAGTTACATACGATGGGGGTTGATGGGGGATATTCTCAGGATGATGTTGTTGCTTTGGCGCGGATTTTTACTGGGTGGGGTTTGCCACATCCGCCGTTAAATATGACTGATGATAATGGGTTTTATTTTGAGAGCGATCGCCACGATTTTAGCGATAAGGTTTTTCTGGGAAAGGAGATAAAAGGTAGGGGTATTGCGGAGGGAGAAGAAGCGTTAGATATTTTGGCAAATCATCCATCTACTGCCAGACATATTAGTTATAAATTAGTTGAAGCGATGGCCAACGATCGCCCTCCAGAATCTTTAGTTAATAAGATGGCAAACAGGTTTTTAGAAACGGGGGGAAATCTTGCGGAAGTTATCGATTTATTATTAAATAGTTCCGAGTTTTGGCAGGAGGAATATTACAACGCCAAGTTTAAAAATCCCTATCGATTTGTAGTATCTGCCATGAGGGCGTTAGGTAAAGAAGTCGATAATTTTCGACCCATTAACGGCATTTTAGACCAATTGGGAATGCCGTTATACGGTTGCGTTACTCCCGACGGTTATGCCAATACTAAAGATGCGTGGTTAAACTCGGATACGATGATTCGTCGCAGCAGTTTGGCGGTGCCGTTGGCGGGGGGTTTGTTAGGTAGAGGCGAACCGGTGGCGGCGGAGAAATTAATCGAAACTTTGGGGATTAATTTTTCTCCTACTACTTTGGATGTTTTGGCAAATAGCGAGGAGGAAATTAAGGCGGCTTTAATTTTTGGGAGTCCCGAGTTTATGAGTTATTAGGTGGGGGTGGGGGTAAAGCATTCGGAATTAAGAAACCGGGTTTTTCAACCCAAGAGCTTATAAGCACAAAGATGTAAGAAACCGGGTTTTTCAAAAAAACCCGGTTTCTGGTGGGGGAGTTAGGCGATCGCTTTAATTCTGCCTAACTATCTTCTCCTTAATTTAAAAGATTTGTTAGAGCAGCAATTACATCATCTACTAATTCGGATGGAAGCTTGCACATTAACTCTGCTTTTCTTCCATTCCAGTCAAAAGATTTAACTTGGTCTGCCAATATTACCCCCGAAACTCCTAAATCTTCGGGAATAGGAATTTCCATCGGATACCCTTTAATTTTGTTAGTAATCGGACAGACTAAAGCCAATCCTACCTTGCCATTATAACCCCTACCAGAGATAACAATAGCCGGACGGCGACCTGCTTGTTCGCGTCCAACTTGAGGCATAAAATCTATCCAAATAACATCCCCTCTTTCAGGAATATAAGAACCAGATTTAGTGGAAGACTTCGCCATTTACCACCTCTTTTTCCAAACCAATTTCACCATGCAAATTTTCTGGTGTTATTCCATCGAGCATTTCCTTAACTTTATGTACTTTTTCAACCAAAGGAGGGAGACTGCCCGTAATACATTTTAGTGCGAGGGATTCTACAGAGCGATCTTGGAAATCTGCAACTTCGCTCAACTGCTGAAAGACTGATTCTGGAACTTCTAATGTCAGTTTTTTGGCAACCATATTTCACTATTGATAGATGGTGGACTTTTTAAATTTCTTCTTTCTAGCTTTTGGGTTTACATCTGTCACCAAAGTTAATTTATCTTAGCTTTGGTTGTCAGCTTTTAACACTATAACATAGCAATCTCATTTGGAGGGGGCGATCGCTCAACATTAAGAAACCCGGTTTTGCCGAAATTACCGGGTTTCTGGGTTAGAGCTAAACGTGGGGCGGGGGCAAAGCATTCGGACATTAACATTTATGCTTTTTATCATAACTTACCGCCCGAATGCTTTGCCCCTACAGTTTTATTTTTTCTACTTCGCTTTTCTGCGTTCCCCCTAGCTTCTAAACTGCTACGACTTCTTCTTCTGATTCCTCCCGTAATTGAAGGTAATAAAAAAGGTTCGCCACTGCCATATTTGACGCCTTTTCTAAATTCGAGGGCACTAACGTTTTGTAACCGGCAGCGGCGGCTTGTTCGCTAATATATGATTCGTATTCTCGTCGCAATTCTGGTTCCATTAAAAATCGGAGTTGATCTATCAAAGATGCTGGATGGGATTTTTCTTTTAGCCGTTCGTAGAGCAGTTCTTCTGGGAGTTTTTCTTGGGTTATTGTCGCGGTATTTGTTTCTGAAGGTTGGAGGATTTCTGAGTCGCTGAAGTCGGCATTGGCGAGCATTTCTTGTTCTGAAGGGGAGAGCGATCGCATCCAATCAATTTGATTTTTCCAGAGTTCTAATACGGCTAAATCTCCATCGTGAATGCGGGTTATTTCTGGGAAGAGAAAATCCAGTTCTTCTTCTGTTTCGCAGCGGTCAATTACGGCGAGGGAATCTTGGCGAATTTTCTCTTGGAGATGGGAGAGGCGATCGCTCGTTGCTGCGGTTTCTTTTTGCAATTGATAGCTAATAACAATTGCTTGTTCGATCGCCCAAGCGCATTCCACTCGGCGGAGATATCCGGCAGCAGAAGTTTCTTCTAATAAATGAGGATTATTGTAAATAGAAACAGCTTCTCCGAGAGTTTGTCTGATATTAGCTAGTTCGCCGTTTCTGGTACTCAAATCTTCTATAGACAGCGCAATTTTCATCAGCTTGCTTGCTTCTAAAAACCGTCCGTAAGCTTTAGAAAGTTCCAAGCGATGCTGGTTAAATTTGATATCTTCAGCAACTTCGCCGAGGCGTTGCATAACTTCTAAACCTTGATTTTGGAGGGCACTTTTCAGGTCGATCAAACCATTTTTTACCTCCAAACGTTGCTCTTTTACATCCTGCCTTAATTTCAAAGTTTGACGCAAATTCACAGCGGATAGTACCACGCCCCCCACCGTACCGACGCCAATTAAAGCAGTGCTAGCTTGTAGAACTCCCAAGCTAGACTGGATGGAACTCAAACCGTTTAAAACAGCAGTATAATCTCCCTCTTTTTCAAATGCTTGTGCCACCACACCTGCAATAATTTCCGCTGGGCATATTAGTGGTTGAGCAAAATCAACTACAGCTTTAGTTATTTCTATCATTGTTCCAATTTCTGATGAATTTGAAACACCTTTAGCAACTACAAATTCTCCTGTTTCAGGATTTTTAAGTAAAGGTAAAACTTCTCCTGTTTTAGATATTACAGGTTCGAGTTGACCGGCATCGCGAAGGGCTTCTGCTTCGGCGTTAAATACATATTCCATAGTTGTGTATCTCTTTGAAATTGAAAAAATGGATTGACCAAGCTCTGTTATGCAACTGTAATGCCAGAGTTTAACTTCGGCACGATTTATTCTACCATAATAGCATCGAGCGCGAGTTTGGTATAATACCGGATAACCAAATTGAGGAGAGTTGATTATGAACGTTTCACCAATTTTACTTTCAGATGAAATTAAACCACCTGCCAGTAGATTAAAAGAGTTAATCGAACCATGCGTACATGAGTTATTTCAGGCAGAAAGTATTTGGCATAATAAACGAAAAATTGCAGCCTTAAGTCGGGAAAATGTCATAGAAAAAATGGGAGAATTGAGCGGACTTAGCGTGAAAACTTCCAAGTTGAGCGATCGCTTTAAAGAAATAATTACAAATGAAGTAGATGGCTCCTGGGATTTATGGCTTACCACTTTGCAAGAAAAACTAAAACAAAAATGGTCCGGTCAGGTAGAAAACGAACAATCCCAAACAAAGGAAGAACTGGTAAAAAGTTATTCTCAAAAATTGAACCAAGAGCTAACAGAGAATTTAGAAAACTGGCTCCACGAAATTATAAACGAACATCTGAAACCAGTAAATTTAGCCCTAAATACTATTAGCTCTAATCTTGGGGCTTTATCTGAAAATGTTAGCGTGGAATCTTCCAGTCAAATTATGGTTGAAATTGATGGAATTAACGCTAATAGTACCATCCAAGAATATTGGCAAAAATCAATAGAAGCCAACAAGTCACCATTGGGTATAATGAACTTTGCTAGCGATGTCTTGGGGAACGTTGGTTCTGTATTTGCTCCTGTGGCCGGAATTACTAAGGCATTTCCATTTAAGATTAAAAAAGAGGACAAAGGCAACCAAGAACCGGAGAAAAAAGAAGAGCTAGAACGGCAAAAACCATCAATTAAAGAAGTTGTTTTCGAGATAGGTTGGGAAAATTTTGTTAGCTCTAAAAATCAATTAATGAATCGGATAGAAGAGTTTGCTGTTTTAATAGTGGATGCTAAAATAAAACTAACAAAGATGGTTATCGACCGAACAGTTGCGTTCTATTGCGAACTTCTCGATCTGCAGGCATTATATCAGCAAGAAGCTCCCGAACAGCAGGAAGCAGAAAAAGCTTGGATAGTCGAAACGCGCCAACAACTCGAACAAATTCAAAATCAATTGGAAGCTATGCTTAATGAAGCTACTTCCAGTTAAGATGGTGTTAGTTTTGCTGGTTTGAAAAAAGGCTAGCTCCCGCACTTAAGAAACCCGGTTTTTTCAAAAAACCGGGTTTCTGGGTTAGGTTTTTGAAAGCGATCGCCGCCAAAACCTGCCTACGCAAGAAAACTCCAAAACTACAAACCTACTCTGGTTGTGGCAAAGGAATTAATAGCCTTAATTTCTTAATAACATTAACTGTTAATTCCGTAGGCGCTTTACAAGCAAATTCAACGGCTCTTGCTTGCCAGTCAAGGGACTTTACTTGGTCAACTAAAACTACTCCTGAAACTGCCAAACCTTCGGGAATGGGAACTTCAAAAGGATAACCTTTTACTTGTTTTGTAATAGGGCAGACTACTGCCAATCCAACTCTACGATTAGATTGGCTGCGAGAAATAACTAAAGCAGGACGACTGCCCCCTTGTTCTCGCCCTGCTTTAGGCGTGAAATCTATCCAAACAATATCGCCCTGTTTGGGAATATATAGCTCAAAATTACCAGAGTTCGCCACCAACAGACTCTCCAAAATCGATATTTTCATGAAGGTTATCGGGAGTAGTTTTAGCTAATAATTCGTCTAGTTCCCGTACTTGTTTGGCAATTGCGGGCAGACCGCTTTTAACGCAACCCAACACTAAAGATTCTACAGTTTGGTCCGTCGCATCTGCCAGTTCTTCTAACTCTTGAAATAAAGATTCCGATACTTCTAAAGTCAGCTTTTTACTTGTTAGTTCTTGAGTTTGCATATCTCACCAACATTGATTTACTTGCTTCATTAACACTATAACATAGCAATCTCATTTGGAGGGGACTCAAAATTAAGAAACCAGGTTTTTCCAAAAAACCTGGTTTCTGGGTTTGGGAAAAAAACCGGGTTTCTGGGTGAGGGAAAAAAACCCGTTTCCGGTTTATCGATGAATTAACTGTGGTAAAGATTGACAAGAGCGTCTGTCACTAAAGTTAATTTATCTTAGCTTTGGTTGTCAGCTTTTAACACTATAACAGGGCAATCTAATTTGGAGTGGGCGATCGCTCAAAATTAAGAAACCCGGTTTTTTGAACAATACCTTCGCCAAAATGAAAAATGCCTTAAAGGTAGGTTGTGCGGACCTCCGTGGAACCCAACATCTTCGTCGGGTTCCACTGCGTTCCACCCGACCTACAAAAAA
>CAZSTZ010000207.1:11108-12638 GCA_964609515.1 uncultured bacterium | reverse complement strand
GACAACTTGGCCATTTTGCGAAATGATGACAAAGGTGGCCCAGAAACCATCTTAAAATTTCTGAATGAAAAATTAAAATTGCTTTACCAATCGCAACATATTCTGTAATAATAATTTAAGAAATTCTCATAATGGCCCTTAAATAGGTTAAAAACTATGAGCGAGCAAGCCACCGAAGCCCAAGAGCTGGATCGGTACGAATGCCGGACCTGTGGCTACATTTACGAGCCCAAAAAAGGAAGTTCCGCCGGTAAAATAGCTGCGGGAACAGCCTTTGAAGACATAGCGTCCAACTGGCGCTGTCCCGTCTGCGGAGCTGCAAAAGGTCAATTTAGAAACGTCGGGCCCGTAGAAGGCCCCTCTGGATTCGAGGAAAATTTAGGTTACGGCCTCGGTGTTAACAAACTGACACCAAGCCAAAAAAACCTGCTCATCTTTGGCGCATTGGCTTTGGCAGTTCTGTTTTTTATAAGCTTATATGGTTTACGTTGACGAGGCCGAGTGGCCCATTACCTGCGAGAAGTTAATGCAATCGATTTTAAGAATTGGCAACAGAATTTTAATCTTATTGGCAGCAGTCCTGTTATTTACAGGCTGCAAAAATGCCTTTTTACCTTCCATGAGCTACAACCCTTGGGAGGTAGTATCAATGCCGACCGAGGAAAAGCTTTTTGATATAGCATTTACCGACAACCCCGAACATGGTTGGGTTGTGGGCAGTAATGCCACCCTCCTCGAAACCACAGATGGGGGGGAAACTTGGGAACCCAAAACTATCGAACTGGGCGACAGTAAAACAGTGCGCTTGACATCGGTCAGTTTTTATGGTAAAGAAGGATGGGTCGTTGGAGAACCTTCGATTCTATTACATACCGATGACGAAGGAAAATCGTGGACCCGCATCCCCCTCAGCGCCAAACTGCCAGGGGTGCCCAATACCATAGTCGCCTTGGGACCAAATTCGGCGGAGATGACAACGGACATCGGGGCCATCTATCAAACCCAGGATGAAGGCCAACATTGGAAGGCCCAGGTAGAAGATGCCCTGGGAGTAGTGCGGAATATCTCTCGCTCTGCCGATGGCCAATATGTGGCGGTGTCGGCCAAAGGCAATTTCTATTCCACTTGGGAACCGGGACAAAAAGTCTGGGAAGGCCATAACCGCGAAAATTCTCGCCGTCTGGAAAATATGGGTTTTGGAACAGATGGCCGTCTGTGGATGCTAGCTCGCGGCGGGCAACTTCGCTTTAGCAGCCCAGAAAATCTCGACGAATGGGAAGAACCGATAAATCCAGAATATTCTACAAGTTGGGGCCTGTTGGATTTAGCTTATCGGACTCCAGATGAAATATGGGTTTCTGGTGGCAGCGGTAACTTGCTGCGGAGTTTGGATGGCGGACAAACTTGGGAAAAAGACCAGGAAGTTGAAGACGTTCCTGCCAATTTTTACAAAATCGTCTTTTTCAACCCAGAACAAGGTTTTATTCTCGGTCAAAATGGGACTTTATTAAAATATAATGGTATCCCAGA
>CAZSTZ010000207.1:0-11008 GCA_964609515.1 uncultured bacterium | reverse complement strand
TAAAGCAACTGAGTAATCTTGCTTAGAAAGTTAAGTATTTGAGTCGCTTAAAAAACGGCTGGATATGTTAAAATCTAGCCAAGAGATAAAAGCAATAAAAAGAGTGGAAAAACTCTTTCTACTCTCAAGCAAAAATTAGTGTTTTAGTTGTTTGTTGGAGGAAAAAAATGGCTGGTGGCAGTACGGGCGAACGTCCCTTTGGAGACATTATCACAAGCATTCGTTATTGGGTGATTCATAGCATCACCATTCCGATGTTATTTATTGCAGGTTGGTTATTTGTAAGTACCGGCCTGGCTTACGATGCCTTCGGAACTCCTCGGCCTAACGAGTATTTTACTCAACAACGGCAAGAGTTGCCCATCGTTTCCGATCGCTTTGAATCTAAAAAGCAAATTGAAGAGTTCATTAAGTAGTTTAAAAAAAGGAGTTTCAAATAATGACCGGGCGTAACCCAAGCGAGCCTGTTACCTATCCAATTTTTACAGTCAGGTGGCTGGCAGTTCATACCTTAGCAGTGCCTACAGTTTTCTTTTTAGGCGCGATCGCAGCAATGCAATTTATTCAAAGATAGGACCAGAATCAAATGCCATTAGATCGTAGTAACAACCCTAATAAGCAACCAGTAGAGTTGAACCGGACTTCTCTCTATTTGGGTTTGCTTTTGATTTTCGTTCTCGGTATTCTGTTTTCCAGTTATTTCTTCAACTAATTGGAAAGCAAAATAACATTTTTAAACCCCCGCACTTTGTTGCAGGGGTTTGACCGACGAAAAACACAACTTTTTAGCGGTCAAAAATCAATCGAATCAACTTTTGAAAAAGAGGTAAGAACTGTGTCGGAACCAGGAAGAATTCCTTTGTGGTTAGTAGCCACCGTTGCCGGAACTGGAATCCTTGTATTATTAGGTCTTTTCTTCTACGGCGCCTACGTTGGTGTAGGTTCTTCTCTGTAGAAAAAACCTTGGCTTAAATTAGCTGCTTTAATGTCAGCATTGCGATTGTAATCCCGCTCTTTTTAGGGCGGGATTATTGTTATTTGCTACTATAGAAATTGTAGGTTGGGTGGAGTGAAACGGAACCCAACAGCTCGATACCGCAATTTACTGCAAGTTTCTGGTGAAAACTCGGTTTTTCGGTATCCCAGAAACCCGGTTTTTTCATGCATACCGGGTTTCTTGACCGATTCTCTAGCGAAGAACTTGAATTGTTTGCTAAATTTAACCAATTTATTGTGTAGTCATACTCAACAGTTAATTAATAGGATTATCTCCAATGAGCAACGAAGCAAATAAAACAAAACAACAACATTTTACCGCCCTTAAGTCTCAATATCAAGCACTCAAATACGAAGATTCGTCCCCCACAAGTCTTTTGTATCTTATTCTCAGAAAAGCGGAATTAGGAATTGAGATAACCAACTTTGAACTAGATTGGTTGAGAAACAAAGAGCTTTTGGAAACGGTAGAAATTATCCAAAAGCAGCAAGAAAACAGAGTAGAATCGATTCAAAAACTCGAACTAGAATTTGCCAAACTTAGACTGAAGTATGAAACGACTGACAATTCTGAATTATCCCCATCAAGTCCATTATATCCCATCCTGGTCAAACTCGAATCGGAACATCAACTAACTAATTCAGAGCGGGAATGGCTAATACAAAACAACCAACACAAGCTTGCCAATCTTTCTCGCGAAATGGAGCATTTTCTAGCACTCAAAAGTGAATACCAAGCTGCTAAACATCAAGATTATTTCCCCGATAGCAGATTATATGAAATTTTGAAACGACTAGATTTTGAAAAGAGGTTAAGTGATTCAGAAGTTAATTGGTTAGAGGAAAATAATCTATTGGAAACTTTGGCAATTTTCCAAAAACAAGAAGCAGAAAGAGAAGCGGAGTTTGCTTTATTAAAAGAGAAGTACCAAGCCACAAAAAATTCAGATAAATCGGTCAGCAGTCCTTTATATCTAATCCTAAAAAATCTCGATGCAGACCAACAGTTGAGCGAGTCCGAATTAGATTTCCTGGCAAAAAACGAATTGTCCGAGACTCTCGATATTATTTTGGAGAAAGAAAAAGAGCGAGATTTTGGAAATTTGAAAGTAAAATATAAGGCAACTCAATACGAAGATTCATCTCCCAAAAGTCATTTGTACAAAGTCCTCAAAAAAATTGAGTCAAACGTTCGACTTCCAGAGGCAGATATTAACTTTTTGAAAAAGCGGGAACTAACAGAAACGATTACCAGTTTTCTCAATCAATACTCAACTTATTTACAGTCAAAGATAGAATCTGGAGAGCAACTGGGAGAAACAGAAATTGATTGGTTAAATGCTAATGGGTTTGAAAAGATAATTACCCAGGTTCAAACAAATCATTTCGCTCAATTAAAATCTAAGTACGAAGTTGATAATTATAGAGCAAGCTCGCCTTCTAGTCCGTTGTATGCTCTTCTGCAAAAGCTGGAGAAAAAAGAGCGATTAGAGCCAACAGAAGTAGCTTGGTTGAACGAGAACAAAATGGACAGCGATTACTGGCAGAAAGAAGGACGGAAACTTTTTTCAGGTAAAATTTATACTACTTACCACCAAATTGAAGCGACTTTCTACGAACAGGAATATAAACGGACTCAAAACAAATGGAATTTGCCAAATGCTAGCAGTCATTGGCGAAGTGCAGACGAACCTAAACGAGCTTTAAAACTGACAGAAAACTTGAAATTTGATAAAATTAAAGAAGATAAGCTAAAGTCAGCTTTGCTAACAACTAGGGGCGGTGCTTTTCGAGATATTAATAAATTAGATGACGCAGAAAAATGTGCGCTCAAAGCAATCGAATACCATGAAAAGAGCCATCATCCTTACACTTTGATGGGGGCAATTTGTTTTGAACGCGCCGATTATTTAGAGGGTGAAGTTTGGTTTGAAAAGGCGATACAACGCGGTGCATCGCCAAGAGATGAAGATAGAGAAATTAAGCGAGTTTTGAAAAATGCTAAAGATGAAAATAAGCGTCGCGAACTTGTGGAATATTTGCTGAAAAAAGACCGAGTGCGATATAATTGGGCTGAGTCTTATTTAAAGAAAGCTAAAAACAAAAAGAAATAAATCTCGTAACCTCCTAAAGCTCAAAAAAACAGAAGAGCGATCGTCCCTCGCCGAATACAAGTTTACAGGGGCGATCGCTTCTGGTATAATGACTCCTAAATTCAGCAAATAAAAAATTACTCCCATGATTTTCAGCGTAACTATTATCGGTTTATTAGCAGGAAGTTTAACCACCATTGCCTTTTTACCCCAAGTCATAAAAACTTGGAAAACCAAATCCACAAAAGACATTTCCTTGGGAATGTTTCTAACTTTTTGTACTGGCGTATTGCTCTGGATAATCTATGGAAGCTTAGTCAAAGATATCCCCGTAGTCATCGCCAACGTAGCAACCCTCAGTTTGGCATCGACAATTTTATGGTTTAAACTAAAATATAAATAACTGCTAATTGTTAATTGTCAATTGTTAATTGTTAATTGTTAATTGTTAATTACTTAATATGACTTCCTCTATTTTCAATAACGAACGCCTTCTCTTCACTCCCGCAACTCCCACATCAGACGCCATCCCCACCATATTTGCCTTCCCCAACGAATATACCGTCGGCATAACTAGCCTTGGCTATCAAATAGTCTGGTCGACCCTAACAATGCGTTCGGATCTGCAAGTCAGCCGTCTATTTACCGATATTAACGAACCGCTACCGCAACAACCAGAATTATTAGGGTTTTCCCTTTCTTGGGAGTTAGATTATGTCAATATTTTAAACTTACTGGAATCTTTAGAAATTCCCATTAGAACAAAAAATCGTACCGAAACTCATCCCCTCGTTTTCGGTGGCGGACCGGTTTTGACGGCAAACCCAGAACCTTTTGCCGACTTTTTCGATGTGGTTTTGTTGGGAGATGGAGAAGATTTAATCGATAATTTTATCGACGCTTATCAACAAGTTAGAACCGCCGACAGACGGACAAAACTGCGACATTTAGCGCAAATTCCAGGAATCTATATTCCCAGTCTTTACGAAGTTAATTATCAAAGTAAAACCGGACCAATTAACTCCATCCAACCAATAGATAAAGATATTCCCCCAGTAGTAGAAAAACAAACTTATCGAGGCAACACTTTATCTGCTTCTACGGTGGTGACGGAAAAAGCTGCTTGGGAAAATATTTTTATGGTGGAAGTAGTTAGAAGTTGCCCGGAAATGTGTCGTTTTTGTCTGGCAAGTTATCTAACTTTACCTTTTAGAACTGCCAGCGTTGAAGGTTCTTTAATTCCGGCTATAGAACGGGGTTTAACTGTTACGAAAAGATTGGGTTTGTTGGGCGCTTCGGTGACGCAACATCCAGAGTTTGAGAGTTTATTAGATTATTTGAGTCGGTCAAAATACGACGACGTGAGGTTGAGTATTGCTTCGGTGAGGACGAATACGGTAACGGAAAAGCTGGCGAATATTTTGACTAAAAGAGATACTAAGTCGATTACTATAGCCGTGGAAAGCGGTAGCGATCGCCTCCGTAAAATTATTAATAAAAAACTGGAAAATGAGGAAATAACCCAAGCTGCGATCAATGCTAAAGCGGGAGGTTTAAAAGCTGTAAAACTCTACGGCATGGTTGGAATACCGGGGGAAAATTCGGAAGATTTAGAAGCAACTGTAGGGATGATGGAGGAGTTGAAAAAAGCTGCGCCAGGTTTAAGATTGACTTTAGGTTGCAGTACGTTTGTGCCCAAATCTCATACGCCGTTTCAGTGGTTGGGAGTTAACCAGAAGGCAGAGAAAAGATTAAAGTTGTTGGAGAAAAAGTTGCGATCGCGCAAGATAGATTTTCGCCCGGAAAGTTATAAATGGTCGGTAATTCAAGGGTTAATTTCTAGGGGCGATCGACGGTTATCCCATTTATTAGAATTAACGCGAAGTTATGGCGATTCTTTGGGGAGTTATAAACGAGCTTTTAAAGAGTTGCGAGGAGAGTTACCGGAGTTAGATTTTTATGTTTATGAAAATTGGGATTTAGAGCAAGTTTTACCCTGGAATCATTTACAAGGCCCCTTACCTGTCGATACTTTGAAGAAGCATTTTCAAGATGCAATTTCCCAAGAGAAACGCGAAAAAATTCTTCTGGAAAAATAGGAATGTAGGGGCAAAGCATTCGGGCGATAAATTGGGTAAGGGCGCATTAAATTTAATGTCCGAATGCTTTGCCCCACTCCGCTTGAGAAAGCCCCCAACACCCTCACAAAATTTCTGTTGTAATTACCTCTGGAGTTAAATGTTTTAAAAATGGGATTCAGTAACTTTAAACTGGCAGATGTTGTCAAAAAGTTCGATTTAAAGGTTAACCGAGAAACCGATTTATTTGCCGATACTCCAGAGGTTGCTAAAAGCGAATATCTGGAATTTGTCTTAGCAAATTACCTGACTTTGGCTATCAATATCAATACAGAAAAGGCGCGATCTGAAATGATAACTGCGCCTATTTTGTTGGAGGTAACGCAAAAATTAAAACCTCAAATTAGTCTTTTTTCGGGTAAAGATTTAACTGTAGATTCTTCTCAAGAATTAAATGGGGAATGCGATTTTATTATTAGTCTGTCTCCAGAACAGTTATTTATTACCGCGCCAATTATTACTTTAGTGGAAGCTAAAAAAGAAGATATTATTGCAGGTTTAGGACAATGCGCGGCTCAAATGTTGGGGGCGCAAATCTTTAACCAAACAGAGGGAAATCAAATTAGTTCGGTTTATGGGGCGGTTACAACTGGAACGGTTTGGCGTTTTTTAAGATTGCGCGATCGCCTCTTAGACGTCGATAATAAAGAGTATTATATCGGCGATGTTGGTAAAATTTTGGGGATTTTCCATTGGATTATTAACTCAGAACGAGAAAAAGGAAAATAAAAGAGCGATCGCTCATCTAACTATCCAACCTAAGTCAGACTAATTTGACTTAGGTTAGTTGAGGAATTAACAACTAACCACGCTTCAACTGACAAAGATAGTCGCTGCGGTTTTTGGACACAACTCAAATAGGACTGCTATATAAATATCAATGTTAAACATTTCTCAAAAAATCCCAATCTTTAAACCATGTACCTCTGTCCGCGCATTCCAACAATGCCATCCAGTCTCGTTCTAATTCAAAAGTAATAGAAAACTCCGCCAAAACCTCATTTAAAAAATACTCGACATCTTCCTTATTAGCGATTTTATAATACTCCTGGTAATTAATGCACTGCCGCAAATATTTCTCATACATCGACTTAATATCGCCATCATCTACTTTAATTACCTCCGAACCCAATAGGGCATAAGTTCGCTGTTTGAGATTTTTATATTTTTTAGAAATTTGGTAAAGCCAACTTTTCTGGTCTAAAGGGTCTTCTAAATATTGATTCTCAAAATATTCTTTTAACTCCTCCCCAGAATAAACCTCCTGAATTTTATTAGCTAAAAGAGTTAAATTTGCCTCTTTACCCTGGGAGTCTAACCATTTTTTTAACAGTTTAGCTAATACTTCTAATTCCGTTAATAAAACAGATTCAAAGGTATAAGAAGACCAAGCGTAAGTTTTTAGAGATAACTTCGATTGGAATTTGTCAATAATGGCTCCAACGTGGTTGGTATTTTTGCCGCTAATTAAACCATCCGTGTTGATGATATAATCGCGGTCAAAGATTAAAACAGATTTTTCCCATAAAGTCAGATTGTTTTTAATCTGCTCAAAAATGACTCGATAAGAAGTAATATTAGTATTTTCTTTAAAGATGCGATCGACACCTCCTAAAACCCAGAAAACATATTTTTTAGTATTTTTAGGAATTACAGCCTTTTGCAACAACAAATAAACTGCTTTAGCATCGTCGGCACCCTCGACAAAAACAATTCTATCTGCTTCAATGGCATTAATAAAATCTAAGCCATTAGTATTACCCAACGAACTAATAACCGGATTAGTTGCCAGAGGATAAATGCCCCGAAAATGAGGGGAAACGTCGGTTAATTTATCGCTAGTTAAAGCAGCGTACTGATGCTGCGGTTTGAACTCCAGATGGAATAATTGATGGAGGGGAGTTTGGCGGATTAAAGATTCGTTGTGGGTGCTTAAAAAGATTTGATTTCGAGCAGAAAATCGAGTTAAAATTTCGATAAGGCGTTTTTGAATATCTCGATGAATGTGGCTGTCTGGTTCGTCGAAGATGATTAAATTTAAGTCAACTTTCTGTTCTGCGGCGTATAAATTCAACAAGATAACAATAATTTGTAAAGTGCCGCTGCCCAAAAGTGCGAGGTCTTTTTCTATGTCTTGACTGTTAAGTTTGTAATTAATAACGGCGGCGACATCTTGACGAATATCGCTTTTAATAATAAACTCTATTTCTTGTTGGTTCTCGAATAAAATGTATGCTAAATCCCGAGTAAATCTTTCATAAAGAGACAAATTACCAGTATTTTGATAGAGAGAATAAAGACGATTTCTAATAACCTCAACCGATGCTCTTTTTTGAATCGATTCAATAATTTGAGGGCGCGTTAAAAACTTTTCATATTCTTTAATTGCTGCCACTGGAGAAGCAAAAGACGCGCTAATGGGGGCGGGAAAGCTAGCAAAAAATTGATTAAACTTCTGGAAATCGTAGCTATTATAATCGATTAATTCGATAACATAATTCAGCCGCGAAGCTTTCAAAGCAAATCCTATTTCTAAAGTTTTTGACTCTTCTGTGTCTTCCGTTTTTACTAATTTAAAAATTAATTCGATGGGATGTTTGAGATTGCAATTATAAAAAATATCCTCAATATTAGAACTTCTAACAGTTTTAAAAGTCTCGTAGGGTAAATATTTTTCGTGAGTAGTTACTAAAATAAAATCCCCTTTTCTGTAAAGCTCTTTATAACTCTTCCCCGCCGGACGAATCAATTTATTAAAACACTCGTGCCAAAGAGCGATCGCCTCCAAAAAGTTAGTTTTACCGCAATTATTAACCCCTGTTACCACATTAAAATCTGGGTCAATCTCGAAAGCGACATCTTGAAAAGATTTAAAGTTTTTAATCTGAATAGTGGCAATTTTCATCATTTGACATTGGGAGCATCTCAATTGTCAAGAGAGCCAAGAATTTAACGTTTTTTGATATCTCAGAAACCAGGTTTTTCCAAAAAACCTGGTTTCTTAAATTGCTTTCTATAAGCCGTTAAAAGTCCCCCTTTTTAAGGGGGATTTAGGGGGATCTAAAACCTCTTAAAAAGTCCTTCCATCCCAACCCCACATATAACCTTTAGCATCGGCAAACTCGATGTAAATTCGATTTTTAGGAACCCCCAAAGCAGTATTAATCTGCTGGCAAAAATCCTGACTCATTGCCTTAGTTTTATCCGAACTCATCGTACCGATGCTCTTAATTTCTATATAGCAAACGGGCTCGTCGCTGCTACCCGCAAAAGTCATCGGCACATCCGGTTCAAAAGCAGTCATTACATAAGATTCTGGTTTGCCTAAATGTTTTGCCAAACCGCCAGAAAGGCTTTTTAACAAACTATCAACTGCTCCTTTTTCCGGTTTAGAAGCAGATGTTTGAACTTTAATCAGTGGCATAGTTTTCTAGTAGTTAAAAGTCAACAATCGAAAAAGCGTTAAAGTACCGATGCGTTGGGTTTCGCTGCGCTTCACCCAACCTACATTAATTGGCAATTAACCCAGTAGTTAAAAGTCAACAATCGAAAAAGCGTTTAAGTACCGAGAAAGTTGGGTTGCGTTTCACTCCACCCAACCTACATTAATTGCCAATTAACAACTAACAATTAACCGCCGTAATTCCAGCCGGTACTTTCTAATAACAAAGGTTCCCCCTGGCGATGAACTCCGGCGGCGATAACCTCTCCCACAAAAACAGTATGATCGCCTTTTTCGACAGAACCGACAACCTTACATTCAAAGTAACCGAGAGTATCAGAAATAATCGGACAACCGGTTTCTCCCAGATAAAATTCTACATCTTCAAACTTATTCCCAACCCGACGTTGAGGTTTAAAAAATTTCTGAGCTAAATCTTTTTGTCCTGCTTCTAAAACGCTTAAAGCAAAAACCCCACTAGCTTTAATCATGGCGTGAGATTTAGAATCGTTTTTAACGCAATTTACCACCAAAGGGGGGTCGAAAGAAGACTGCATGACCCAACTGGCAGTAAAACCGTTGACTTCTTCTCCGTCTTTCACCCCGCAGACATACAGGCCGTGGGGAATCTTTCTTAAAATTGTTTTTTTAGCTTCTTGGTCTAGCAAAGTTGTACCTGCCTAAAATTTCCTACATTCTTTTAATTACCATAAAAATTAAATCAGTTTCAATCTGGAGAACATGACTCGCAATAAAATTTGGCGCCTTACCGCATTAGTTTTTACCGTCGCCACTCTGGCGATCGCCTGCAACAATAACCAACCGCAAGAAACTTCCGAAGTTCTGGAACCGGAAACCCTGGTTTGGGGCCGCTACGGCGATGCGGACACCCTCGACCCCCACAAAACGGCCTCCCCACTCTCCCGACAAATACTGGACCAAATTTACGAGACGCTTTTGGCCTTCGACGACACGGGCCAACTCCAACCAAACCTGGCCAAAGAATGGTCCGTTAGCGAAGATGGCCTCGAATATACCTTTACCTTAAACGAGGGCCTTAAATGTCACGATGGGACGGCCTTCGACGGGTCGGCGGTTAAATTTACCATTGACCGGGCCATTAACGAGGAGACGCGGAACCCGACTAAAGAAAGTTGGGGACCGGTGGAGTCGGTGGAGGTTGTAGAAGACTTGACGGTGTTAGTCAAACTATCCGAACCCTTCGCCCCATTTCTGCCCTTGATGGCGGATCCGTTTGGGAGTATGGTTTGTCCTTCTGGCGTAAATAATTACGGCGATCGCTTCGGTATCGATGGGGCGGTGGGTACCGGTCCGTTTAAGTTCGTGGAATGGGAACAGGGCGATCGCTTAGTTCTCGAACCGAACCCGGACTACCAAAACTACGGGCGATCGGCGGAAAATGCCGGCGTTCCTTTTATTAAGAAGTTAATCGTCAAAACCATGCCAGATGCCCGGGAACGTTTGGCGGCGGTGAAGTCGGGAAAAATTCATTTAAGCGAACCCCCACTGGCAGAAATTTCTGAGATTAAAGATGATAGTAATTTGCAGTTTTTTACTGCCGAAAATACGGGGCAGGTCGTATTTTTAGAGTTCGTGACTTCCAGAGAACCTTTTAACAATAAAAATGCCAGACTTGCTATTGCTTATGCCATAGATCCGAAAGCAGTTGGCGAGGAAGTTTTGCCCGGTTTGGTGGAAAGTTCTGCTTGTCCGGTGGCAGATGTAATGTTTCCCAATGACGCCCAACTTTGCGACGAATTTAGTTTAAAACCCGACCCAGAAAAAGCCAAAAGTTTATTAACGGAGTTGGGTTATAGCGAGGACGAACCTTTGGAAGTTACCCTGTTGACTTGGAGTGGGGGGAAGCGGAAAGAAGCGATGGAAATTTTTAAAAGTCAATTGGAGGAAGTGGGGATAAAAGCAGAAGTGGAAGTGATGGGTATCGGCACTTTAAATGCGAGGATAAAACAGGAAAATAGTTTAGAAGAAGGGAAGGGAGTTATTAGTATGATGGGTTGGTCTTGGTACGACCCAGATTTTCTTTATACTCTCTGGCATTCTCCCGGTTGGATGGGAGGTTATCACAGCGACGAGTTAGATGGTTTGTTGAAGGAAATGCGAAGTACCACTAACTCGGAGGAAAGGAAAGAAAAGGTTAAAGCGGTTCAGAAATATTTGTTAGAAAATGCCGTGATGGTTCCGCTTTATAGTCCGGGTTGGTTGTCGAATTATGTGACTGCTGGGGATGTGGAAGGTTTTAAGATTGCTGCTTTTAATCGTCCGGTTTTTAACGATGTGAAGTTGGCGGGTTTTGTTGA
>CAZSTZ010000206.1:0-12772 GCA_964609515.1 uncultured bacterium | reverse complement strand
CTACTGAAACGCTTTAATCATATTTGAGCGTTTTGATGAGATTAAAAGTAGCACATAGAACTTTTTCCTCAAACTCGACACTTTTATCATCTCCCGTTTTCCTCCTCCAGCAAGCGATCGATTCCAAGCAGGAACCGTGATAATACGGAATCAAAATCGTGAGGCTAGAGTGCAGCTTGAGTGACAAGTATCACCGGAACCAAGGGCCAATGGGACTTTTTGAGAGCTTCCTGGCAGCGAGCCTGTTATCATAAAGGCGTTTTAAACTCCCTGTTGTAGGGGTGGAAGGTAATTATGGAAGCTAATAAAATTTGGCGAAGGTATCTTCTGACAATAGCTGTAGCAATTTTGCTGGTGGGTTTTTGGCTGATGCAATATGACTCTGCTTCGGCCCAGGAGAGAACTGTCAACTATACCCTCACCGATTTACAGTATCGCGATTTTGCCAATGCCAACTTAGAAGGTACGTCGTTGGCAGGGGCAGAAATGCGCGGGGCCGACTTTCACGGGGCCAATCTTAGAGGAACTATTATCACCAAAGGTTCTTTTTTTCAGGCAGATTTATCTGGGGCCGATTTGACATCTGCTTTTGCCGATCGCGTTACCTTCGATAAGGCCAATTTAACTGATGCCATTTTCACCAATGCGATTTTAACCAGCAGCACTTTTTTTGAGGCAGAAATAGCGGGGGCCGATTTTTCTAATGCACTGGTCGATCGCTATCAGGTCAAATTAATGTGCGAAGTGGCCAGGGGAGTTAATACCGTGACGGGGGTTTCTTCCCGCTACAGTTTAGGCTGTCCCTAGAAATTAAACTCTAGAAACTAAAACAGAAATTAAAACGGGTGCGGCAGGACTCGAACCTGCGACAGGTGACTTAGAAGGTCACTACTCTATCCAGCTGAGTTACGCACCCATTGGTAAAATGCCAATATTTATTACTATTGTACCCTAAAAATCAATTGATTGAGCAAGCAAGATTAAAAAAAGGACAGGTCTAACAGGAACTTTGGCCATAATTTTAAAAGGCCAAAACCTGAATGCCCCGGGATAAATACAAAATCTAAAAATCAACGAGAGCTAAGGGGCCAGCTAGAGCTAGCTAGGGAGCTTCATTAATGACAGTCTTTTATGCTAGACTCAACAGGATACTGCAATATAGCATCCTGTTAAAGTAAAGTCAAAAGCAGTTAATACCTATATTAAAAATTGCAGAATGTAATTTGCAAAGATTCGATGCACTCGACAAGAGCGAATAAGATGAAGAAGAATAATGACAAATATGAGATGCATCTTTTGCTTTTTTCGCTTGTAGGGATTAATCCTTACAAACCACTGGGAGATAAGACAAGTTCACCAAGTCATAGCCGTTCAGGATACTGTCATGTTTATTCTAAAAAGGCAGGATGTTGAAATTACAAGCATTCAACACCCCAAGCGGGATCGACAGATTCCCATACTAAATTATCAGGGGCAGACATTTCGCCTAATAAACGTGTTTAATGCCCAACAAGCAGAAGAGGCGAGGGCATTCTGGCGCGATTTAACGGATAACCGTGGCAAAGCCTGTGTCTTGCTAGAAGAGAGCGATCGCTATAGCGTTTGGGGGAAAGTCCGTTTAGAACAGCTTACTAGCGAAGAAGTTGGGAGTGGGGATGCCCTCTCTCCCTTGTTTACTCAAGGTTGTCTGTTGCTTTTGCAAGCTGTCTATTTTGACGTTGAAGACTTATTGGGGAATAGACAGGCTAAATCCTTTCAAAAAGATATCGGTAAAGTCTTTAAGCAGGGCAAGTTCCCCCAAGCCGAATCTCCTGATGCAGTTAAAACCTTGCTAACGGTGGAGCCCTTAACCTGCCTGCAACTACCTCCTTGGCAGGACAATCATCTGAATATGCTATTGGAAGAACTCTATCGCTTGGGTAAAGACTATTTTGGTAATACCAGCTTTGTAGAGGGTATTGATGAAATACTCCAAGATATGCCTTCAAGCGATCGCAATCAGTTTTTAGGTTGGTTAAACCAATCTCCTAGTGGTAAAGAGTGGGCCCGTGGCTAAAGAAAAGAAAGAACAGCCAAAGCTCCCATTTCGCTACCTCCACAAGTCCCTTGGCTGAAAATCACAGTCAGCGTGCAATTGACATTATCCATATAATGAAAAGCTAGTTATACCTTTTGGAAGAAGCCTATGAGCAGTCCTTCAGAAAAGTCCTCTACTTCTAAATCTTTGCTATCAGCTCAGACTGTTGTCATTACTGGAATTGTCTGGGGTGTAGTAGCACTACTGTTTTTTTTGTTATTTAGCGTTCCTTTGCCAGGAGAAGAGTTACCTTTGTGGTATTCCATCGGCACCTATGTATTTGAACTAGGGGCATTCCTAGTAGCGTCGATAGTCTGTTTTAGAAATTGGCAAAGCCCCCAAATGGTCAGCGGACGTAACGTCTGGCTGTTTATTGGTTTGGGAATGTTTTGTTATTTCCTGGCCGGGGTGATATTTGGTTTTTGGGAATTGTTGTGGGAATTAGACCCAGATGTCTCCCTGGCAGATGTCTTTTATATTGCCTCGTACATCTTTCTAGGGTCGGGGATGACTTTAGCTGTTACCTCCAAACGACTAAATTTAGAAGTTTGGCAGTGGGGAGTTTTAGGTGGAGTAGCCACAGCTGGGATCTTATTTGGTATTTGGATAGCTTCTCCGACGTTGTTTGGACTACTGCCTGCAGTAGGTGTTGGGGATACTACACCCGCGCCAATAGAAGTAGCATCCCCAGAAGCGACAAGGGCCAATGCTCCCAGACTAGAAAACTCAGATTCTCAAACCGCAGCAGTTTTACCAGAGGCCGCTGTTAAGGAAACTGCTGAAGAAGAGGAAGAATCTGAGTCCTTGGCCCCTGCCTTCATAGAACAAATTGATGATACCCTAGAGCCCTTTGCTTATGGGGTCAATCTGTTTTACATTATTGCTGATGTTTTTTTGTTGATCGTTGCTACGGCATTGCTTCTGGCTTTCTGGGGCGGACGTTTTTCTCAGTCCTGGCGGATGATCGCTGCAGCTACATTTTCGCTTTACATAGCGGATATGTATTTTAAGTGGGCCGACGCTCAGGCTGAGGGAGCTTATGAAAGCGGCGCTTTACTGGAAGTGTTTTTTGTCTTTACTGCCATACTGTTCGCTATTGGTGCAGTGCTGGAATATGACATCTCGACCCGCTCTCGTCAAAGCAGACGCAGGCGCGGCTCTTCTTAAAAACAATTTGGCTCCATGCAAGCTAAAATCTTTATTAGCCAGGGTTCGCGAAGATCGGTCGGATACCCCCGCTCGCTCTTTCTTTCCCCTGGTTTCGATTGAAATAAATATTTCTACCACAACCGACAAGGATGACGGCTACAAAACTTTCAGATGCTCAGAAACAGGAAATTATCGAGCTATATCGAGAAACTGAGGAAAATACTGTAACTCTGGCAGATCGCTATGGGGTGAGTAGTTCTACTGTTAGACGCATCCTCCAAGGGGCGGTGCCAGTGGATGAATATAAAGCCTTGGTACAGCAAAAGCAAAAGCGATCGCACAGTCAGTCCCAAAAAAGTCACTCTGCTTGCGATCTGGATGAGGATGAAGAACGGGAGTTTGATGATGAAGAGTTTCCAACTGCTAGTCCCAGAAAACGCAAGGGCTCTTCCTCAGATTCGGAGGATGAGGATGAGGAGGCCCATGAGGAAAAATACGATCTGCCAAGAAGGGATTTACAAGAAATACTGGGAGAAGAATTGCTCTCTAGTGGAGAGCCACTGGACGAGTTTGATGAGGAATCTCCCGAAGATTTAGAAGATTTTGCAGGGGATGAACTGGAGGATGATGAGGAATTAGAGGAAGAATTGGAAACTCCTTATACTCTATCTGTCCAACCTTCTTTGAAAACTAAAGTCCAAGTTTTACCTCTTTCTGATGCTGTAATTCCTAAAATCTGTTATTTGGTGGTAGATCGTTCTACGGAATTGGTAACTCCTCCACTTATGGCTTTTGGGGAATTGGGACAAATTCCTGCTGAAGAATCTCAAGAAAAAACTTTGCCAGTTTTTGACAATCATCGGGTAGCTAAACGCTTTTCCGCTCGCAACCAGCGAATTTTCAAGCTGCCGGATGGAAAGATGTTGAAACAAACTTCTTCTTATTTACAAGCTAAGGGTATCAGCAGGTTGTTAATTGACGGGCAAGTTTATCGATTTTAATTTAATTCTGCCAAATAAAAGTGCGAGCATCTTGCTCGCTATTTTTATGGGAGTAATATCAATATTGAGATGCCCCCTGTTTCTGGCTACTGGAACTAAGACGATCGCTTTTTTTACAATTAACAAAAGCTGACTTTAAACATCCCCATGTTGTTCGCTTTGTTGCTGCTTTTTAGAATCTTTAGAAAATAGAATACCTACGAGAATAGAGGCGACGATCGCTCCCACGGCAAAGCTAAAAGCTAATATTACTCCTATGGGAAGTTGAATGGATTGGTAATTCAAAAATTTTAAAGAAATTGGAGTGGCGTTTTGCACGGAAAGGATAGCGCTCGCGCCAGCCAAAATACCTACTATTAAACTGGTTAAAATTGGTGCGATAACTTTCATGGGTAATTGATAATTGGTAAGATTTCGATTATTGAAAATTGAAGGCAGAGATAGCTAGAAAAACCCATCCTACGAGAAAAGCTGCGCCGCCGATGGGTGTAATGGCTCCCAACCATTTAATATTTGTGGGTCTTCGGTACGAAGGTTGGCTAAAATGGTAATTTTACGATGAGCGGGAACTCTTAACAGGGAACAGGGAACGGGGAAGAACAAATTTAAAATTGACGCAAACACCATTAAACTACTTTTTTTTAATAACTAGATGTGCTAGTTAGTAAGAAAAAAATCCCAAATCCGTTCCCCGTTCCCCGTTCCCCGTTCCCGAGCATCAATGATGAGCGCAAGCTAAACACCGAAGAGCCATATTTGTTAAACTTAAGGCATATAAACTGCCGGAAAAAATCACGATTCCCAGGATAAAAGCATAACCGGAAGCCCCTACAAACTTGGGTGAAAATTTTTCTTGCTCTAATAACAAAGCTACTAGCAATAAAGCTAGGGCGTGGTACATTTGATAGCGGGTTCCGGTTTCAAAAATTTCCAAGGAGCGTTCGCGAAGCGTTGCGGATGCAACATCGCTCAAACTACCTTTTAAAGCATGAGAAGCAAAGGCTCCTGCCCCTACAGCTACACCACCTAAAATAGAGGCGATCGCTAAAAACAATTGACTCATAATTTTTGGGAATGGGGAATGGGGAATGGGGAATTGGGAATAGCTATCCCAATCTTCCCAGGAAAAAATGATTGCTTTATTTTAGCTAAATGCCTTAGCGAACTGCTTCTAAAAGGCGACAAAAATAGAAGCTGGTGCTAATACTAGCTTGACGGTTTATAGAAAAACCCTGACTTTCCAGAATTTTAATAATATCTGTTTCCCGATGCTGGTAAGCGCGAGTAGTTTTGCTAGGTCCTGGAAACAACTCTCCGATTTTCTTCAGCATAGTTAAATAGAAAGTTTTGGGAGCAAAACTGAGAATTACCCTAGACTCTGCCAAAGAACACAAATGAGAAATCATTTCCTCAGCTTTTTCCTGGGGATAATGAATCAAAACATCCAAACAAATAACGGTGTGAAAGCTGCCGTTCAAAGTTTCTAAATCTTGGGCCGCAAAGCTAACATTATCGGTTTTGATTAAAGTGTTTTTAGCTCGTTCGTAGGCTTCTGCCACCATTTTTTCTGAGATGTCGCTGCCGAGAACTCTGGCCCCGCCTTGGGCCAAAGGAATGCTGAGACTGCCGACACCGCAACCGGCATCGCAAACGGACAAACCCGATAAATTGCCATCGGCTTGCAACCAGTTTAACACCGTATCTACGGTTTGCTGGTGTCCCTTGCGGATATCCAGTTGAACTTTATTAACTTGGCCGTCGCCATAGATTCGCCGCCAGCGATCGAAGCCAGTGGAATTAAAATACTGCGTAACAATGGTTTTGTCGTCTACCGCGCCCATCTAATTTATCTGTCCCAATTTAAGCGATGTTCTAGAGTTTAACTTTATCATTTTCCTGGGACGTTTTTCCCAGCTCTAAGCTAGGGTCAAATGACCTCAAACATCTAAAAACCAAATTCATTGAAGGCCAAAATTATTAAACAATTAGATTCCATGGCAAAGTTAAACAAAAAAAGGTGCTTTTTTTTACTGGTGGGGTTTGTGGGGTTTCTGGGTTTTCCTCAGAAGCCTGCCCTGGCCCAAAGTTTAAAGGTGGGGGTGGCAGGATCGTCACCCTTTGTCATCCAAGAAGGAAGTACCACTGGGGGCATAAGCGTGGAGATTTGGCAAAAAATTGCTGCTGAGGAAAAACTGGAATACGAACTAATTCCCCTAGAAACTGTGGCCGCTTCCATCGAAGCTATTAATACAGGCCAACTAGATTTTGTTATCGGGTCAATTAGCATTACTTCCGATCGCCTCCAACAAGTGAAGTTCACCCAGCCTTTTTTTGTGGCGGAGATTGGCCTACTACTGCCGAGTAGGCCCCCGAGTTTGTGGGACCGCATTCAACCTTTTTTTGGGCTGGCTTTTATTTCTTCTGTGGCCCTACTGTTGGTCTGTTTGTTTGTGGTGGGCAATCTGTTGTGGTTGGCCGAAAGGCGTCGCAATAGGGAACAGTTTCCTGCTAGCTACTGGCGGGGAGTTGGTAACGGAATGTGGTTTGCGTTAGTTACTTTGACTACGGTGGGTTACGGCGATCGCGCCCCGATAACTAAAAGCGGACGGGCGATCGCGAGCGTTTGGATGATAATCACTACGGTTACGCTATCTTCTCTCACCGCAGGTATCGCTACTACTTTAACTCTGTCTTTATCTAATCAAGGTTTTGAAAGATTCTCGCAACCGGAAGATATTAACGGAGCATCTATAGCGGTGGTAACTAATACCACCGGAGAAAGATGGGCGGAAGAATATGGAGCTAACTTAAGCCGAACCAATACTTTAGAACAAGCGATCGAGCTTTTGAGCGAAAATCGAGTGGATGGAGTAGTTTTCGATACTCCAACTCTTAAATATTATTTGCGTCAAAATCCAGAAAAGGGTTTGAGAGTGGCTGACTTTTATTTTGCTAGAGAAAATTACGGTTTTATGTTCCCAAATAACAGTTCTTTGTTAGAACAATTTAACGTAGCGCTGGTGCAACTTCAAGAACGAGGAATTATTGTAGAAATTGAGGCTAAATATTTAGAAAAAGACTAGATAGTTCGTAGCAAGCACGAAGAGTGCTTGCACGAGCTTTTATACAATCAAAAGTCTCGGGTATTTATCCATTCTAATACGCGATTCCAAGCCCACCAGATATCGGTATCTTTTGCTCGTCGCCGTCCCCATTTACTACTAATATAACCGACGTGACCGCCGTAAGGAGTGGAGAGCAAATCGATCGCCTCATTCTGGTGACAAATAGCTTTTAACTCCGGTACTAGAGTCGGATCGAAGAGAGGATCGTTTTCAGCATAAACAATCAAAGTTCGCTTGTTTAAGTTAGGTAAAAAATAGATAGGACTGGTCGCTTCGTAATAAGCCTCCACCGACGGGAAACCCAAACGAGGGATAACCAATTCGCGATCGAAACCACGGATGCTGTTAGCGCGGGCGATCGCTTCTAGATCGAAAGCTCCAGGATGGGCGTTATAGAGTTCGTAAGCTAACTTTTTCAAGTTTTTCGCGATCGCCCTTTCCAAATACCGACCGATGGGGTGGCGTTCCAAATATTCGAGAGACCTGTTAGACTCCAAACTGGGACAAATTACCGCCACTCCGGCAATATCGCTCTCTTGCAACCCCATTTCCCGAGCTTGTTGGGGAAGAGATTGGGCAGATTTCCCGGCCCAGAGTGCCAGTTGCCCTCCCAGGGAAAATCCCGCAAACCAGAAATTAGGAGGGCAACCCATCGCTTTTGCTTTGGCTGCGATGCAAACAAAATCTTCCCCTTCGTACAAACCGTCGGAGGTTAAAGTGGGGGATAGCAAAGCCGTTTTTCCGTGAGCCCGCCAGTCAAAGAGGACCACCGCATAACCGAGGGAATATGCTTTGCGACCCAATACTCTTAAATAGAATTGATTTTCTAAGGTGCCGGTAATGCCATAGGTGGCGACTATAGTACCCCGGGGTTTTTCGGGAATGGCGATCGCGCCAAATATGGGTACGTTGTTGGCTCCTGTAAAGATTGTTTCTCGGTAAAGGGGTTCTGGGAGAGCGATGGTTTTCTCCCAAGAGGAGGGCAGGGAAAGGGCGGCATAGACGGTCATGGCCGTACCGTTTTTGAGAAAGGCAGGAGGGCTGTAGGATAGATTCTGCATTGTTGTAATTTATAATATCTAAAAAGCATCAAAGTTCGTCGGCTCTGAGGAGAGATAAAACCCTTGCGGTCTGGTTTGGGTCCCTGGGATTGTCAGAGAGCATGGTCATGCTCAGATCTAGATAATCAATTTTCCAAATATATGTGACATCATCCATCCTAAGCTCGCCGCTTTTGCGTTCGCTGCTAGGATCGTTTTGCTGGTTAAAATCGGAAAACTCGTGTAGCTGTTTGTATAGTTGCTTTTGTTTGAGTTTGGGTAATGCTAATACCTGTCGGCTGAGTTTGTATTCGCCCAAACTGCGATCGCCCTGCCGAAAGCGATCGTTTAAAAGAGCGATCGCTTTCTTTGACACCGCCCCCTCGCTTTTATTTGCCCACAACTCGCAGGCTGAGGGTGCTGTAGCTGTTGCAGCTTTAAAAGCCGTCTTATCCCAAGGCGGCACGGTTTCAACCTTTGCCGTTAATCGAGCCCAATCAATTTTATTTTCGATATTAATAACCCGCTCCGGTTGGGGGCGTTCTTCAATCAACAAAAAACTCAAATAAGACATTTCTTGAAGGCGGTGCAAAGGAGAAGGCAGATGGTTGCCTGCATGACGATCTATCCACACTTCATATACGCGATCGCTCTTCTGAAACTGAAACAAAACATAGACGGGAGCAACTACAATAGCACCTACTTTAGCAATAAAAACTCCCGCTTTCACAACCATTGGCACCGAATCTCCTAACTGGCAACTAGCACCAGTAGCCATTTTTAATAAAAATTTAGGTTCGTAACCCGGAGTCAACCCCGGTTGCTCCGGACGCGCCAGAACGCCTTTATCGGTTTTTGGAATAGGATTAGATAAAATCCACTGCCAAGTAGAAGTACCTGGCGGAGACTGACTCAGTATTTGGAAAGCATCAAGCTGGGGTTTCATAAATTGTCTGGAGTACCTATTACCAATTACCCAATCTCTCCGCGAGAGACGGACCATCAATCATCCTAGCATATCCGACCTTATTTAAACTTGTCAAACCGAGCTAATATAGGTTAAGCTTTTCTTAAGACCCTAGAGCGAATGCTTATCTTCGGTCGAAAACAATTTATTAGTATTAAAATCCAATGGCAGACTTAAGCGGTACTTGGTTGGGAACCTACTGGCAAGAAGGAGAGCCTACCCGGTTTGAAGCAACTTTGGTTCAAACTGGTAATGCTTTGAGCGGCAATATATTAGACGACAATTATTTAGGAGAAGCTACCATTAGCGGCCAGGTTATCGGACGCAAAGTTAGTTTTACTAAGCGCTACCTCACCAGAGACCAAGGTTCTATTGATTATACGGGAACTGTTTCAGAAGATGAAGATTTTATGCAGGGAGAATGGACAATTAGGGGGATTGCTTCGGGCCCCTGGGAAGCCCGCAGAAGCGATGAAAATTTGATGGCAGATTTACAAAAGCGCCTGGTTCAAGAGTTGGCTGTAGCTGGTAGCAAAAAATAAATACTTTTTGGGAATAGGAGCCCCCCCGCCCCCCTTAATAAGGGGGGAGCCAGCGGAATAAATTTTAATTTTTCTGGGGAATGGGGAATGGGGAATGGCAATTAGCAATTAGCAATAAGTTTGTTAAGGTTGTAAGGAAATTTTGCTGTTTTAAAACTGAGTCGATGATGTCGAAAAAAGAACCCATGTATTGTTTTCGGGCTAACTGGAAATTATCAACTAATTTTGACCCCAACAGCTTGCCCGATTGGTTGAGTTTAGATACCGATTGGCAGGGATACAAAATTTCGACCCTTCCTTGGATAGCCAGCGTTGCCCGGGTAGTGGGTGCGTTGGAAATAGAAAATACTCCCGCCGAGTGGATTTCTTATTTAGAAACTTTGGGGCTGAGGGAGATTAAGCAGGTTTCTTGCGAAGAAATGTGGCTCTTCGGTGTTTAGCTTGCGCTCATCATTGATGCTCGGGAACGGGGAACGGGGAACGGGGAACGGATTTGGGATTTTTTTCTTACTAACTAGCACATCTAGTTATTAAAAAAAAGTAGTTTAATGGTGTTTGCGTCAATTTTAAATTTGTTCTTCCCCGTTCCCTGTTCCCTGTTAAGAGTTCCCGCTCATCGTAAAATTACCATTTTAGCCAACCTTCGTACCGAAGACCCAGAAATGTTTGAGGATAAGGGATATTCTTAGCAATTTTGGGGAATAGGGAATAGGGAATGGGGAATTGTTAATTGTTAATTACCCATTCCCTTTAATCTATCCAAAAAGCATTTTTTGTTCCTCTTGTTTGGCAGAACCGGGATAAATTTTGCGGCTGCCTTTGGGAATTGAAATTAAGCCTAAATCTTGCAGGCGATGGGTTAAATTAGAAATAGTCACTCCTAACTCATCTTTTAGTTTATAAAGGTGGGACCACTTCGTTAAATCTTTGCCTTTAATTTTCTCCTGCAAAATTTGGCGGGGCATTAACAAACAACTGGCAAAATATTGAGCTTGCCATTCTATAGATTCGATTTTACTGCCACTAGGACCGCGACATATAAATGGTTCTTGGGATTTTTCTTCCTCGGCAAAATTACCGAGGTCTAATTCTAGCTGTTTGACAATGCCATCTGCTTCGTCTTGGTTGACGTGCAATACCCAATGACCGATTTCGTGGGCGAGGGTTGATTCTTGGAAACCTTCGGGTTTATCCAATATATCCTCGTCGATTTCGATCAGTCTTTCTGTTGGCAATATGCGGGCCGCGATCGCCCCCCCTTCATCCGGTTCGATTTTGTCCCAAACTACTCCCAAATCGAGAAAGTCAGCTACTAAAGACGGCTCTAGCGGCCATTTAGGAGCAAAATTCCCTACCGATTGCATCCGCCACAAAATCTCGTCGGCCTTACGTTCGATAGACTCTTTCGGATAAAAGCGATATGGTTTTAAAATACTCACCTTCGTTTTCTCTCTTTTGTGATTCGAGATATTTCTCGTGCAAAATCGGGATTGTTCTCCATTCTGCGGAACAGAGCTAGCATCTCTTTCGGATTCTCTTTAAGTACCTGTTCGTACTTCTGGGGAATCCTGCCGGCGAGGAAGACTAATTCGTCCTCGTCTAAACTGAGATTTCTGGCCAGGGCCCGAATGACGTCCTCTTTTGGGGCATAGTCGGCCCGATCGTTTTCCAGCTTGGACAGGTAAGTAAAGTCCACTCCTAAGTGGATGGCCAACTCTCGTTGAGAGTAACCCCTGTCCTTACGCGCTTCTTTGATTAGTTTTCCAAAAGTTTTTTCCACGGCAAAAAGAGTGGGAGAATAGGAGCCGCGATGTTTTAACTCGCGGAGGGAATTATACTCAGGCGGTTTCAACCGCCATAAATTTAAAGGGCGGGAGGAAAAATCCTCCCTAATCTTCTACCGCCTTGGCCTTACTAATGACGGTGACATATTGCATTCGTCTTTCGTTCAGGCAATTATGAACTCGTGCTTTCGAGCTGTACGCATAGAAGTAAAACTCCTGCAAGCAGGGTAATGTTCGCCTTGGCAAGGTTATCAGTCGGTACGTCTAAATAGCACTGTTCTACCCCTCGTACAACTGTTTAACTATTTAGTTCTAGGGCTTGGGACTGGCGAGGCATCCCAAGGTAGGTTCTTAAACGCTTGCTGATGACGCAGTGCGCGAAGCACTTAGCCGGGTCAGCATATCTAAATTAACGAGGCCCGAAGCCTCGCATCTTTAGAGCGGGGTGCTGACGGCATCTTACCTCCTGCAAGCATTTTAGACTTTTTTGACTAAAATTTCAACTTTTACTTGACGATTTAATCAACAGCCGCTACTATGAAAATAGTTGATGAATAAATCAACAAAACCCAACCGCTACTGGTAGAGTTGGCCCGCAACCAAAGTCGGCCAACACTCCATATCTAGCGTTTTGGCCGTTTGGGCCATGTAAAAGTTGGCCCACTGCGGTCAAAAAACCGGGTTTTTTGGACAAGGCCAAGAAACCGGGTTTCTGAAAATAGAAAGGAAGAACCGCGATGCTAAGAACTTGGACTGACACTCATTATAAGTTAGAAGACGAAGACTGGTTGTACATAGCAACTCACGAAGAACAAAACTCGGCTTCTCTGGTATGCCCCGGATACGCCCGAGATGGGGAAGGCTTTAGCATTCACTTTACCCCCGCTCATATACATAAGCTGGAGCATCTGGTGGGAGCTTTGCGAATTATTAAAGCCCAAGAAGAGGCGATCGCGGATTGCAAATATCCAGAACCCGAAAGAACTCCGCATTTAGTTAGGTAATGGGGAACAGGCAGGATGCCTGTTCTACGAGAAACCAAAAGCGAAACCAAAACAACAAAAGAAAAGAAAGAAAAAACAATGGT
>CAZSTZ010000205.1:7924-12835 GCA_964609515.1 uncultured bacterium | reverse complement strand
ACTACGAACTACTAAATAGCACGTTCCGTTAATTTTGTCAAGACCTGATTAGACCTTTCCACAAAGTCCTTCATCCCTTCGGCATCAAACCCCTTCTGGGCCATCAATGCCAAATCGTAAACGTGATGGCAAATCATCTTGGCCAACTCCGCCGACGGCGACTCGCCCCCAGATTGAATAATCCCCCCCTGACCCAAACTGGCCAAATTCTTAATCAAAGGATGGGCCGTATTCACCAACAAAACGTGTTCCTCGGGAAACTCCATCTTCTCCTGCTGCAACAAAGCAGTCATGTCCCGCAACCGCCGCATGGCCTCGGGCAACAACACCATCGCTGGCGGCGTCCCCACGGGGTCGTCGGACTTCAAGGCCTGAGTCTTAATATTCAGCTTCGGTTTCCCAAGGGCCTTCTCGAACAACTCCTTAATCTGTTCGCTGCGGGTTTTCTGAGTATTCGGATCGACAATTTCCGAGTCTTTTTCCTTATCTATTAACTGGTCGTCAATTTCCGAGTCAACCCGACAGAACTTAACATCGCTATACTCCCGTTCCAGGAAACTAATAAAGTGGGTATCGATGAAAGAGTCCATAAACAAAACTTCCAAACCCTGACTCTTATGCAGCTCCACATAAGTCGCCTGAGAAACAGAGTCAGTACAATAAAAAACCCGATTTTCGTGGCGTTCTTTATTGCGTTCCAAATACTCTTTCAAAGTCGTGTAAGAAAACCCCTTAGAATCGACGTAATTTTTACTCTCGCTTTCCGATTTTACCTCTTGCCAAACATCTCCCGCCTCCGTCTGAACTTCCACCGCAGGTTTTGCTTCTTTTTCGCCTTCGGCAGTTTGGTCTAATTTGGCAGTGGTTCGGAAAATAATGATGTCTTCAACTTGCTTTTTAAACTTATCGTCGTTGAGAGATCCGAACTTAACAAAAGTACCGACATCCTGCCAAGAACGGGTATAATCTTTGGGATTATCGCGGTAAAGTTCTTTGAGGCGATCGCCCACTTTCTTCGCAATATAATCCGCAATTCTCCTAACAGTTCGGTTGCTTAATAAAGAACTCCGAGAAACGTTCAAAGGAATATCCGTACTGTCTATTACCCCCCGCAAAGGCATCAAGAATTTCGGAATTACTTCCTCGCAACGATCGCTAACAAAAACCTGATTGCAAAACAGTTTAATATTGCCTTGAGTAACGTCAACATCGGGCTTTAATTTGGGGAAGAAAAGAATGCCGTTTACAATAAACGGATAATCCGTATTTAGATGAACCCACAACAAAGGATCCTCTTGAAAAGGATAGAGATAGCGGTAAAGTTCCAGATAATCTTCATCTTTTAAATTGCTAGCAGACTCCCGCCAAATAGCCTTATGTTTGTTAACTTCTTCCCCTTCCAATTTAATCGGAACCGGCATGAAGTCGCAATAAGTTTTAATTAATTGGCGAACCCGGGCTTGTTCTAAATATTCTTTTTCGTCGTCTAAAAGGGTCAAAGTAACGGTAGTTCCCCGTTCGCTTCGAGAAGATTCTCCCAATTCAAATTCCGGGGAACCGTCGCAGGACCAATGAACTGCGGTAGCCCCTTCTTGATAAGAAAGAGTATCGATTTCTACCTTCTTAGCTACCATAAAAGAAGAGTAGAAACCCAAACCAAAATGACCGATGATGCCGCCATCTTTTTCGGTTCCTTGATATTTTTTGATAAACTCTTCGGCACTAGAAAAGGCTACTTGGTTGATGTATTTTTTCACCTCATCTGCAGTCATGCCGATACCGTTATCGGAAACGGAAATAGTTCCATTGTCTTTATCGATTTTAATTTCTATTTCCGGGTTGCTAATATCCCCGTTATATTCCCCAGTACGAGAGACCATGTTAAGTTTAGAAATGGCATCTACGGCGTTAGATACCAGTTCCCGCAAAAAGATTTCGTGGTCCGTGTAGAGAGACTTCTTAATAATGGGGAAGATATTCTCTGTGTGAATTGTGATGGTGCCTTTTTCGAGTACTGCCATAGTTTAATCTTCTAGTTTTATGGGAATTGGGAATTGGGAATTGGGAATTGATTATTAATGCTCAATTAACCCTACTCCGTTAGTTTGTAATTGTGAGCGATCGCCTATTCTTTTAGCACGGGGATTACCCCAAAAACTTGATTCGGATTTCACTACCTAATATCAATTAACAATTAACAATTAACAATTTAGATGCACCCAATATCAATTAATAGGTTCCGTATTGCCACCGGATACCCAACCCACGCGATCGCCTCCATCATCTACCCGAACCTTTTCCCACCTTCCATCGTCAGTTCTTTCTAAAACTATCACTTTTTCTTGATAAGAAATACCCCCAATACGAACGGCATCTCTAGTGGGAGTATCCCTTAAAATTAAACCAATTGGTTCTACTACCACCGCCCTATAAGCCCCCGGTTCCAATCCATTATTAGAAGGAGCTGCTTGTACCTGGGAGACATTTTCTACCACTGGTTTTTCGTTAGGGAAAACTGGTTTGTCGGGAAGGGTGGTTAATTTAGCGGCAAAATATAAAACTGCTGCCACGCTAGCTCCAGCTAGCAGCAGAATCGCTAAAATCACACCGACTAAAAACTTAAAAAATCCATAAAAGTTCATAATCTTTGGGAATGGGGAATGGGGAATGGGGAATGGGGAATAGGGAATAGGGAATAGGGAATATTCTGTTCCTTATCTACTTTTGCCTCTTGCATGCATGCCTCTTGCCTTAACTATTGCCTCTTGCCTCTTGCATGCATGCCTTAAGCTCAAATCTGGATGGCTAGTTTAAAAGCCTAAAATCTTAAACTCCCATATCGGGATGCGAGGCGGGCTTTACCGGCGGCGGCCCATTCTTGGAGAAAATTAATTTGTTCTTTGGCAGTTCTCGCTAAGGGGATAGTTTGACTTGCTGCCTCTAAAATATCATCCACAGTAAAATCCCGATTCTGACTGAAACCGATGTGCATGGCTTCGACGAGAGTTTGTTCTATTTCTGCCCCAGAAAAATCCGGAGTTTCGTAGGCCAAGCGGTCCAAATCGTAATTTTTAATGTTCTGGGGCCGCAGTCGAGATAAATGTACCTCAAAAATTGCTTTGCGTTCGTCTTGGTTGGGCAACCCGACAAAGAAGATTTCATCGAAGCGACCTTTGCGCAAAATTTCTGGGGGTAAAGATTGGATATTGTTGGCGGTAGCTACCACGAAGACGGGGGAGGTTTTTTCGGCCAACCAAGTAATAAAAGTCCCAAAGACGCGACTGGTAGTACCGGCATCTCCTTTACTATCGAACCCTGCAAAAGCTTTATCGATTTCATCTATCCACAAGACGCAGGGCGCTAAAGCTTCGGCGAGGGAGATGGTCTGGCGGGTTCGAGATTCCGACTCCCCCACCAGGCCGGCAAATAAACGACCCACGTCCAAGCGCAATAAAGGTAGATGCCAGTGGTGGGCGATCGCTTTTGCTGTAAGAGATTTACCTGTCCCTTGGATGCCGACTAACAGCAAACCCCGAGGATGGGGCAAACCGTATTGTCTGGCCCGTTCCGAAAAAGCGCCCCCCCGCCGCAACAACCAATCTTTAAGGTTATCCAAACCGCCGATATCGGAGATATTTTCCTTGGCGGGGTAGAAGTCTAAGATTTGGGTTTGGCGGATGGTTTGGCGCTTTTCTTCGAGGATTAAGTCAACATCGTCCGGTCGTAGTTCGCCGTGGGTGGCGATCGCCTTTGCCAATACTCTCCTAATCCTTTCTATGGAAAGTCCCCTTGCGGCCCTGACCGTATCATCCAGTAGAGGTTTTTGGATAGATTGACCCATCGCCACTAAAAGGCGTTCTACTTCTGTCTTGATTTCTTCGCCGTCGGGCAGGGGAAATTCTAAGACGGTAAAAATTTCGCTGAGGTCTTCTGGGATAGTTATTTGGGGGGCGATAATAACGATGTTTTTGGGTTGAGATTTGAGTTTTTTTGCCAGATTTCTCAACTTGCGAGAGATAGAGACATCTTCTAGGAAGCGATGGAAGTCTCGCAAAACGAGAATGGCCTGGGCCGATTCTGGTAATTTATCCGTTAGTTCTAATGCTTGGAGGGGGTTGCGCTTGCCCGCGCCGATATAATTGGGATTGTCTTGATATCCTTCTACAAAATCCCAAACGTAAACCGCTCTATTGCCTCGTTCTTTTGCTAATTGAGCGATCGCTATTTCTACCCTTTCTTCTTCCCTAGTTGGAATATATATTATGGGATAACGGGCTCTTAATAAGAGTTCAAATTCTTCTTTAAAACTCCTTGCCATTTTTGTTAGTTGTTGGTTTTCTGTAGAACAGGCATCTTGCCTGTTTTCTGCTTGGGTACTCGATAAAGTACCTACTTGTTGGGTTTCGTTTCACTTCACCCAACCTACTACTTTCTGAGGCAATTAACAATTGACAATTGACAATTGACAAAAAGCGTTTAACCTTGGGTTTTATTAAAAATCGAGATTCACCCCTATTTAAGCTGTTTTTTTAATGCTTCTAAAGCCGCCCAACGTTTATCTTTTAAGGTTGTTTCTCCCGTAGCGGTCAGTTTTATGCCTTCGCAGTTTAGGTCGCATAATTGCCTTTGGGGAATTGTCAGACATAGTTGTTGATAAATCCAATCTTTACCTTTAAAGTAGCCATTTCTGGGCAAAGTTTCCACCAAATCTTCCAGATTATTTTCTACATCTAAAGAGACAAAATCTGCTGTTTGTGGTGCTTCTTCTAACCAGATTAATTCTGAAGTTTCCATTGCCAAGCGATGGTTGTATTGGTTCAAACAGCGATCGCAAGTTAAAGTGACAATTGTTTCTGCTTTACCCTCCACTTCCAGATAATTTCCTTTATGAGTTACGCGCAAACTTCCTTT
>CAZSTZ010000205.1:0-7824 GCA_964609515.1 uncultured bacterium | reverse complement strand
CCTTGTTCTTCTGGTTCTTTGTTGATGTTGAGAATTGTATTAGCCAGATATTGAATTGCGTCAATTACCGCACCATCGGTTCCGATTAAAATAGAAATCTGCTCTACAGTGAGGTTAGATTCATCTATGGTCAACCAATAACAATCTTCTTGCTCTTGAGGATTTACTGTTGCTGGTATTTCTGCTAGCTTTAGTAATTCCTCCAGCCATTCCCTTGCTAATTCTGTTTGAGTTTTGCTCATCGCGCTTTATCAAGCTTTCTTTTTAGAACGTCCTTTTTCAAAGGGTAGTGTTTCTCGTCCCTTATCAGTTTTGGCTTTAGCTTTTGCTTCTTCTTCATCTACTATTTTCTGAATGTTTTCAGGCAGGGGTTCTTTTGAGAGAATAAATGCCTGAATTGTCTGAAAAATATTAGCCACGAGCATATATAATAAAACGCCCGCTGGTAAGGGAGTAAAGAGAAATATTCCCGAAAAGAGAAAAGGGGTTATTTTATTAATGGAATCTTGATTGGGATTGGCGTTAGTTCCCGGTCCTTTTCCAGATATGGTTTGGCTGGCGTAAATACTGACACCAAAACCAATCACCATAATGAGAATATCCCAGTGAATCGTACCATCTTCGTCAAAGGCTCCGACGCGGCCGAGGGCTTCGATAAAGAGGAATCCTTTATCTGCTGCTATGCCCTGAATGGTTCCTTGAACGGTAGCATCTCCCGGTTGTAAGGCGATTAAATTGCCTTCGTCGTCTATTTTGACTCTTTCTTCGCCTTTGGTAACTTCCCAAGTTGGCTTAACGTTTTTTTGAGAATATTCCTCGAAAAGACTATTTAAGGGTTTGCCTTCGACGGTTTGAAATTGTATTTCTTGCTTTTCTCCCACTGCCAATTTATTACCGCCGGGCATCAATGCGATGATGGGGAAATGTACTCCGTCGTTAATATAAATATTTTGAGGGGAGGTTGTAAATGCTTTGGGTTCGATTCGTTCTATTTGTTCTTGGGGTAAGATATCCAAGTTTATGCTGTAGTTGATATTGGCAAAAGGCGACCCCCTTAAGGTTGCAAATAGAGCGAATAGTATGGGCATTTGTAATAGCAAGGGCAAGCAACCTGCCAATGGGTTAAACTCTTTCATCAGTTTGCCCATTTCTTCTTGCTGTTTGACCGGATCGTCTTTATAGAGTTTTTGAATTTCTTCTTGTCGCTTTTTCATCAAAGGTTGAGTTACCTTCATGCGACGCATATTACGAATTGACCCAGCGTTTAAGGGATAAAGACCCAGACGAATTACTAAAGTTAAGGCTACGATCGCTAATCCGTAGCTTGGCACGATTCCGTAGAAAAAATCTAGAATCGGCAACATTATGTTATTTGAGAGAAACCCGATACCAAAATCCATTATTTCTTAGTTAATTTTAGGGCTGCTAGTTTTTTTTCTGTAGTTTTTTAACCCCTTTTTTGGGAATGGGGAGTGTTGTCAAGCTTTAGTTTCTGCTTGTTTTGTTTTGGCAGCCATTTTTTCATTGATATAGCTTTCTATTTCCCGGAACCGAGGTAGGGCCCTCAATTCCAAACGATTGCCATTTCTTAGGGTAACAACCAAATCTCCCCAGGCACCGAAACCACGGGGCATTTTGGCCACTTTTACTATTTCCGAGTAAACTATGTCGGTGCGATCGCGTCCCATCCAACCGCCTATTACTGAGATTCGGCGATTGGTGATGCGGTATCGCAGCCACAAGGCCCTTACTATGGCCCCTACTGTTAGTGGCAGGCCAATTATTGTCAAGCCCACCAATAAGTTTAGGATTAAATCTCCTGTATGGGGGCCCCCTTCATAAATTGGTTCTTCTTTTATACCCATCTAAAACCTCCGATTTTGCCAACAACTGTTCTAATTGTTGCAGAATTTCGCGATAATTGCATTTTTGGGCTGTTGGTTTGACGACGATCGCCAAATCCCACCCCGGTTTTATCTTTGGTAATAACTGCCGCATGGCAGCGCGAATCAGCCTTTTGAGCCGATTTCGCACCACTGCTTGCTTGCTTACTTTTTTCCCTATCGAAATCCCGATGCGGGTTGGTTTGGCAGTTTGGCTGCTTTCTGCTTTGTTTGCCTCCGCATTTTCTTTTGGACATCGCAAAGCTCTTAACACCAAATCTGGTCCGTTCTGGCGAATTCCTTTTTCATATACTTTGCTAAAGTCTTGATTTCGCCTGAGTCGGTTGGCTTTGGGCAACATGACGTTTTTTTTTGTAAAAATTAGATTTACTTTAGAGCTGAAATCAACAATTCCATCTCCTATTGCCTATTGCCTCTTGCCTTTTGCCTGACTTCTACAAGAAGTCTATTAGACTGCCAGACGAGCTCTTCCTTTTTTTCTACGGGCCTTGATTACGGCTCGACCGTTTTTGGTGCGCATTCTGGCTCTAAAGCCCGATACTCTTTTTCTTTTGCGACTTGTTCCGCCCAAGGTTCGCTTGGTCATTTTAATTCCTCCAAAAACTCACGATCTCTTATCCTAACACGCTCTGGATAATTGTCAATTGCTAATTGTTAATTGCTAATTGTCAAGGGACTTCCAAAAATTAAAATCTCCAAGAATACAATCGTTTTGTTGGGTTTCGTTTCACTTCACCCAACCATCGGGAGAATTATTTATTTGGATATCCCTAGTTGCCTCTTGCCTTTAGTCTATTGAATGCTCAAAACCCAGGTGCCGACATAGCGCAATAAGGGGACGTCGCCGGGGGTGCGAATGTTGGCGTTGAAATAGTACATCCCACCAAAGCGGGGGTTTCTAACGTTATGAAGAACTACTTCTATTTTGTTGCCGGCTGGAATTGGTTCTGCGGGGTAAATTTCCAGAAAATGATTTTCTCGGTCCCACACTACTTCATCTAGGGGGACAGATTCTCCTTTTATCCGAATCTCTACTTTGTCTGGGTCAAATGTCCCTCTGTAATAGTCTGGATACAAAATCGATACCTGGGCCACTGCCAGGTTGAGTTTATTTGCTGGTATCCGCAGGCGATAGCGGTCCCACGTTCCGGCGCTGCCGGAGTCCAAACGATAGTTTAGCTGATTTGCTGCTTCAGGGCCACCAAAGAGGGTGAATCCAGGATTAGTTTGGGCCAGAGTTACTAAGGGCAAGCCGCTTAAAAGTCCTGCTGTAACTGCTAGGGCGGACAATAAACGTTTCATAACAATCTCCTCTAATTTTTCTGTATTTAAAAATACTTACGGCTCTGACAGTTTTAAGTAAAAAAACTTATAATGTCGGCGTCAAGTTAACTCCTAATGAGGCTGATGGTAGCAAAGCTAACAAAATCCCGTGGGAGGTTGCTTAAAACATTATGACAAGTTAAAGAACTCAAAGAGTTTCGGCGATCGCCAGCATAATTGTAGCTTAAAGCTCGATGGCGAACCGCCAATAAGGGCCGCGAGGCCCTAGACTCGATTCTGGACCTGCGGGCCAGAAGATGACAGCGTAGTAAAAGCAGAAAGGAGAGTTTATGAAAATAGCGATCGCCAAGGAAAGCCATGTCAACGAACGCCGCGTGGCCTTAACTCCCGACGTGGTGGCTAAGTTAGTCAAGCAAGGTCTGGAAATTGAAGTTGAGGCAGGGGCCGGTGAGAGGGCTTTCTTTGCGGATAAGGACTACGAAGAGGCCGGGGCGAAAATAGTGGCCGATACTGCTGCACTCTGGAAAGAGGCCGATGTCCTACTAAAAGTGGGCGTCCTCCAAGACTGGGAAGCGGACCAACTGCGGGAGGGCTCGATCCTCATCGGCTTTCTCAATCCTTTGGGCAATCCGGGCCTCGTCCGCAGCTTGGCAGAAAAGAAGGTGACGGCCTTTAGCATGGAGATGATTCCCCGCATCAGTCGGGCCCAAGTTATGGATGCTTTGTCTTCCCAAGCTAATATCGGAGGCTATAAGGCGGCCTTAATCGCGGCCACGGCCATGCCCAAGTTCTTTCCGATGTTAACGACTGCGGCGGGTACGATCCGACCTGCTAAGGTTTTGGTGATGGGGGCGGGGGTTGCCGGCCTGCAAGCGATCGCCACTTGTCGCCGTCTGGGTGCTGTGGTGGAAGCTTTCGATATTCGCCCGGAAGTAAAGGAACAGGTCCAAAGCTTGGGGGCGAAGTTTGTGGATGTCACTCTGGAAGAAGATACTGTAGCCGAGGGCGGCTATGCTAAGGAAATCTCCGAGGAGTCGAAACAACGCACCCGCGAAGTCCTTTGCGATCGCGTGGCTGCTTCTGATGTTGTAATTACCACTGCTCAAGTTCCGGGTAAAAAGGCTCCGGTTTTAGTTACTAAGGAAATGCTGGATGGCATGAGTCCTGGTTCTTTGGTGGTTGACTTGGCTGCGGAGCAGGGCGGTAATTGCGAGGGCACGGAAGCTGGCAAGGATATCGTATATAATGGGGTGACTATTATCGGTCCCGTGAATTTGCCTTCGACTATGCCGGTACACGCTAGCGAGTTGTATGGTAAGAATGTCTCGGCTTTGTTGAAGCTGATGGTTAATAAGGATAACCAGCTAGAACTCAATTTTGAGGATGAGATTGTTGCTGGTGCTTGCGTTGCCCATACTGGGGAAATTCGCAATAAACGAGTTGAGGATGCTTTGGCTGTTGCTGGTTAGTTGCTAGCGATTTGGCTGAGGCTCTGGTGCATCGAATTTTTGTTTTTATCTAAGCTCATAACAGGCAGGATGTCTGTTCTACGCTCTTACTACAGACTGGATGTCTGTTCTACGCTCTTACTACAGGCAGGATGTCTGTTCTATGCTCTTACTACAGACGGGATGCCTGTTCTACTACAGACGGGATGCCTGTTCTATGCTCTTACTACAGACGGGATGTCTGTTCTACTTATTTTTGAGTATGAGTATGAGTATGAGTATGAGTAAGAGTAAGAGTAAGAGTAAGAGTAAGAGTAAGAGGTAAGAGCGAAAATGAGATGTTTGCTGATGAAGTTCTAGACGACGAGGAACTATTAATATGACTGCTGAAACTTTAGTTGCTGCTTTATTTGTCTTCGTTCTGGCTTCTTTTGCCGGATTTGAAGTCATTAATAAAGTGCCACCCACCCTGCATACTCCTTTGATGTCGGGGGCTAATGCTATTTCTGGCATTGCGGTTTTGGGGGCGCTGATTATTGCAGGCGATAAGGATTGGAATATTACCATTATCTTAGGCTTGCTTGCTGTGGTGTTAGCTACGATTAATGTGGTCGGTGGCTTTTTGGTGACTGACCGGATGCTACAAATGTTTAAGAAAAAGGAGGCAAAAGCATGAGCGATTTTCTGCCAACTGGCATTCAGTTAAGCTACATCGTAGCGGTTTCGTTTTTCTTCTTCGGCTTGAAGAAGTTGGGTTCTCCCGCCACTGCCCGCCAGGGTAATTTGTGGGCTTCCATTGGGATGCTGATTGCGATTGTGGCAACTCTGCTGGAACGGGAAGTTCTCAATTACCAGATGATTTTGATTGCTATTATCGTCGGGTCGGTTATTGGGGCGATCGCTGCCTATAAGGTTGAGATGACTGCCATGCCTCAGATGGTTGGTTTGTTCAACGGTTTTGGCGGTGCTGCTTCTGCTATGGTGGCGGTTGGTGAGTTTTGGCGCTATTTGGCTGCGGCGGATGCGCCACCTCTGCCTACTACTATTACTGCGGTGCTGGGCGTTTTAATTGGCGGCGTGACTTTCACTGGTTCGATGGTTGCTTTTGCGAAGTTGCAGGGCATTATGAGCGGTTCGCCGATTTTGTTCCCTTTGCAGCAGGTTGTTAATGCTTTGCTGTTGGGCGGTTTTGTCGCGGGTAGCGTTTATATCTGCGTGACGCCTTTTAACGTGCCGGTCTTTTTGGGATTGGTAGGTATTTCCCTGGTTTTGGGGATTTTGTTTGTCATCCCTATCGGGGGCGGCGATATGCCTGTGGTGATTTCGCTGTTAAACTCGTTCTCTGGTTTGGCTGCCAGCGCGGCGGGTTTTGTGGTGATGAATAATCTGTTGATTATCGCTGGTGCTTTGGTGGGTGCGTCGGGTATTATCCTGACTATCATTATGTGTAAGGCGATGAATCGTTCTTTGACTAACGTGCTGTTTGCTGGTTTTGGTACTGGCGAGGGTGGCACGGCTGCTGCTGCTGCCGGCGGTAAGGTCGATAAGACGGTTCGCAGTATCGACCCGGAAGAGGGTGCGATGATGTTAGGGTATGCTCGTTCTGTGGTTATCGTTCCGGGTTATGGGATGGCGGTGGCCCAGGCGCAGCACTCGGTTAAGGAGTTAGTGGATCAGTTGGAGGGTCTGGGTGTTGAGGTTAAGTATGCGATTCACCCTGTGGCCGGACGGATGCCGGGTCACATGAATGTTTTGTTGGCTGAGGCTAATGTTCCTTATCCCCAACTTTACGATATGGATGATGTGAATCCTAGTTTCAATCAGACTGATGTGGCTTTGGTGATTGGGGCTAATGATGTGGTTAATCCTGCGGCGCGGGAGGACCGCGATAGTCCTATTTATGGGATGCCGATTCTGGATGTTGATAAGGCGAAGCATACGATTGTGATTAAGCGCAGTCTTAGCACTGGTTTTGCTGGTGTTGATAATGGCTTGTTCTATAAGGATAAGACGATGATGCTTTTTGGCAGTGCTAAGGATATGGTGGCTCAGTTGGTTTCTCAGGTGAAGCAACTGTAGGTACTGTTTATTGGGTCTGCTAAATAGATATGCGTTAGCCTGGGAAGTTTTTTCCCAGGCTAATTTTTTTGGGGAATGTTAGCAGCGGTATTGTACGCGGATGTAGCGGATGGGTTGATGGTGGGCAAACGAGGTTGGTTGGCGACAGAAGATTTTAAGAAACCGGGTTTTTGCAAAAAACCCGGTTTCTGGTGGGTAACAAAGGTTAGTTTGTAGTAATCGCTTTAGCGATAGAGATTTTGCTTTGGTCCCCTTCTACCTTATTTTTGGGACGTTGAATAATTAGTCAAGCGTGGGGGCGAGCTCCCCCGGATAAGTTTTATTGTATTTTAAAAATTTGCGTTTGTCAAGGGGTTTTCTGAAAATTTTTTTGGGGCCATTTTTGGGGCCATGTAGCTATGTGTTAGCAGCGGATGTTGAAGGATCCCCCCCCCCGCCCCCCTTGAAAAGGGGGGGGCCAGAGGAAGAAGTTTTAGTTTGTGTAGCGGATGGGTTGGTGGTGGGAGTTTGGCAGCGGATTTTGTAACGGATTTAACGGATGGGTTGGTGGTGGGGGATGGGGCTCTTTTGGACTTGTTGATGAAAGCGATCGCTTCTGAAATACTAGGACTGATGGCGTGGTTCCCTCAAACCGCGTTGGACTGCGACTCGCAAGGCTGTGGCTTTCCTCAATAACATTGTTTGATAGGTTTGCATTAACCTCCAGAGTTCTGGGCCTTCGGCTTCTGTTAAGGTTCCTGCTTGCTGTTTGTCGAGGAGTTCGCTAGACCTGCGATCGTCTTCTGGTTCCTTATGCAACTGGCTTAAAGCGATAACTTCGGTATCGGATAAGGAGGTAATGGGTTTGAGAATGGAGTCGCCTTCTATATCTGATGGGATACCGGCGGGAGAGAGGGATAGGGTTATTGCTTCTGTGAGGACGTCGGTAATGTCGCGATCGCTCAACTGGGCCTGTTGTTGGGCGCGACTATACACTGAGTCGGGTAGGGACAGGGCGATTTTTACTGTCATGGTTTTTTTTGGGAATGGGGAATTGGGAATGGGGAATTGGGACTGGTCCCCTTCTACCTTATTTTTTTTGCGTTGAATAAAAAATCAAGCGTAGGGGC